>CBFGTF010000004.1:0-75132 GCA_965651655.1 uncultured Devosia sp.
CGGCCCGATGACCTGATCCGGGCGCTCGATTGCGTCGTGGCCGATCTGGTGCGGTGACCCAGAGTTTCAATCACCTCCCCCTTCAAGGGGGAGGTAGCGACGCTAGGTCCGAAGGGCCGTAGCAAAGCTAGGTGGGGGTGATGACCTTCCAACAACCACCGTATCGTCCTCGGGCTTGACCCGAGGACCGCTCGCAACGTCGCCGATGTGGTGGATGGCCCTCGGGTCAGGCCGAGGGCGGCGCAGTGTATGCAGGAGAGTAGCGCGCCCCGCTGCTGAACGCTCAAGAAACTGGCCCCAAAAACGACAAAAGGCGCCCGGGAGGACGCCTTCATCGGATGACCTGGAGGTCGTGCCGCCTTGCGGCGACGGTCGCTGATTAGGCGACGTAGGTGCCGCGAGCGATCGAGCGGATATCACCCTTGGTGATGCCCAGGTCGTGCAGCTGGCGGTTGTCCAGAGCGTTCAGCTCACGCAGGGTGCGCTGGTACTTGGCAAAGTCGGCGATCTTCTTGGCGATGTTCATTTCGGTTTCCCCTTCGTTTTGATGACCTATATCTAGATCAGCCCGGTCGTGATTAGTAGATGGCCTTGCTGCACATCCGTTATGCATTCAGTGCAAACGAAAGAGGCATTTTCGCCACATTCCTTTCATGGAGGCGATGGCGGCGTTCTGTGCCCGACCAGCGAGTTCACCACTCTATCTTTCTGAAAACAAAGGAAAACCGGACCCGGGCATGCCCGAATCCGGCCTGATTTGATTTTTGACCAAACGGTCAACAGCTATGCGTCAGCGGGTAACACTTTCCTTACCCTGTTCGCGTGCCAGCCGCCGGTCTTCGCGCATTTCGAACCACATGGCGTTGAGAATGCCGAAGGTGCAGGCCAGTCCCAGGCCCAGGATCCACGAAAAATACCACATGATCGTCTCCTAATAGGCGTTGGGGTTCTTGTTCAGGCTCTCGGTCGTCACCGTGCCGCGCATCACCCGGAACACCCAGGCGGTGTAGAGCAGCACCAGGGGCAGGAAGACCAGGGTCGCCAGCAGCATGATGAACAGGGTCAGGTGACTGGACGACGCGTCCCAAAGCGTCAGCCCGGCATTGGCCATGGTCGAGGACGGCAGGAAGAACGGATAGATCGAAACCCCTGCAGTCGCGACAATGCCGAAGATGCCCGCACTCGATCCAAGCAGGGCCACCAGTCTCTGCCGCCATTGCAGCGACGCTATCGCAATGGCAAGACCGGCGAAGCCGATGACCGGTGCGGCCACCATCCAGGGATAGAGTCCGTAATTGCGCAGCCAGCCGCCAGGCACCATCTCGACCGTCTTGGCGAGGGGATTGATCGCGCCATTGGGGTCGATGACACTGGTGACGACATGGCCGTCCATGAAAGCCACCCAGACGCCGCCCAGGGCGAACAGAACAATCGTCGCCAACCCTGCCCAGATGCCATAGCTGCGCGCCCGTTCGGCGATCACGCCGTCCGTGCGTGCGGCGATCACGGCGGCGCCCTGGACCACGATCATGCCCAGGCTTACGAGCCCCGACAGCAGGGCAAAGGGCATGAGCAGCTGGAAGAAATTGCCGGTATAGAAGATGCGCATGCTGTCATCGAGGTGGAAGGGAGCGCCGAGCAGCACATTGCCCACCGCGACACCCATGATCAGCGCCGGCACGAAGCCGCCGACAAAAAGCGCCCAGTCCCAGGTGGCGCGCCAGCGCGGGTCTTCCACCTTGCCGCGGAACTTGAAGCCGACGGGCCGCAGGATCAGGGCCAGGAGGATGACGATCATCGCCAGGTAGAAGCCCGAAAAGCTCACCGCATAGAGAGGCGGGAAGGCCGCGAAAATGGCCCCGCCCCCCAAGACGAGCCACACCTGGTTGCCTTCCCAGGTCGGGCCGATGAGATTGAGCAGGACGCGCCGCTCGTCGTCGGTCCGGGCGACGAAAGGCAGCAGAGCCCCCACGCCCAGGTCGCGTCCGCCCATGATGGCGAAGCCGATCAGCAAGACGCCCAGCAGCAGCCACCAGATCAGCCGCAGCGTTTCATAGTCGAGAGGAATGGTGCTCACGATCCGAGCTCCTTGGTTGCGGGAGTGGCAGGCAGGGCGGCGATGACGAAATCGTCCTCGTCATCGACCGTGAACAGCTTGTCCTTGGGGCCGGCCTTGATGATGCGCACCATCAGGATGACCATGATGACCAGCAGCACGGTGTAGAGCAGCACGAAGAAGGTCAGCGACAGGATGAGGTCGAGTACGCTGAGGCCAGATGCCGCGTAGAAGGTCGGCAGGACCCCCTCCACCACCCAGGGTTGCCGCCCGAACTCGGCGATGAACCAGCCGCTTTCGATGGCGATCCAGGGCGTGGGCAGAAGGAACACCGTGAACCACAGCAGCGGCTTGTTGGTGTCGATCCAGCCACGCGAGGCCCGGTAGAACCACAACCCGAAGAAGGCGATGAAGAAGAAGCCCAGCCCCATCATGATGCGGAAGGTCCAGAACAGCGGCCAGACATCGGGCACGGTGTCGGCGGCTGCCATGGCGATCTCCTCGTCAGTGGCGTTCTCGACGTCGACACGATAGCGCTTGAGCAGCAGGCCGTAGCCGAGGTCAGGCCAGGTGTCCTCGAACACGGCGCGCGCCTCTTCATTGCCATCGGCCCGGATCTGCTGAAGCGCCTCATAGGCCACCATGCCCGAGCGGATGCGCTCTTCGGCCCGTTCGACCAGTTCGTTGATGCCCTCCAGTTCCTCATCCAGCGAGCGGGTGGTGATCAGCCCGCCCAGCCAGGGAACCTGAATCTGCCAGATCGGCTCGCCATCGGCGCCCGGTATCGCCACCACGGTCCAGGGAGCGGGGGCCGGCTCGGTGTGGAACGAGGCCTCTATGGCCGCGATCTTCATCTTCTGGTGTTCGGTCGCGACATAGCCGCTCTCGTCACCCAGGACGACCACTGACAGCGCCGAGGCAAGACCAAAGCTGGCCGCGACCACTGCCGAGCGCTTGGCCAGTTCCACATGCTTTCCCTTGACCAGGAACAGCGCCGAGATGGCGAGCACGAAGACAGCGCCGGTCACGTAGCCGGCGCTCACCGTGTGGACGAACTTGGCCTGCGCCACCGAGTTGAAGATCACCGCCATGAAGTCGGTAATTTCCATGCGCATGGTGTCGGGATTGAACTTGGCACCGACCGGGTTCTGCATCCAGCCATTGGCGATGAGGATCCAGAGTGCCGAGAAATTGGCGCCGAAGGCCACCAGCCAGGTGACGATCAGATGCCCCACCTTGCTCAGCCGGTCCCAACCGAAGAAGAACAGGCCCACAAAGGTGGCCTCGAGGAAGAAGGCCATCAGCCCTTCGATGGCCAGCGGCGCCCCGAACACGTCGCCCACATAATGGCTGTAATAGCTCCAGTTCATGCCGAACTGGAACTCCATCACGATGCCGGTCGCGACGCCCATGGCGAAGTTGACGCCGAACAGCGTGCCCCAGAACAGGGTCGCCTTGCGCCAGATATCGCGCCCGGTCATCACATAGACGCTCTCCATGATTGCCATCATGAAGGAGAGACCCAGGGTCAGCGGCACGAATATGAAGTGATACATCGCAGTGGCAGCAAATTGCCATCGCGAGAGGTCGACGACGAGCATGTCGATCATGGCACGTTCCAGCTCTCCGGTTGCGACGGCCAGGAGTCGGGCCGCCAATGTCCCTTCCATGCGACATCAGACTGATCCCCGCATTGATTCAGATCAAGGTGTCTTGTCGGCCTCGACAATAGGATAGGATATGCATTCGTGATTGCGCCCGCCCACTGCAAAGAGTTCGTGTGACCACATTTTCCGACAAGGCCAGCGCATCAGCGCTCAACCGTCTGCATGGCAAGGGTGGCTTCATGCTGGCCATTGCCGCGATTGCGCCGCTGGCGAGCGGCGGGCTTCTGGTCTGGCAGGCCTGGACGCTGTCCGATGTGTTGGGCCGGGCCATCGAGTTGGGCGAGACGGCTGCTGCGCTGCTGCCGGCCCTTGGCCTGCTTGTCGGCCTCCTCGTCATTCGCGCCGCGCTTGGGGCGCTGGGCGAGCAGGCCGGGATTGCCGCCGCCGAGGCGATCAAGCGCCATGTGCGGCAGGTTCTCTTTACCCAATTGCTGGCGCGTTCGCCCCGGGCCGCCGATGCCGCAGCTTCGGGTGCGGCGGCCTCTGCCATTGTCGATCAGGTGGAAGCGCTCGATGGCTATTTCGCCCGCTATCTGCCGGCGGCGCTCCAGGCCGCGCTGCTGCCGCTGGTCTTCGGCGCCATCATCCTGCCGCTCGACTGGGTGGCCGGTGTGCTGTTCCTGGTCACCGCGCCCCTGATCCCGGTGTTCATGGCGCTGGTCGGCTGGGGCGCGCAGATCGCCACGGACCGGCAGGCACGCGCGCTCAGCCATCTCTCGGGCCGCTTTGCCGATCGCTTGCGCGGGCTGCTGACCCTCAAGCTCTTCGGCCGGGCCGATGCCGAAACCGCCGGGATCGTCGAGGCCAGCGAGGCCCTGCGCCGGCGTACGCTCAAGGTCCTCCGCATCGCCTTCCTGTCCTCGGCCGTGCTGGAGTTCTTCGCGGCCCTCGGGGTCGCCGGGATCGCGCTTTATGTGGGCCTGACCTTCATCGACTACCTGCACTTGCGCACCAGCCCGCTGACCCTGCAGGCGGGGATGTTCCTGCTGCTGATGGCGCCGGAGGTCTATAATCCCCTGCGCCTGCTCGCTGCCCATTATCATGACCGCGCCACCGCCAGGGCGGGTCTCCTCGAAATCGAGCGCCAGCTTGGCGCCCTCCCGGCCGCCCCCGCTCCCCTCCAAGACATCGCCCCACTTGCCGGTGCGGCGCTCGAGGTCGCGCTGTCCGGGGTCACCCTGCGCACCCCCGACAGGCTGGGCGTCGTGCTGCATGATGCCGGGCTCACCGTGCCCGCAGGGCAGCATGTGGCCCTGCTCGGCCCCAGTGGCGCGGGCAAGTCCACGCTGCTCGAAGCACTGGCCGGCCTGCGGGCGCATGAGGGTCAGCTCACCCTCGATGGCCGCCCCATGGCCGACTGGACCGAGCGCGAATTGCGGGCCCGCAGCTTCCTGCTCGCGCAGAAGCCGCGCATCGTGCATGCCAGCATCGCCGACAATATCGGTCTTGCCCGCCCCGGCGCACCGCGCGTCGAGATCGAGCGGGCCGCCGAGCGCGCCGCCGTCACCGGCTTTGCCGCCGCCCTGCCCGACGGGCTCGATACCCTGATCGGCGAAGATGGCGCGGGGCTTTCGGGCGGCCAGGCGCAGCGGGTGGCCCTCGCGCGCCTTTTCCTGCGCGATGCCGGGCTGATCCTGCTCGATGAACCCACTGCCCATCTCGAAGCCAGCCTCGAAGACGAGATCATCGCGTCCATCCTGGCCTATGCAAAAGGCCGCACGCTCATCGTTGCCACCCATTCCCTGTCGGTCGCGGGCCGCATGGACAAGGTCTGGCGCATTGCGGGGGGCACTCTGCTCGCCGCGCCCAAGCCAGCCGCAAAGCGGGGTGTCGCATGAAGGCCCTCCTCACCTTCCTGCCGCTTTTCCGCCAGCGCAGCCGCGCGCTCCTCCTGGCCCTTGTGCTCTCGTTGGTCACGCTGGCCGCCGGGGTTTCACTCCTGGGCACATCGGGCTGGTTCATCACCGCCACGGCTCTCACCACGGCCGGCCTGGGGTTCAACCTCTTCGTGCCCTCCGCCATGGTGCGGGGCCTCTCCTTCCTGCGCATCCTGGCGCGCTACGGCGAGCGGCTGGTGGGCCACAATGGGACGCTCAAGCTCCTGTCCGACCTGCGCGGCTGGCTCTTTGCCCGGCTTTTCCCGCGCCTGCCCCTGCCGGATCGGTCAATGCGCCATGGCGATCTCGTCTCGCGCCTCACCGCCGATGTCGACGCACTCGACACCGCTTTTCTTGTGGCCATCGGCCCCCTGGTTTCGGCCCTGGTCATCGGCGCGATCATGACCGCGATCCTCGTCATATTTCTCCCCGCCGCTGCCCTGCCCTATGGGCTGGCGCTGGTCGTGGCGAGCCTCGTGGTGCCCATGGCCATGGTGCTGCTCAGCCGCCGCGCCGGGCGCGCCAGCGTGGCGGCGCAGGCCGACTTGCGCATGCGGGTGCTCGATGGCGTCAATGGCCATGCCGACCTGGTGCTGCTCGGCGCCCTGGGCACGACCGGCGCCCAGTTCGCACAGGCCAATGAACAGGCCGCCCGTCTGCGCCGGCATCTGGGTGCCGTCACCACGCTGGGCAGCCTTGCGGTTCAGGGCCTGGCGGCGCTGGCGCTTGTGGGCACCCTCTGGGCCGGCCTGGTGGCGCTCGATGCCGGCCGGATCGAGGGGCCGGTCATGGCTGGATTGCTGCTGGCCGTGCTTGGCAGCTTCGAGGTGACCAGCATGATCGTGCGCAGCACCAGCAAGGCAACCCAGGCCATGGCCGCTGCCGAGCGGCTGATGGCGCTGGCCGGCCTGCCCCTGCCCGTTGCAGAGCCGGCCAATCCGCTGCCCCTGCCTCGTGACGGCGCAATCGATCTCGACGGCGTCGGCTTTGCCTATCCTGGCCTGCCCCCCATTCTCGATGGGCTGAGCCTTCACATTGCCCCGGGCGAGCGCATCGCCATCACCGGCGCCAGCGGGTCGGGCAAATCCACCCTGCTGCGCCTGCTGCTGCGCCTGTCCGATCCGCAATCGGGCCGCATCACCATTGGCGGCCATGCCCTGCCGGACTTCGCCAGCGCCGACATTCATGCGCATATGGCGCTGCTCAGCCAGGACAGCCCTGTCTTTATCGACACCATCCGCAACAATCTGCTCATTGGACGGGCCGATGCCGACGATGACCAATTGTGGTTCGCTCTCGCACAGGCGCAACTGGATGACCATGTGCGCGCCCTGCCCCGGGGCCTCGACACGCTCATGGGCGAGGTCGGGCGCACATTTTCAGCCGGTCAGGCGCGACGCCTCTGCCTCGCCCGCGCCCTGCTGTCCGATGCGCCGGTGCTGCTGCTCGACGAACCGACCAATGCTCTCGACCGCGATACCGAAGAAGCGTTCTTCCAGGTTCTGGCCAATGCCACGACAGGCCGCACCGTGGTGCTGGTCACCCATGCGGCCATTCCCGAAGGCACGGTGGATCGGGTGCTGACGCTCAGAAACGGCGTCCTGATTTAGCTCATCTACCTGGCGTGGCGCCATCAAATCCATCGCCCCCTCGCCCCCTCAGTGGAGAAGGGAAGGCAGCACCTGTGACATGTTTCGGGGATGAAACAGTCTACCCGCACCTGAGCCGCAAGCGCGCCAGGTCGGGCACGGTGACATGCCGGTAGTTGACGATCTCGATTACCCCATCGGCCTTGAGCTTGCTGATCTGCCGGCTGACCGTTTCGATGGTCAGGCCCAGGAAATCGCCAATATCGGCGCGGCTCAGGGGCAGGTCGAAACTGGTCTCGGGCTGCGCTTCGGTGGGGTCGATATGAGTGGCAATCAGGTACAGGAAGCTGGCGACCTTCTCGGCCGCCGATTTGCGGCCCAGGGTCACCATCCAGTCGCGGGCCTCATCCAGCTCGCGCAAGACCTGCATCATCACCCGGTGTTCGAGCGGTGCACTCTGCTGCAACAGCGTCTCGAGCGCCGGCTTGGGGATGATGCAAAGGTCGACTTCGGAGGCTGCCTCGGCGCTGACCCGGCTTTCCGCAGCAAAGGGGCGGCCCAGAAGGTCCGGCGCAAATTGCAGGCCCACCACCTGCTGGCGGCCGTCTTCAAGCACCTTGGAAAGCTTGATCACCCCGCGCAGCACATTGGCATAGCTTGAAATCGGCATGGCATCGGCGAGCAGTACTTCGCCGGCCGACTTGCGCACGCGGCGGGTGGACTTTGCCAGCGCCAGCAGTTGATCGGGGTCAAGCGCGCCGCAAATTCCCTGATGCCGGGCCTCACAACTTTGGCACAACACCGGAACTTCGGCGCTCTGAATGTCCTTGCGTAAAGTCTGCATGGCCAACTCCTGACGAGCATGACATAGGCCGGTCCGCATCCAGGTATAAGGCGCATGAATGTCGCTGTGCCAACTGGTCGCATTTGGTTGGCTACAAATATTGGCCAGCCCATCTCCCGCGCAGGAGACCAAGGCAAGAGGCGACCAACTGGGAGCGCCCGGCGCGTTGAACCCCCACCCTTGATCCCTCCCCACAAGGGGAGAGGGAGACGATGAACACCGACATCCCAACCTGCGCCTCCCTCCCCTCGATGGGGAGGGACCGAGGGTGAGGTGGGGCCACGCAAACTGAAATTCCTGGAAAGTCACCCCTTGACCTTACCATGATGGGAAGGTCCATATGCTTTGGGACGAGGTAGAAATCATGAACCAGCACGTCCATCACGACCACAAAATCACGCCCGTTTCGCTCGACATCGAGGGCATGACCTGCGCCTCCTGCGTCAATCGCGTGGAAAAGGCCCTGCTCAAGGTCCCCGGTGTCGAAACCGCTTCCGTGAACCTGGCGACCGAGCGCGCCACCGTATCGGGTGGAGATGCCGCTGCCCTTATCCAGGCCGTCGCAAAGGCGGGCTACAAGGGCAGCGTCAGACAGCCCGATGCCCCGGCCCATGACCATGCCCATCACCACGACGAGGACGCCGCCGTGCTCAGGCGCGACGTCATCATCGCCGCCATCCCCACCATTCCGCTCTTTGCCATCGAGATGATCGGCCACCTCTACATGCCCTTCCACATGTGGGTCATGTCGGTCGTCTCCATGGATGTGCTCTGGGTCAGCTATTTCCTGCTCGCCAGTTTCGTGCTCTTCGTGCCGGGCTTGCGCTTCTTCAAGGTCGGCATTCCGGCCCTGCTGCGGGGTGCGCCGGAGATGAACTCGCTTGTGGCGCTGGGCTCGGGTGCCGCCTGGCTCTATTCGAGTGTCGTCACCTTTGCCCCGCAACTGGTCCCGGCCGAAACCCGCTATGTCTATTTCGAGGCCGCGGCGGTCATCGTGACGCTGATCCTGGTGGGCCGCTGGCTGGAAGCCATCGCCAAGGGCCGCACCGGGGACGCCATCCGCCAGCTCATGCAGCAGCAGGCACGCACGGCCCGCGTCGAGCGGGATGGCGGCGCGGTGGATGTGCCGGTGGATGCGGTACGGGTCGGCGATGTGGTGCTGGTGCGTCCCGGCGAGAAGATCGCCGTTGATGGCGAGATCATCGATGGCAGGAGCCATGTCGATGAATCCATGATCTCGGGCGAATCCCTGCCGGTGTCCAAATCTGTCGGCGACGGCGTTGTGGGCGGCACGCTCAATATCTCGGGCAGCTTCCGTTTCCGCGCCACCAAGGTGGGCGCCGATACCATGCTGGCCCAGATCATCCGCATGGTCGAGGATGCCCAGGCCGGCAAGCTCCCCATCCAGGCGGTCGTTGACCGCATCACGGCGGTCTTTGTGCCGATCGTCATCGGCCTGGCCATTGTCACTGCGATTGCCTGGTTCATCCTGGGGCCGGAGCCGGGTGTCAGTTATGCGCTGGTCAATGCGGTGGCCGTTCTGATCATCGCCTGCCCCTGTGCCATGGGCCTGGCCACGCCCATGTCGATCATGGTGGGCACCGGACGGGCCGCGCAACTGGGCGTGCTGTTCCGCAAGGGCGAGGCCCTGCAGCAGCTTCGCGACGCCAGCATCATTGCCTTCGACAAGACCGGAACCGTGACCGAGGGCAAGCCGGTCCTGACCGATCTCATCCTTGACGATGATTTTGAGCATGACGAGGTTCTGGCGCTGATCGCTGCTGTCGAATCCCGGTCCGAACACCCAATCGCCACCGCTATTGTCAGTGCCGCCGAGAAGGCCGGACTGGCCCTTGGTACAGTCACCGAGTTCACCTCGAACCCCGGGACCGGCGTCACGGCCCGCGTCGATGGGCGGCTGGTCGCGGTCGGCGCACGCAGTCACATGAGCCACCTCGACTTCTCCGATTTCGCCGAGGCCATCGAACGATTGTCGGGCGAGGGCAAGACCCCGGTCTTTGCATCCATCGACGACAAGCTGGCTGCCGCTATCGTGGTGGCCGACAACATCAAGCCTTCGAGCAAGGCGGTGATCGAAGCCCTGCACGCCATGGGCCTCAAGACCGCGATGATCTCGGGCGACAATCGGCGCACGGCTGAGGCCATTGCTGCCCAGCTTGGCATCGATGAGGTTCGCGCTGAAGTGCTGCCGGCCGACAAGGTCGAGGCCATCAAGTCGCTGCGGCAGGGCAATCGTATCGTCGCCTATGTCGGGGATGGCATCAATGACGCACCGGCCCTGGCCGAAGCCGATATCGGCATCGCCGTAGGGTCGGGCACCGACGCCGCCATCGAAAGCGCCGATGTCGTGCTGCTCGGGGGTGACCTCCGGGGCGTCCTCAATGCGCTCACGGTCAGCCGCGCGACATTGCGGAACATATGGGAAAACCTGTTCTGGGCCTTTGGCTACAACACCATTCTGATCCCGGTTGCGGCGGGCGTGCTCTATCCTGCCTTCGGCATCCTGCTCTCGCCCATGATCGGAGCCGGGGCCATGGCCTTTTCGTCCATCTTCGTAATCGGCAATGCCCAGCGGCTGCGTGGTGTGAAGGGAGTGACCCTATGAATATCGGAGAAGCCGCCAGCGCCACCGGCGTCTCGGCCAAGATGATCCGCTATTATGAGCAGATCGGCCTGATCCGTGCGCCGCTGCGCACCGGCAGCAATTATCGCGTCTATGGCGCCGATGAGGTTCATGTGCTGCGTTTCATCAAGCGCGCCCGCACGCTCGGGTTCTCGGTCGAGGAGACCTCCGCGCTGCTCGGCCTCTGGCAGGACCGATCCCGCGCCAGCGCCGAGGTCAAGGATATCGCCAGCGGCCATATTGCCGCCCTCGAGACCAAGATCGCCGAATTGCAGGGCATGGTGAAGACGCTGAGCCATCTCGTCCATTGCTGCGCCGGCGACAACCGGCCCGACTGCCCCATTCTCGACGATCTGGCCGGCAAGCCAGCCACCAAAGGACACTGACCATGACTGACAAGACAACACTCACCGTCAACGACATGACCTGCGGCCATTGCGTTGGCACGGTGCGCGGGGCCCTCGAAGCGGCCCTGCCGGGCACCAGCGTCGAGATCGATCTGCCGACCCACAAGGTCACCTTCACCGGCGACCGCGCCAAAGGCGAAGTTGCCATCCGAGAGGCTGGCTATACGCCGGAGCCGGTCTGAGGAAATTGGTGAGCTCCAGCGGCACCAAAGACCAGGCGGGCGTCGCCCGGAGCTCGGATCAGGTAATGCGTCAGCAGGCCTGACGTTCCCGCGACAAGTTGTCAGCGTTGAAAAGACCGCGCGCGGCCGGCGAAATGCAGCGATCCGCGTGTCATCCTGACAACGGGCCAAGCCCTTAATTCCATAGGAAAGGGGCGCCCGGCAATGCCGGACGCCCCTCTCATGTCCGTTCCGGGAAGGATCAGAACGGGCTGTCAGCGTCGAGGAAACCGTCGACATTGTCCTGGGTGATGACGGTCGAGTCGAGGATGTAGCGACCGGCAACCTGGATGCCGCCGGTGAAGTGCGAGGTCGTCAGCTCGATGGCCGTGGCGATCATGGCCGGGCTGTAGCTCACGTCGATCGGGGTCAGCGGATCACCGGCCTTAACGGCCTGGAGAATCTGCTGCATGCCGGCGCCGCCGACGATGAACATTTCGCCTTCGCGGCCGGCCTGCTTGATGGCTTCGATGGCGCCCAGGGAGATATCGTCGTCCTGGGTCCAGACGGCCTTGATGTCGGGGAAGCGGGTCAGGAAGTCCTGCATCACCTTGAAGCCATCATCGCGGTTCCAGTTGGCGAATTCATCATCGAGAACGGTGATGTTGGTGCCTTCGATACCGGCCATGAAGCCGTCGAAACGCTGCTGGTCGATCGGGATCGGCATGCCGCGCAGGATGACGATATTGCCGCCTTCCGGCAGGCGTTCCTTGATGTATTCGGCGGCATTGGCGCCCAGGCCCGGATTGTCACCGGCGACATAGAGGTTTTCCACGCCGTCGATGGAGAGCTGACGATCCACCACGGTCACGAACTTGCCGGCATCCTTGACCTGCTTGATGGCGGAAGTCATGGCGTCCGGGTCGCCGGGCAGGATCACCAGGGCATCGATGCCACGGGTCGAGACCATGTCCTCGATATCGGCGATCTGCTTGGGCGAGTCGGGCGAGGAGGCGAAGACGAAGTCGACATTGTCATAGGTGGCTTCGAGACGCTCGATGGCCTGCTGGGCGAAGTAGTTGACGCCGCCGGTCCAGCCATGGGTTGCGGCCGGAACCGAGACGCCGATGGTCACGGTGTCCTGGGCGAGGGCGGTGCCGCCCAGGCCGGTGGCGATGACCACCGAGGCCAGAAGGGTTGTTGCCAGTTTCATTTGTAGTCCTCCCAAAATGCCCTTTTGCGGGCGATGTGAAACTCGTTCATGAAGCGGGTCCAGGACCCGCTCCGGGCCTAGGCGGTGCGCCTTGGGCGCTGCAGCAGCACGGCCAGGATGATAATGACGCCCTGGAAGGCCCCGTTGAGGTAAGGGCTGATAATGCTCTGCAAATTCAAAATGTTACCGATAAGGCCGAGGATGATGACCCCCACCACCGTGCCCCAGACGCGGCCATAGCCACCCTTGAGCGTGGTGCCCCCGATAATCACCGCCGCAATCGCCTCCAACTCCCACAAAACCCCCGTCGTGCTCGACGCGGAGCCCAGGCGCGGCACGTAGAGCAGCACGGCTACGCCCACCAGAACGCCTTGCAGGATGTAGGTAATCAGGCGGACGTTCTCGACATTGATCGAGGAGTAGCGGGCCACCTGTTCATTGCTGCCAATGGCGGCGCAGTGGCGGCCGAAGGCCGTGCGGCGCATGACGATCTCGCCGGCAATGGCCACGAGGGCGAAGACCAGGATGGGATAGGGAATGCCGAGCAGCCCGTTGTAATAGACGGGGCGATAAACGTCGGCGACCTGGAAATTGAGCGAGAGCGTGCCGCCATCGGCGAGGAAAGTCACCAGCGAGCGGAAGATGCCCATGGTGCCCAGGGTCACGATGAAGGCTTCGATCCGGCCGCGCGTAATCATCAGGCCATTGCCGACGCCGGCCACTCCGCCGAGCAGGATGCCCGCCGCCATGCCGGCCAGGATAACCCCCCAGCCGATGCCAAATGACGGGATCAGCCAGTTCATGACCATGATCATGACGCCGGCGATCACGGCGGCCATGGAGCCGACAGACAGATCGAGGCCACCCGAGGTGATGACGAAGGTGGCGCCAATGGCGATGATGCCAATGAAGCTCGAGCGCGCCAGCACATTGGTGATGTTGTTATAGCTCAGGAAATTCTCATTGAGCATGATACCCAGCAATACCAGCAGGGCCAGCGCCACCAGTGGGCCGATGGTCTTGAGGTCGGGATGAAACCCGCGTGCCGGCTTGGCCGGAATTTCAGGCGCTGATACGCTCATCGTGTCCACTCTGCTTGATGCCCGCGGCGTACCGCATGATCTCTTCTTCGGTGATTTCGGCGCCTTCCAGCACACCGGCTATGCGCCCGGTGCGCATCACCACGACGCGATGGCTGAGACCGATCACTTCCTGCAATTCGGAGGAGATGAGGATGACTGCCTTCCCCTCGGCCGCCAGCGCGGCGATGATGTGATAGATCTGTTGCTTGGTGCCGACATCGATGCCGCGCGTCGGCTCGTCCATGATGATGATGTCGGGTTCGCTTTCCATGGTCTTGCCCAGCATCAGCTTTTGCTGATTGCCGCCGGACAGCCTCCCGACGGCGACCGAGGCATCGCGGGCGCGCACATCAAAGCGGCGCACTGCACGTTCCAGCGCGCGATCCTCGCTGGCCGTGTCGAGAAACCCGGCGCGCAGGTGCTTTTTCAGCGTGAGCAAGGTGAGATTGGGCCGCAGGCCCATATTGAGCAGCAGGCCTTTGCCCTTGCGATCCTTGGTCATGTAGGCGAGGCCTGCATCGACGGACTGGGCGACACGGGTGAAGCTGACCGGCTGACCATTGAGGGTTACTTCGCCATGGCTCTTGTGCGTCAGCCCCACAACGGCCTCGGCGACGGCAGTGCGTCCCGACCCGATCAGGCCAGCAAAACCCAGGATTTCGCCGCGCCGCAGATCAAAGGAAATATTGCGCACGCTCGGGGTCTCGAGGTTACGCACGCTGAGTACCGTCGGCGCATCGACATCCGGCTCATGTTTGGGCGGATAGAGATTGGACAGTTCGCGGCCGACCATCATCTGGGCGATGGAGTCGGGCGTCAGCGCCTCCGTACCGACGGTGGCGATCAATTGGCCATCCCGCAGCACGGTCACCCGGTCCGCAAGCTCCATGATCTCGTCCAGCTTGTGGCTGATAAAGACCACAGCCACGCCGCGCGCGGTCAGCCGGCGGATCTGCTCGAACAGGGTCTGGGTCTCGCTCGCCGACAATACGGCGGTCGGCTCATCCATGATGAGCACCCGCGCATCGCGGCTGATGGCCTTGGCGATCTCGACCATCTGCTTGTCGGCCACCGACAGGCTGCTGATACGAGCATCCGGGTCAACCGGCACATGCAGAGTTTCCATGACGGTGCGGGCACGACGGCGCATCTCGCTATTGTCGAGGAACCCGAACTGCTTGAGTTCACGACCCAGGAAGATGGAATCGGCAACGGTCAGGTGCTCTGCCAGGTTCAGTTCCTGGTGGATAAGCACGATGCCCAGTGCCTCGGCTTTGCCATCGGGCGGCAATTGCACCGTCTGGCCGTCGAAGCTGATGCTGCCGGACGTGGGCTGCTCGATGCCGGACAGGATTTTGATGAGGGTGGATTTGCCCGCGCCGTTTTCGCCGATGATGGCGTGTACTTCGCCAGGGCAGACGTCGAAATCGATGCTGAACAGCACCGGGATTTCGCCAAAGGACTTTGAAACGCGGCTGGCCGACAGAATCGGCTGAACACTCTTGTCCTGTGCGCCCACCATGCCTCGACCCCTCCCCGAGCGTGGCCCGCTTGCTGCGATGCTCTGTGCTCAAACAATGATGTAAAGGTTTTCATGATTGGTGTAAAGGTTTACAAGGTTGGTAATTCCAATAAGCCTGTGGATCACGCTGGCGGTGTCAGCGTCATCTGCTAAGGGCAGGAGTGTGCTGGATTTTTGGGTCTGGCGCGGAGGGCGGAGCGCCAAGTGCAGCATCAAAAGCTGGCCACCATTGAAGACGTTGCGGCCATGGCCGGGGTCTCGATTGCCACGGTGAGCCGCGCCATCAACGAGCCGACCAAGGTCGCCGATGCCACCCGCCGCCGGGTCACGGACGCCATCGCGCGCACCGGCTATACCACCAATGCCATGGCGCGCTCGCTGCGGATGAGACGCAGCAACATGATCCTCATCCTGGCGCCGGATGTGGGCGATCCAAATTTCTCCAACATCCTGGTCGGGTTGGAGACCGAGGCGAGCAAGCGGGGCTATGGGCTGTTGATCGGCAATACCCAGAATGACCCCAGTCGCGAAGCCGATTATCTGCGGTTCATCAGTTCGAACCAGGCCGATGGGCTGATCCTGTTTACAGGCCACCTGCCCTATGGCCTGGGGCAGAGCCCGGCCGATGGACGTCTGCCTCCCATGGTGGCCGTCAATGAGCCGGTCATCGGCAAGGGCGTGCCTTTCGTAGGCGTGGACAATTTCGAAGGAGCGCGGGTCGCCACGGAACATCTGATGTCGCAGGGGCATCGACGCATCGCCTATGTAGGAAGGGCTCCCAATCGCGAGATCAGCCGCTTGCGCGAAGAGGGCTATCGCGCTGCCCTGGCAGGGGCCGGGCTAACTGCGGATCCGCGCCTCGTCATCGACGGCGACGGCACCACCGAGAGCGGACGAGCTGCTGCCGAGTTGATGTTCGTGCGCGATGTGCTGCCTACCGCATTCTTCTGCGTCAATGACGCTACGGCCATGGGCGTGATGATCGCGCTCAATGCGCGCCGCTACGAATTGCCCCAGCAGTTTTCGATCATGGGGTTTGACGATATTTCTTTCGCCAGCTTTCTCACCCCTTCCCTGTCCACCATGAAACAGCCCCGCCACCGCATCGGCGAGGCCGCCATGGAATTGCTGCTGGCGCTATTGGCCGGAGAAGACCCGAAGTCCCGCGAGGTGCTGCTTCGGGCCGAGTTGATTGTCCGCAATTCCGTGTCCCGCCCGGAGCGGGGATAGGGCGATGGGCCCGGTCGCGGATCAGTAGCCGTTCTTCGCCAGCCACTCCCTCATCCAGGCAATCTCGGCCTGCTGAGCAGCGATGACCTCTTCGGCCAGCTTGCGCACTTCCGGATCGGCTCCATGCTCGAGCACGACGCGAGCCATATCGATGGCGCCCTGGTGATGCGGGATCATCCCAAGAATGAAATCGGCATCGGCATTGCCTGTATAGGCAATATCCATGTCGACATGCATTTTCGCATTGGCCTCGCGATAGCCTGTGGTCGCGGGGCTATCCCCCGACATCATCGCGCCATGGCTGGAATGATCCTGTGCCTGGGCCGGAGCCATCAAGACAACAAGGGCAAGGGCGGCTAGACTTGTTCGCATGGTAACCTCCAAGGGCAAAGAATACCCTTGTGCGGGCCTCCCAAATGGGAAGGTCAATGAGGTTGTGAGGGGCCTGTCACCTTTGTGATCTGACCCTTGGCGTGCTTCAGTCAGGCAGCGATCTCGAAGGCCGCGCGCACCAGGCGGCGGGTATAATCGGTCGTCGGATTGGTCAGTACCTCGCTAACGGGACCCTGTTCGACAATCTTGCCGTGCTGCATGACCATGACGCGGTGGCAGAGGGCGCGCACGACTTTAAGATCGTGGGAAATGAAGAGATAGCTGAGCCCCCGCTCGTCCTGCAGTTTTCGCAACAGGTCGATGATTTGGGCCTGGACGCTCAGATCCAGCGCCGAGGTCGGCTCATCGAGCAGGATGAACTCAGGTTCGAGCGCAATGGCGCGAGCGATTGCAATACGCTGGCGCTGGCCGCCGGAAAATTCGTGCGGGAAGCGCTGGAGGATCGTGTCCGGCAGGCCGGCATCGCGCAGCGCCTGGCGCACCCGGTCGATCCGCTCGTTCCGATTGGCGCCGATGCCGTTGACCACCAGACCTTCCTCGATGATCTGGCGGATCGACATGCGCGGATTGAGGCTGGCGAAGGGGTCCTGGAAAACGATCTGCATGCGGCTGCGCAGCGGCCGCATCGCGTTGCGGTCGCGATTGTCGATGCGCTCGCCGTCGAACCAGATCTGGCCGCCCTGATTGCCGATCAGCCGGATCAGGGCCTGTCCGAAGGTGGTCTTGCCTGAGCCGCTTTCGCCAACAATGCCCAGCGTCTCGTGGCGCATGAGCTTGATGTCGAGATTGTCGACGGCCTTGAGGTCGAAGAAATCCGGCTTGAAGAAACCGCCGCGCTTGAGGGTGAAGGTCACCTTGACCTCCTTGCCCTCCAATACGGTCTCGTGCTCGCCCTCGGCCAGCGGCAGCGCTGTGCCTTTCGGCTCGGAGGCGAGCAGATGCTTGGTATAGGCATGCTGGGGGTCCGCAAACAACGCGTCAGTCTGGTTGTGCTCCTGTACCGCGCCATTCTGCATCACGTAGACATATTCGGAGAACTGCCGGACGATGGTCAGGTCATGGGTGATCAGGATCACCGCCATGCCGTATTTGTCCTTGAGGTCCTTGATCAGGTTGAGAATTTGCGCCTGCACCGTCACGTCCAGAGCCGTGGTGGGCTCATCGGCGATCAGTACGTCCGGGCGGTTGGCCAGCGCCATTGCGATCATCACGCGCTGGCGCTGTCCGCCCGAGAGCTGGTGTGGAAACTGATTGAGCCGCGCCCTGGGATCGGGGATCTGCACCTCTTCGAGCAGCTTTTCGGCCCGAGACATGGCCTCCTGGCGCGAGACGCGGTTGTGCAGGTGGATGATCTCGCAGATCTGCTGGCCGACCGTGTAGACCGGATTGAGCGAACTCATCGGCTCCTGGAAGATCATGGCGATGTCGTTGCCGCGCAGCTTGCGCATGTCGCGGTCGTTCATCTTGACCACGTCCTTGCCCGAAAGGGTTATCTGGGTTTGCGGCAATATCGTCGCTCGCTTGGTGAGCAACTTCATGATCGTGCGCGCCGTCACCGATTTCCCCGAGCCGCTCTCTCCCACCAGGGCGATGGTTTCGCCCTTGTGGAGCTGGAAGGAGACGTCGCGCACCGCATTGACAACGCCGCCCTCGACCTTGAAGTCGACCCCGATATTGCGTGCATCCAGGATCAGTTCGCGCCCATGGGTTCCCAGGTCGTGCCTTGTGTCGGAAACAAGATTTTTCTCGGTCATGTCCTGTTTCCTCAATAGGGGTCGACTGCGTCGCGCAGGCCATCGCCCAGCGCGTTGAAGGCAAAGACAGTGATCAGCACGAAAATCACCGGAGAGAGGATCCAGGGATAGGAGCCGATCACCGAGAAGGTGCCGGTGTCCTGCAGCATCAGGCCCCAGGAGATCAGGGGCGGCTTCACGGCAAAGCCGAGAAAACCAAGAAAGCTCTCCAGCAGCACGACACTGGGAATGGCCAGGGTGATGGCGACGATGATGTGGCTCAGCACGTTCGGCAGGATATGGCGGGTGATGATGCGCCCATCCGAGGCACCCACCGCAATGGCTGCACGCACATATTCGATACGCGCCAATGACAGTGTCTTGGATCGCACCTCGCGGCTGAGTTGGGCCCAGCCCAGCACCGCCATGACGAAGATCACGAAACTGAGGAACACATTTGATGGGGCCGTGACCGGGATCAGCGAGGTCAGGGCGAGATAGAGAGGCAATTGCGGGAAGGCGAGCACGAATTCGACAAAGCGCTGCACCCAGGCGTCGAGCGCCCCTCCGATATAGCCCGAGGTGATGCCCACCAGCGTGCCGACAATGGTGGTGATCGTCACCACCGCAAGAGCGATCATCAGGCTGATGCGAGAGCCGACAATGCCGCGCGAGAGAATGTCGCGGCCAAACTTGTCCGTACCCAGCAGCTGGATCGGACGGCCATCGGTCGACCCGAAGAAGTGGATATTGGCCGGAATGATCCAGAGCAGGTGGTAGGAATGACCTTGCACGAAGAAGCCGGTCGGCGTCGGATTGTCCAGCATCGCCCCGGTCAGGGGCTGGTAGGTGATGGGGTCGAACTCGCCCGTATCCCCAATGGGATAGACATAGGGCAAAAGGCTGAAATTGCCGTCCGGGTCCTCGAAGGCAATCATGTCCGGCGGGGCGAAAGGCAGGTTCGTCGCCCTGGGGTCCATGGGCGCAAAGAAATCGGCAAAGATCGAAACAACGAGGAGGGTCACCACCAGCACCAGGCCGATCATACCCATGGTCGAGCGACGGAAGCGCCTCCAGACCAGCGCAGCATAGGTCTCGTTGCCGGAGCCATAGCGGGTGAGCACAGGCGTGGCATCAGCCTCCTCTGCCGGCGTTGGCGCCGGGCCCCCTGCAGCGTCGGGGGGCAGCGGAATGGACGAGTGGGTGTCTTTGGGGCTCATTCCCTGTTCCCTCCCAGGCGAATACGCGGATCGAGGGCGACCAGAAGCAGATCGGCGATGATGTTGCCGATGATGAGCGTCGTGGCGAGGACGAGCATGAAGCTGGCGGTGACGAAGACGTCGCCCACGGCCATGGATCCGACAATTGCCGGACCAACGGTGGCAAGTCCGAAGACGATGGCCACCTCGATCTCGCCTGTCAGCATATAGGGCAGCACAACACCCTGATAGGCGATCAGCGGATGGAGCGCGTTGGGGACGGCGTGCTTCATGATCACGGTGCCTTCCGGCAGGCCCTTGGCGCGCGCGGTCTCTACGTATTGAGAGTTCAGTACATCGAGCAGGTTCGCTCGCATCACGCGCATATTGTAGGCCAACCCACCAAAGGTGGCGATGAAGACCACCGGCCAGACATGGTAGACCAGATCCACGAACCGGCCCCAGCCCCAGGGCTGCCCGCCCCAATAGGCGGAGTTGAAACTGCCGATCTCATTCACGCCGATGCGGAACACCAGCACATACATGATGATGATGGCCAGGAGGAACCGCGGGATGGTCATGCCCATGAAGGAGATGATGCCCAGGATGGTGTCGGTCCAGCTGTACTGCCGGGTGGCGGCGATGATGCCCAGGCCGATGCCCAGGAGCGAGGCCAGCACGTGGCAGGTCAGGGCCAGCAGGATGGTGGCCGGAAGCCGCTCGGCGATCACATTGCCCACAGGCTTGTTGTAGTAGAGCGAGTGCCCGAAATCGAAGCGCGTGATGATGCCCGTGATCCAGCGGAAGTACTGGACGATCAGCGGATCGTTGAGCCCGTTAGCCTGCCGATAGGCTTCGGCCTGGATCTCGGCCAGGTCGGGCCGCACGCCACCCTGGTTGATCAGCATGGACCGGATATAGTCGGCATAGTCGCCTGGCGGCGCCTGGATGATGGCAAAGGTCACCACGCTGAGCAGGAACAGCAGCGGAATGGCACCAAGCACGCGAAAAACCAGAAATCGAAGCATCGGGGCCTCTTCGGAAAATGTAGCAGGCCGCCCTCACCCCAATCCACTCCCCAAAGGGGCGATGGCATCAGGCTGGTGATCAAGGCCGGCAAACACCCGAACCCTGCCCAGCCCCCTCGCCCCTCCGGGGAGAGGGTTAGGGTGAGGTTGGGGCCGGCGGCGTTCGCCGGCCCCTGCTTGTCATCAGATCACATTGGCCCCGCGCTGCCAGGCGCGCCCGGCAGGGTTTCGGGGTGCAGTTCGAAATCGCCCTGCTGATCTTCGGGGACAAACACGCGTTCGCGGATGATGTTGTCCTCGGCCCAGTTGAACATGAAGATCGGCGCGCCGGCCGGGATATTGGCGAAGCGCTTATTGATGATCAACGCGCCCGGATACTGGGTCAGTCCCACCGAATAGACGTTCTCCGTGAAGATGCGCTGGTAGTCCTTCATGATCTGGGTGCGTTCGGCGTTGTCGCTGGTGGTGACGAACTCATTCACCAGAGCCACCAGTTCTTCCTCGAAGGGCAGTAGGTCGAGCGTGCCGTCGGTACCACCACGGTGGAAGCCGTGGATGCGCGGACCAGTCGGCGCAAGTGCTCCTGTCCCCTGCACCACGGACACCATTTCGGCACCCTGGCGCGCAACCTGCCAGTCGAACTGGCCGGCAGCGGCCATGTCGTCGCGGGCGGTGCCCTGCTGGAAGTTGGCGATGACACGCAGGCCGAGCGGTTCAAGCTGGGCCATCACGCCTTCGGCGAGATTGGTGTCCGTACCGTAGTCCGAATTGGCAAGCAGGGTGATTTCAACGTCCCCGCCGCCGGCCGTGCCATCCGGGAAGTTGCGGACGCCATTGCCATCGGTATCGACCAGCCCGAGACCGTCGAGCAGTGCATTGGCCGCTTCCAGGTTGAAGGGATAGTAGACCGTGGAATCCTTGTCGTAATAGGCCGTGCCGGCATAGAGCCCGCCCGGATAGATGGCGGTAAACGGACCGCGCACCAGCGATTCACCCAGGCGCTGACGATCAAGAGCAATCGTCACGGCCTTGCGGAAATCGAGGTCCCGGTTGAGCTCACGAACGGCCTGGGCGCGTTCGTCTGGTTCACCCCAGCCATTGCCCGACAGGTTCATCTGCAGCGCGTAGCCGATGGTGCGGGCACCGAATTGCAGACGGGCCGGAGCGGAATCCTCGGCCGAGCGGCGCAGGGCTTCGACATAGCTTTCGGCCTGTTCGAGGTTGGAGAAGTCGCCCGAACCGGCAACCGCCTGAACGTCACGGTCGGCCCAGGTCGAGAGGCGATAATGCATCTCGTTGAGATAGGGCAGCTGATTGCCGTTCTCGTCGACCTTCCAGTAGTAGGGGTTGCGCCGCATGGCGATGATATCGTCGGGGCGGTATTCCACCGGCACCCAGGCACCCATCACCGGCATGTTCATGAATTCAGGCGGGAAGGCGTTCTTGTACTGCTCGTAGGTGTTGTCCGAGTAGTTCGGGTGTTCGGGCTTGAGGATATGACTGGGGCCCGGGCAGAAGGTGCCATAGGCCATGGCGTACAGATATTGGGTGGGGAAAGCCTGCTGGAACGTCCACTTGATGGTGTAGGCGTCGATGGCCTCGAGCGTCGTGCCCACACCGAAGCTTTCAGGAGTGGCGCCATTGAGCGGGGACACATTCTGGTCGAGGACGTTGTCCTCCCAATAGAACATGACGTCTTCGCTGTCGAACGGGTCGCCATCGGACCATTTTGCACCTTCGATCAGGTGCATGGTCAGTTCCTTGCCGTCCTCGGACCATTCCCAGCTCTTGGCCAGGTTGGGCATGGGTTCGAGTTCGTCGGCCTTGACTGTGAAGAGCGGGCCGGTACGCGTCAGGCATTCGGAAAGGCCGATGTCGATACCGCCCCAACCCTGGCTCTGGCCGCCGATATAGTTCCAGCCCTCGGGCCGGCCACCGATGACGTGCCGCATGGTATCGCCATAAACGCCGATGCCGTCCGGCATGTTGGCGGCCTTGAAAACCAGCGGTTCCTTGGGAAGACGCTCGGCGACCGGCGGCAACGTGCCGGCGTCGACATATTTGGATGTCACCCAATCGGGCTCGTGATATGCGGGCAGCGCCCGGTATTCCATGATGTCAGATACGCTGACGAAAATCGGCTCGCTTTGCGCGGCGAATTCCGGCGGATCGGGTAGCTCGCCTGTCAGTTCCTGCGCTGGCAGTGCCGACATCGACACGGACAGCAAAAGTCCTGCCCCGCCAAGGGCATAGATATGCTTTTTCAATAGAACCTCCCATCGCAGACGGGGCAAAGGCGGTCATGCCCGAGCCGGATTCTCCACTCCGGCCCTGCCTCCGTGCATGAGCAAAGCCTACCCCTTGCATGTGGTGAAACAATCCGGAATGATAGTGACTAATTCCGGCTTTCTAAGAACTGCGAGAAAAGTATGACTGTTGCGGAGACAGTTGCGCGTTCGCCGCGCGCGCGAGAGGCGGCACCGCGCCCAACGCCCCGTCCGGACCGGAGCTTCTACGCTTCCGGCAAGGCTTTCGGCCGCTTCGGCATCCGCGCCTTTCCACCCCAGATCATGCCGGCACCGCATAGCCACGGCCATATCGAATTCAACTGGCTGACCTCGGGCACCATGGACTATGTCTTCGACGGCGGTCCACTGACCGTAGGCGCGAACCGGCTCGTCGCCTTCTGGGCCGGCATTCCGCACCAGACCGTAGGCCTACGCAACGCCGAAACCGCACGTCAGCTCAATATCTACCTGCCCATGGACGCCTTTCTCGAAATGCCGCAACTGGGCCGGCTGACCGAGACACTGATGGGTGGTGGCGTGGTGCAATTGGCGCCAGACTGCATCGGCCTTGAGACCCTGGAGCGCTGGCACGCAGACTATCGCAGCGGCAATGCCCTGCGCTCTGACCTGGTCCGCGCCGAGATCGGCACCATGTTCCGGCGCGCCGCCATCACTGGCTGGGACGAGTTGCTGCCGGCCTGGCTGGAGAAGACCGCTTCGCGCAGCCGCACCGCCAGCCCCGTCCGCTATGTCGTGCGCATGGTCCGCCATATCGTTGAGAATATTACCGACCCGCTTTCGGTCGAGGATATCGCCGACGTGGTCGGCCTGCACCCCAATTATGCGACCAACCTGTTCACCAAGGTCATGCACATTTCCATCCAGAAATTTGTAACCCGCATGCGGCTGATCCGCGCCCGTAGCCTGTTGTTCGACAGCAACCTGGCCATCGCGAACGTCGCTTTCCAGTCCGGCTTTTCCAGCCAGACCCAGTTCTACGAGCATTTTCGCAAGGCCTATGGAATGACCCCCAGCCAGATGCGGGAAAACAAGATCGGTTAGGCCCCCGCTGTATCGACATTCAGCTCAGGCGGAGGCGAGAAAGCCGGTTTTCGAGACCCGGAGCGCATCAGGTGAATGTCGATACAACCTAACCCATTTCCTGCACGATACGCAGGAACTCGGCATGGCCGAGCGCCTGTTGTGCTGCCGTTCTGTACTCCTGGACCAGGGAGTCAAACGTCTCCTGCGCGAAGCGTCGCAGTTTCGGATCCGCTTCCATCTCCTTGCGCGCCAGGCTCTGATCAAGCAGCCCCAGCCCATTGAGCACCGGATAGTGCAATTGCGTCTCGATATGCGGCAATCCGCCGAGATAGTTCGGAAAGTGCTCGTTGCGCGGCATCTGCTTCTGCCAGCGCGCCAGCCGTTCCTTCGTTTCGGGATGAATGCGATTGGCGCGCACCTCGCGCCAGAACGCAGTGTCGCTCCGTTCGGTCACATAGTGGGTGTTGACGAAGGTCCGGAAATCATCGACCTGCCGTCCCACCCGGGCATTGTAGTCGTCCCGCGCCTTCTGCTCGATCCGCTCCGGCCGGTCCATGTAGCGCTGCGCAAACAGCATCATCTGCACGATCGTGCCGTGGATGGAGGTGGATTCGAGCGGTTCGAGAAAGCTTGAACTGAGGCCTACCGCAACGCAATTGCCGATCCAGGCCCGTTCGAGCCGCCCGATCTGGAAGCGGATGTCGCCGCGAACCTCGATCTCGTGCCCCAGTACCGCCTCGACCTCTTCCTTGGCTTGTTCGGGGGTCGAGAATTCGTCCGAGTAAACGTAGCCGCACCCGAAGCGCGTGCGGGTCGGGATCTGCCACATCCAGCCTGAGTTCTGGGCCCAGGCGCGGGTATAGTTGGGCAGTTCCTCCCCCTCCTTGACGTCGATCCAGAACGGCAGGGCGCGGTTGACCGGCAGTTCATGGGCATAGGAGATCCAGGGCGCCTGCAATTCCTTGACGATGAGCTGCTTGCGAAATCCCGTGGCATCGATGAAAAAGTCGCCTTCGAGCCGTCGATTGTCTTCGAGCACCAGGGCGGTGATGTCGCCGCTTTCCGGATGCCGCTCAACGCCCTCGACCAGGGCATCCACTTTCTCCACCCCCTGCGACTTGCTGGCGAAGAACTTGCCGACCAGCGCCTGATCGAAATGGTAGGCGTGGTGAAAGGGACCCAGCGGGATAAGACCGCCATCGGGCTTTTGCGCATAGGGCGCCTTACACTGTTCGAGCAGGGGCTGGAACATGTGCATGTCCTGCACCTTGCGCCCCGCTGCCACGGCATAGACATTGAGATAGTCCGATGGCGCCCCGGCGGGCGCCTGCACCACCTGGTGCGGGTCGTCGATCGGCCCGTAATAGGTGTAGCCCTTGCGCCGCCAGTCCTCGTGGCGAATGCCCAGCTTGAAACTGGCATCGGTCTTGCGGAAGAACTCGAACTCGTCGATGCCGAAATGCTTGAGCAGCACCCTGAAGGCGGCCGTCGTTGCCTCGCCAACCCCGACCGTGGGAATCTTGCTGCTTTCGACCACCGAAATACGGAAATCCAGGCCCCGCCGCCGCGCCTCATCCTGGATGATGAACGCAGCGATCCAGCCCGCCGTGCCGCCGCCGACAATGACGTAATGGGATGGTTTGTCCATGCCCTGTCCTCCGTTGGCTGGACACTAGGAGGCGACCACACTTCAGACAAGCGGTGCGGAAACCGGGCGAGACTGGTTCTTGGAAACCCGGACCATTTGCCTATAAAAGCGAAATCCAGCGCGTAGGGCACGACCGGGACAGCGCGGCAAGCCGGGTGAGGAACTTCCCTCTCCATGCAGCTAGACGCCCCACCCGCCACTTCGCGTCGACCTGCCCGGAGGGAGAGGTGCTGCGCCTTTCTTGCCACAAGCAAGAAAGGCCCCCGGCGAACCGGGGGCCTTCTTTTGACGCCGGGAGGAGCGTCGGAGGAACCTAGTGGTGTGCGCCGCTCATTTCACGCAGTTCTTCGACGGAGCGGACGCGCCTGCGCGCGGCGCCATCCCAGTTGCGGGTCTTGACCGTGGATTTGGCCATGCGGTCCCTGGCCGCCGGAACGGCATCGGCGAATTGCGGCAGCCACTGCGACTGGGCGACGACCATCTCATCGACCATGGCCCAGACTTCGTCCGGCGTGCAGATGGCGCCAACCAGCGGGTCGTGCAGCACGGCCAGCTTGAGCATGTCGATATCGCCGCTCATTGCCGCCTCGACCGACATGCGTTGCACCGAAACCGAGACCGAGCAGGTCGCGGCGCAAGCCGTGGGCAGGGTGATCCCCTCGATCATGTTGATGCCGAAGCGGTCGACATAACCAGGGCTTTCAATGATGGCGTCATCGGGCAGATTGGTAATGATGCCGTTGTTGCGCCGGTTGAAATGGCCGCGGTAAGGGCGGCCGGTCTCGATGGCCTCGATGATGTAGCTGGCGTGCTCGCTGGTGCGCTTGACCTCATCGAGCGGCTTGTTGGCCTGCTCCTTGAACATGGGGAAGTCGGTTTCGAACCAGTTCCGGCGCTCAGTGGAGTAACGCAGATAGCCGCCGGTCTCGCCATGGATCCAGTCGCTCATGTCAATCCAGCGGTCGATCTCTTCCGGCCGTTTGCGATACCAGGGCAGATATTCCGACAGGTGGCCATTGCTCTCGGTGGAATAGACACCGAACCGCTTGAGCACGTCGATGCGCACCTTCTCGGTCTTGGAATAGACCGGATGCGCTTCAAAACCAGCGATCAGTTCCTCCTTCTCGATCTTCCGGCCCTTGGCCCGAATGTCGATATACCAGGTCTGGTGGTTTATGCCCGAGCAGACATAGTCCAGTTCGCTGTCCTCGACGCCCAAGACCTGAGCAATCTGATGGGCGCCGTGCTGTACGCCGTGGCAGAGACCGACCACATTGACACCGCCATGCATCTCGGCGGCCCAGGTGTTCATCGCCATGGGGTTGGCATAGTTGAGGAACAATGCGCCCGGTTCGGCAACTTCCCGGATATCCTTGCAGAAATCCAGGATCACCGGAATGTTGCGCTGGCCATAGAGGATGCCGCCGGCACAGATTGTATCGCCCACGCACTGGTCGACGCCGTATTTGAGCGGAATGGAAATGTCGGTTGCGAATGCCTCCAGCCCACCAACGCGGACGCAGGACATGATGTAGCGCGCGCCGCTGATTGCTTCGCGCCGATCGGTGGTCGCCGTCACCCTGGCCGGCAGATTGTTGACCGAAACAATGGTCTCGATGATCTGTCTGACCATGTCGAGGTTGTGCGGGTTGATATCGGTCAGCGCGAATTCGCAATCGACGAATTCGGGGACCTTGAGCAGGTCGGAGATCAGCGTCTTGGTGAAGCCGACCGAGCCGGCGCCGATCACAGTGACCTTGAATGACATATTCCCTCCCCTGCGCCGGTGAGCGCTGACAGTCTGTGCACAATACCTAGCCTCGAGAACTAGTCTGTTGTAGAGAAAGCTTGTGCGAATGCGGGTAATTTTGTGCTCACCACTCTGCTCGACCATGGCTTCGACATTCGGCATCTCACAGTGCCGCGCAGCGTTGCGCCGCTGCATTGCATGGCGGTCAGTGCCGGCTATGAGCAGCGCCGCAACGAGGTTTATTCCTGGGACGGAATGAAGCGTGGCACCGCGCCATTCCTGGTCATACAGCACACCACCCATGGCGAGGGGCGGCTCGACTATGCCGGGGTGCGGTACCGCCTGACGCCGGGCAAGACCATGTTGGTGACCATGCCCCATGCGCATCGCTATTTTCTGGAGCGTGGCGGCCACTGGGAGTATTTCTGGCTGCTGCTCAACGGCCGGGAGGCGCTGCGCCTGGCGCGCGAGATCCTCGACGGCTCCGGTCCCGTACTGAGCCTTGATCCGGCCCGTATCGACCGGCTGGCGGCTGCCGCACTGGAGGCGTTGACCATATCGGAGCTTTCGCCCGGGCAGGTCTCCGTGCTCGGTTATACGGCGATGGCCACCCTGCATGATGGGGTATTTGGCGCCCGATTGCCGAGCGAAACCGCCCTGCCCCCGGCCATGGCACGGGTCACGGCCTATATCGACGACAACCTGGCTGCATCCCTGCAAGTGGAGCGCCTCGCCGAGGTCGCCGAGATGAGCCGCGCCCATTTCGTGCGCCGCTTCACCGTCGCCGCGGGGCAATCACCATCGGAGTTCGTGCTCGAACGGCGTCTGGTTCGCGCAGAGCGATTGCTGCTGGCGACGGAAATGAACGTGGGCGAGATCGCCCGGCTGACCGGCTTTGCCGACGGCAATTACTTCGCCAAGGTGTTTCGAAAGAAGCGCGGCGCGGCACCGCTCGAATACCGCGCCACGCGCTTTGAGGCGGGCTGATCAGCCCCCTGCCTTGAGTTGCTCGAGAATGCTGTCAAACTTGGCCATGGAGACATTGGCGCCCCATTCCATGCCGGTGTCGACGACGGCCTTGCGCATCTCGAAATCGGGGAAGTTCGACACAGAACGGTAGAGCGTCTTGCCCTCGCGTTCTTCGAAACGGTGCTCCTCGTAATAGCGCTCATCTTCCTCGCCCATGCCTTCGACCACAAAGGTATTGCGGATCAGGGTCTTGGGTTGGACCGCGAGATAAGTGCCGAACATGGTCCACCGCGTCTCGTCGGGCGAGATGCCCACGATGCGCCACCTCCCCCCGGTGCGCACGTCGTATTCGATCACCTCATTGTTGCCGAAACCCCACCAAAGGGCGACATGCTCCTTCTCGGTCCACACCTTCCACACCAGGTCGAGCGGCGCATCGAAGGTACGAGACATGATGATCAGTGGCTCATCAGCCGGCAGTTCGGTCTTGAATGGATTGGCGAAGGTCTGCTCGTTCATCGGATTGTTCCTCAGTTCTTTGTGTCGGATTTTGGGGTCTGCAGCTTCGTCAGGTAGGCGTCGAGTTGATCCAGATTCTGCTCCCAGAACCTGCGATAGGTCTCGACATAGGTGGCGACGTCGCGCAGGGGCGCGGCTTCGAGGGCACAAGGGCGGTATTGGGCCTGCCGTCCTCGGCTGACCAGACCGGCGTTCTCCAGAACCTTGATGTGCTTGGAAACGGCAGCCAGTGTCATGTCGAATGGTTCGGCCAGTTCGTTCACACTCGCCTCGCCGGCGGACAGACGGGCAAGAATGGCGCGTCGCGTCGGATCGGCCAGGGCAGCGAGCGTGGTGCTCAGTGGGTCAGTCATTTTTTACCACTCAATATAATACCATTTAGTTGATTACTTGTTGGTTGAATAAATGTCAAGAGCTGTCGGCGCAGATACAAAAACGCCCGCTGACGCGGGCGTTTGCAGGAGACTTGTGCGGTGGGTGTCAGCTATCCGATAGCGGCGGCGGCGCGGGGCATTTCCGAAAATATTTCCGCCTTGCCATTGCGGATGATCACGATTTCCTCGAGCCGCAGGCCGAAGCGGCCTTGCAGGTAGATGCCCGGTTCGATGGAAAACACCATGCCCTCGTCCAGCACGGTCTGGCTGGTGCCGGTGATGTAGGGGGCTTCATGCACATCGATGCCCAGGCCATGGCCGGTGCGGTGCAGGAAATTGGCGCCATAGCCGGCATTGGTGATGACGTCGCGCGCTGCCTTGTCGACGTCGCTGGCTTTTGCGCCAGGAACCGCCGCTGCCAGCGCCGCCTCGACCGCCTGATCGACAATGGCATGGACTTGCTGGAAGCCCTCTGGCGCCGAAACACAATAACCCACCCGGGTCATGTCCGAAGGATATCCATTCAACCGGCAGCCTGTGTCGATCAGCACCGCATCGCCCGGCTTGAGCTGTGTCGAACCGGTATGATGATGCGGAAAGGCGCCATTGGGACCGAAGCAGACCGAACAGAATACTGTGGTGGCGCCATTGGCCAAGTAGAAGTCATCGATCAGGCCGGCGACGTCGATTTCGGTCATGCCCGGCTTGAGCGCGGCGAAGGCCGCCTCGACCGCCCGGTCATTGAGCAGATGCGCCGCCTTGATGGCCTGATATTCGGCATCGTCCTTGCGCGAGCGAAGGTATCCCACCGTATCCTGCGTGAAGCGGCGCTTTGCCCCGGGAAGCGCGTCGAGCACCAGCAGTGCAAAATCGGCGCGCATGGTCTCGTCCAGCACGATGGAAGGCGCCGCCCGGTCGATCCCCATGGCATTGAGCAATTCTTCCAGCGCCGCATCCGGGCCGTCGGCATCGGCCCAGGGGAAGAACGGCAGATCCGTGTGCTGGCGCGACGAGTCCACATTCAGCGACGGCATCAGGAAGCCGGCAAAACTCTGGCTGACCATCAGCATGACCGGGCGCTCATCGCCATGGGGCGACAGATCGGCCAGATAGCGCATATGGCTGGAGGGCCCAATGACAACGAGGTCGGTGCCGGTTTCAGCCATGCGGGCGCGCAGGTTGTTCATGCGGGTGGCGAGCGTCGAATTCATGAAGACTGTCCTGAGCTGGAAAGTGGCGGAGCCGGGCGGGAGGAGCTGCCCGGCTCCGCATTCGGCGGCCCGAGAAACGGGGCCGCCGAAAGCGTTGCGACCAATCAGTCCTTGGTCACGAGGCGGTAATAGACGAAGTCCGAGTTGGACCCGTTGACATAGCCATCCACATTTTCGCCCATGGCGATCTGCAGCTGGGCCTGGAACATGATGACGATCGGGCTTTCGGCCTGCACCTTCTTCTGCAAATCGACATACATCTGGTTGCGGGTGGCCTGATCGGACTCGGCAAGAGCAGCGCGCACTTCCTCGTTCATGTCCTCCGGAACGGCCCAGGCATTCCGCCAGGTGGTGGTTGCCGTGTAGTTGTCGTCCGAATTGTCCGAGTTGTATGCGAAGGCCTTGGCGTTGGAGTGCGGATCCATGAAGTCCGGACCCCAATAGAGCAGCATGGCCTGATGGGTACGTTCACGATACTTGGTGATGACCTGGGCGCCAGTGCCGGGCAGAATGTCGAAGTTGATGCCGGCTTCGGCAAAACCGGCCTGCAGCGACTGAGCCATGTCGGTGAAGGGTGCCGAATTGATCACGTCGAGCGTGACGTTGATCGGGGTTTCCACACCGGCGTCGGCGAGGATCTGCTTGGCCTTTTCGACATCGTAGCTGAACGGGGTTTCGTCATAGGAACCGGGGAAGCCCTTGGGCCAGAAGGCCTGGTGCTTTTCCATCTGACCCTTGAGGAAGCTCTCGGTCATGCCGTCATAATTGACGAGATAACGGGCAGCCTCCCACACGGCCGGGTTGGTCAGACTTTCAGTCTTCTGGTTGAACGAGAGGAAATGCACGGCGGCCTGCGGGAAGGCTTCAACCTTGACCCCATCACCCAGGCCAGCAATCTGGTCAGGCGTCAGGTTCTTGGCCATGTCGACGTCGCCCGAGGTCAGCAGCAGCTGCTGGGTCGCCGCTTCCGCCACATGACGGATGAGCACCTGCTTCATGGCCGGAGCGCCACCGAAATAGGTCTCGTTGGCGGTCATGCGGACCAGTTCGGCCGGGCGATAGTCGGTCAGCACGAAGGGACCCGAACCGGCGGAATTGGTGTTGAGCCAGGCATTGCCCCAGTCGTCGCCCTCGATATGCTCGCTGACCAGCACCTCGTCGACGATGGAGGCGGGACGCGAGGCCAGGACGTTGAGCACGAAGGCCGAAGCGAATTCGCCATCCCATTTGATGGTGACGGTGTTGCCATCGACGGTGACCATCTCGTCGATATTGTCTGCGCTCCAGCCAAGCTGGGTCAGAATGAAGGCCGGCGTCAGGTTCAGCGTCACAACGCGCTTGAACGAGAACAGCACGTCTTCGGCGCGGACCGGATTGCCCGAGGCAAAGGTTGCGCCATCGCGCATGGTGAAGGTGATGGTCTTGGCCGCTTCATCAGCAGTCCACTCGCTGGCCAGGCCCGGCGCCAGGACGGTGGTGTCTTCTGCTGCGTATTGCACCAGGTGGTCATAAAGGTTGGCGTTGATCTCGCCGGCCGAGAATTCATAGGCCTGTGCAGGGTCCAGGGCGACGATGTCGTCGATATTCTGGGCGATCACCAGCGCGTCGGCCGGGGTTGCCGCATAGGTGGCGCCTGCTGCCAATGGCAGGGCAAGCGCGGATGCCATAAGGGCTGCGCGGAAGAGCTTCATGTGCGTTTCTCCTTGGGATTGGATTTCTTGCGGACCGGCTTGTTGGCGCCGGCTTTGGGTTTCGCCAGGACGGGGCGCGGGCGCGCCGTGGAGCGAAAGAGAGCCAGCGTGCCGGTCCAGAGCAGTCGGGCAGGCTGGTCGGTGTGGTTGGACCAGGAATGGGGGCGGTTGCCGCGGAAATGCAGGCTGTCGCCCGCACTCATCTCCATTTCCTCGCCATCGAGACGCTGGGTGATCGTGCCTTCGAGCACATAGAGGATTTCCTCGCCCTCATGCGCCACGGTCTCGGACTGGTATCCCGGCGGCACGGTCATCAGGAAACTGGAAAGCTGATTACCGGGGAAATCGGCGCCCAGCCGCTCGTAAATGATCGACGATCCATCGAGCGAGAACCGGTTGCGCTCCCCTGCTCGCGTCAGGGCGTTGTGCGTGGCGGGCGCGGAGACAAAATAGTCGATCGAGACACCCAGCGCCCTGGCAATCTGCGCGAGGGTCCCCAGGGAGGGAGTGGCATGATCCCGCTCGACCTGGCTCAGATAGCCCACCGAGACATTGGCCGCCTCGCCAAGTGCCATCAGGGTCATATGCTGTTGACGGCGGCGCGCACGGATAAGCGCCCCTACCTTGGGGTGCCCCTCCTCTGCCTTTGCCAATGCCTCGGCCATGACCACTCCACCAAAATTTTTTTGATATAAGCAAAGTTTCTTGTATGGTGAAAGCGAAATATGAAGCTTTTGCGATCTGCTGGCGCATCAGGCCGGCGGCCATAAGAGCTTGTTTCTCCGAAAGGATTTCGAGTGGCGATTGATCAGCAAAGCGCAATGCCGGATCCAGCGCCGGGTGCGGCCAGCAGACGCCTCCTGCATGGTTTGTCCACAGGTGGCGGCTTCGTCATCACGCTCTTCCTGACCTTCCTGGGCCTTCTGGCAATCACCTTCTTCATAGGCCGGGTCATCCCCATCGATCCGGTCCTGGCTGTCGTCGGCGACCGGGCGACGCAGCAACAATATGACGCCGCCAAGATCGCCATGGGGCTGGACCAGCCGCTCTGGATGCAGTTCATCACCTATGTGGGCAATGTGTTCACGGGCGACCTGGGCATGTCGGTTTCCACTGGCCGGCCGGTGATCGAGGATCTCTCCCGCTTCTTTCCCGCCACCTTCGAAATGGCCACGCTGGGCATTCTGATCGGCTGCGCCATCGGCATTCCCCTTGGTGTCACTGCTGCCGCCCGGCAGGGTTCGTGGCTCGATCAGGCGATCCGCGTCGTTGGCCTGCTTGGCTATTCCGTGCCCGCCTTCTGGCTGGGCCTGGTTGGGCTCGCCCTGTTCTATGCGCGTCTGCGTTGGGTGGGCGGCCCGGGACGGCTCGACATCTTCTATGACGGGCTGGTGGAGCCGGTCACCGGCATGATCCTGATCGACAGCCTGCTTCGGGGCGAGATCGACATCTTCTGGAATGCGGTCAGCCACATCGTCCTGCCCGCGGCCGTGCTGGGATTTTTCAGCCTCGCCTATATTGCCCGCATGACGCGCAGCTTCATGCTCGACCAGTTGAGCCAGGAGTTCGTCACCACGGCCCGCGTCAAGGGCGTGCCGGAGCGGGTCGTCATCTGGCGCCACGCCTTCAACCCGATCCGCGTGCCGCTGATTACCGTGATCGGCCTCTCCTATGCGGGCCTGCTGGAAGGCTCGGTGATGATCGAGACCGTCTTTTCCTGGCCCGGCATCGGCAATTACCTGACCACGGCCCTGCTCAATGCCGACATGAACGCGGTGCTCGGGGCGACGCTGGTGATCGGCGCCGTATTCATCGTCATCAACAAGATCTCGGACGTGCTCTATCGCGTCCTCGACCCGAGGGCCCGCTGATGGAAAGTTTTCTCAATGATCGGCCGGCGCCTCGTCCCTTCCCCCCTGAGGGGAGAAGGTGGCGCGCAGCGCCGGATGAAGGGTTGAGCGTTGAGGTCTTTCCGCAAGGACATCACCCCACACCCCAACCCTCTTCCCTGAAGGGGCGAGGGAGCCAGACTGTGTCTCGCGGCCCTGCAGGAGACAAACCATGACCACCCGCGACTGGCTACTTGCCGATTCTCCAACATCCCGGCTGCAGGCCAATGTGGGGCGCGCCTATCGCGTGTTTGCAGCACTGATGCACAATCCGCTTTCGGTGCTGGGCGGCGTCATCATCCTGGTGCTGCTGCTGACAGCGGCCTTCGCCCCCTGGATCGCGCCCTATTCGGCAGTCGGGCAGGACCTGGGCAACCGGCTGATGCCCCCCTCTGCGGCCCATTGGATGGGCACGGACGAACTGGGCCGAGACATTTTCTCCCGCGTGGTGTGGGGTTCGCAGATCACCCTGACCATCGTCTTGCTGGTGGCGCTGATCTCGGCGCCGCTGGGCCTGCTGATCGGTGCCATTGCCGGCTATTTCGGCGGCTGGGTGGATCGCATCCTGATGGGCTTCACCGACATCTTCCTCTCGCTCCCCAAGCTGATCCTGGCGCTGGCTTTCGTGGCTGCGCTTGGCCCCGGCATCAACAATGCGATCATTGCCATCGCCATCACCTCCTGGCCGGCCTATGCACGCATCGCCCGCGCCGAAACGCTGACTATTCGCAATGCGGAATATATCCAGGCCGTGCAGCTTGCCGGTGGCGGACCGGTCCGCCTCATCGTGCAGCACGTCCTGCCACTGTGCACCTCGTCGATGATCATCCGTGTCACGCTGGACATGGCCGGAGTGATCCTGACCGCCGCTGGCCTGGGCTTCATCGGGCTGGGTGCCCAGCCGCCGCTGCCCGAATGGGGCGCCATGATCAGCCGCGGACGCACCTTCATTCTCGATCAGTGGTGGGTCGCCACAATGCCGGGCTTTGCCATCATCATTGTCAGCCTCGGCTTCTGCTTCCTGGGTGACGGGCTGCGCGACGTGCTTGATCCCAAAAGCGAGGGGAAAAGCTGATGACCTTCCACCAAGCTTGTCCCGCATTCAATACCGTCCTCGGGCTTGACCCGAGGACCACTCAAAGCGAGTGCCGAATTGACAATGGCCCTCGGATCAAGTCCGAGGGCGGCACGGTGGTTGTTAAAGGGATTTGCGAATGACCGCCCCCCTCCTCACCGTCGAAAACCTCCGAGTCTCCTTCCCGACCCACAGCGGTCGGGTCGAGGTGGTCAAGGGCCTCTCCTTCACCCTTGGTCGCGAACGCCTCGGGATCGTGGGCGAAAGCGGGTCGGGCAAATCCATGACCGGTCGCTCGATCCTCAAGCTCATCCGCAAGCCGGGTGAAGTGAGTGCGGACAGGCTTGAGTTCGACGGCATCGACATTCTGAACCAGAGCGAAAAGCAGATGCGTGCCATTCGCGGCGCCCGCATTTCCATGGTCATGCAGGACCCCAAATTCTCGCTTAACCCCGTGATGACCGTGGGCGAGCAAATTGCGGAAGCGCTGGTCACTCACCAGAAGCTGCCGCGCCGCGATGTGCAGGCCCGCATCATCGAGATGCTGCATGCTGTGCGGATCAATGATCCCGAGCGCGTGGCAAAGCTCTATCCGCATGAAGTGTCGGGCGGCATGGGCCAGCGCATCATGATCGCCATGATGCTCATCCCCGAGCCTGAATTGCTGATTGCCGACGAACCGACCTCGGCGCTCGACGTGTCGGTGCAGGCGCAAGTGCTCGACATCATTGACGAGCTGGTGCGCAACAAGGGCATGGGGCTGATCCTGATCAGCCACGACCTCAACCTGGTCAGCCGCTATTGCGACCGCATCCTGGTGATGAATGCCGGCCGCGTGGTCGAGGAATGCGCCGCCGGCCAGCTCGAAAACGCGCAGCACCCCTACACAAGGGGACTGCTTGCCGCCATGCCGGTGATCAACGAAACCCGCGACGAACTTCCCGTGCTCGACCGCACGCAATGGGCCGGCACATGAACGCCATAGACCTCACAAATCTCGATATTGCCTATGGCGACACCAAGGTCGTCTTCGATGTGAACCTGTCCATTCCAGAGGGCGAGAGCTTCGCCCTGGTCGGCGAGAGCGGTTCGGGCAAATCCACCATCCTGCGCGCCATTGCCGGGCTTGCACCTGACTGGACGGGCGAAATCTCCGTCTTGGGTGAGGCCAGGAGCCATCATGTCGACCGCAATGTTTCGCGAAAAGTGCAGATGGTGTTCCAGGATCCCTATGGCTCGCTGCACCCGCGCAAGACCATCGACGCGGCCCTGAGTGAACCCCTGGCCATTCATGGCATCGGCAATCGGGGCGAACGGGTCGAGGCCATGCTGACGGCGGTTGGCCTCGATCAGCGTTTCCGCTTCCGTTTCCCACACCAGTTATCGGGCGGTCAGCGCCAGCGCGTCGCCATTGCCCGCGCCCTGATGCTCGAACCCAAGGTGATGCTGCTCGATGAGCCGACTTCGGCGCTCGACGTCTCCGTGCAGGCCGAAATCCTCAACCTGCTCAAGCGCCTCCGGCGCGAGCAGGGGCTGACCTTTCTCATGGTCACTCACAATCTGCCCGTGGTCAGCTTCCTGTGCGACCGTCTGGCAGTCATGCGCCATGGCCGCATCGTCGAGATTGCGGATGTCGCCCAACTCAAGTCCGGCGATCTGCGAGAGCCCTACTCCCGCGAACTGCTCGCCGCGACCGCCGGCGGATAAGCCTGGCAGGGCGGCTGGCACTGTCCGATCCCGCAACACCCTCGGCGCCGGGCGCGCCCAGGGGCACCATTTCTGACCACACTTTTGGAATATTCAGGACGACTTGATATGACCACCACCGAAGCTCTCGCAACCTTCGATGCAGCCATCGCCGTGGCGCAAACCGCCGAGGCGGCCTACAAGGCCCTGCAGGATCTGGCCCAGGCCAGCGTGGGCGCCAAGCTCTTCACCATCATGACGGTCGACATGGCCGCCGATGTTGCCCGCCGCGCTTACACCAGCGACCCGGTGAACTATCCGGCGTCGGGCACCAAGCCAATCAATTACGGCCCCTGGTTCGACGTAGTGCACAAACAGCGGGCATATTTCGTCGCCAACACCATCGAGGATATCGCCAAGGTCTTTTTCGATCACGAGCTGATCAACGAACTGGGCTGCCAGTCGGTCATCAATATGCCGATCATCATTGGCGATGAACTGGTGGCTACCATGAACATTCTCGACGTCGAGGGCTATTACACCCCGGAGCGTGTGCGACTGGTACGCGAACTGTTGTCCGTTCCGGCCAAGTTGGCGGTGCTTGTAGCGCAGACCCGCGAGGCGCGCGCCTGAGCACCACTCACGACACCCTATTCCGCATCTTCGAAGAGGCCCTCACCTGCAGCACCGATCCGCTCGCGAGAGAGAGTTGCTCAGCCTGCTGACGCCATCAGCGAGGCGTTCCCACCCGCAGCCGTCGTATCGATGCATACATGGCGCTCCGATTGTAGCCGGCCAATGTCCCCTGGCCCGCTCAGGAGCGGCAAGAGCGCGCCGTTGCGCTGGCTCAGGGCGCGTCGAATGTCGCGCAACCCGGCATCGTCACCGAACCAGGCCACCGCATCGAACCCGGCTCCGCTCCGCAAGTGCTCAAGATTGACTTCGGCGGTTTGGTGCCCGCAGCCGGCTCCTTCCGCCATGGCCATTTGCGCTGACAGGTCCTCAGGGGTCGGGCCGAGACAGAGCAGCGTTCCGCGGGGCACGACATGCAGCCGGTTGCTCTCGCCGGTGGGGCCCGGCAAGTCCAGAACGCCGTTCTGGAGTGCGGCTGCGCCATGGGTGAATCGGGGCAGGTAGTGCGGACCGCCGGCCTTGGGGCCGGTGCCGGACAAGCCCTCGCCCCCAAAGGGCTGGCTGCCGACGACAGCGCCGATCTGGTTGCGGTTCACATAGATATTGCCGACATGGACCGCTGTCGCCAGGCGCTTCACGCGCGAGGAAATGCGGGTATGCATGCCGAAGGTCAGCCCATACCCGGAGGCATTGATGGCCGCAAAGACCTTGGGAAGTTCATCGCCCTTGAATGTCGCCACATGCAGGACCGGCCCAAAAATTTCCTCCGGCATCTCCTCGATGCCGGAGACCTTGATCACGGTCGGGCCGATGAAGGTACCGCCAGCGGGCGCAGTCATCCGGTGCAGGACCTTGTCCTGGCGCGCTGCGACATAGGCGGCGATCTTGTCGCGCGCCGCCACATCGATGATCGGGCCGATATCGGTCGAGAGGTCCCAGGGGTTTCCCAGCACCAGTTCATCCATCGCGCCCTTGAGCATATTCAGAGTATGTTCATAAACGTCATCCTGGACATAGAGAATGCGCAACGCCGAGCAGCGCTGCCCGGCGGACTGGAAAGCCGAGGCAATGATGTCGCGCACCGCCTGCTCGGCCAGCGCCGTAGTATCCACGACCATGGCGTTGAGGCCGCCGGTCTCGGCGATGAGCGGCGCGCCTGGCGGCAGATGCTCGGCCATGGCCTGGTCAATACGCCGCGCCGTGGGCAGCGAGCCGGTAAAGGCAACGCCAGCAAGCCCCGCATGAGAGGTCAGCGCCGCCCCGACCTCAGGACCGCCGGGCAACAACTGCACTGCGTCGCGCGGCACGCCCGCCTCATGCATCAGTTGCACGGCCTTGAAGGCCACCAGCGGTGTCTGCGGCGCCGGCTTGGCCAATACCGGATTGCCCGCCACCAGCGCAGCAGCGACCTGACCGGTGAAAATGGCCAGCGGAAAGTTCCAGGGCGAGATACAGGCAAACGGGCCGCGCGGCCCCGCGCCAGGCCGGTTCGCCTCCTCGGCGTAGTAGCGCAGGAAATCGACAGCCTCGCGCAGTTCGGCCACCGCATCGCTCCAGGTTTTCCCGGCCTCGCGCGTCAATAGCGCGAATATTTCTGCAGCGTTGGCCTCATAGAGCTCTGCCACGCGCCGCAAAATTTCGGCGCGCTTGCCCACGGGAGTGGCTGCCCAGTTGCATGCTGCGGCTGCCTCGATGGCCTCGCGAACCTGATTTGCGGTCGCCTCGACAACCGTGCCAACCGCATCGGCAGGGTCCGCAGGGTTGATGACAGCCTGCGGTTGTCCCCCAAGCAATTCCATCGCCCCCAAGGGCGTCGCCGTCCATTGCCGGGTCTTGAAATCTTCGCGCGCGGCGTTGATGTCCTCGAAGGCGACAGGATCGGTCAGGTCCAGTCCTGACGAGTTTTGCCTCTGCCCGAAAATGCGGACTGGGGCCGGGATCGCCGGATTTGTAACGGCATCGCCCAGCGCCAGCAATTTGCCGATCGGATCTTCAGCCACCGTTTCGGCCGCGATGTGTTCGTCAGCAATCTGATAGACGAATGAGCCATTGGCCCCATTCTCCAGCAATCGCCGCACCAGATAGGCCAGAAGGTCCCTGTGCGCGCCAACCGGGGCATAGATGCGCGTGGTCGTAGCGTGGTTCCGGCGCAGCACCTCATGCAATTGCTCGCCCATGCCGTGCAGCCGCTGGAACTCGTAGCTGTCGTTGAAGCGCCCGGCCTGGGCGGCCAGATGCAGCACTGCTGCGGCCGTGTGGGCGTTGTGGGTGGCAAATTGCGGATAGATTCGGGAGGCAGCCAGCAATTTCCTCGCTGCAGCAATGTAGCTCACATCCGTCGCCGCCTTGCGGGTGAACACCGGATAGCCGGGGAGGCCGAGGACCTGGGCGCGCTTGATTTCCGCGTCCCAATAGGCTCCCTTGACCAGGCGCACCATGATTTTTCGGTCGAACCGCTCGGCCGTCGCTTCAAGCCAATCGATAAGCGGCAAGACCCGCTTGCCATAGGCCTGCACCACGACGCCAAAGCCATTCCAGCCCGACAGTTCCGGGGTTTCCAGAACGGCCTCGATGATGTCGAGCGACAGGTCGAGGCGGTCGGCTTCCTCGGCGTCGATGTTGAAGCCCATGTTCGCCTGGGCCGCCGCCAGCGCGAGTTTTCGCGTGGCCGCAACCAGTTCAGCCATGACACGATCCCGCTGGGCCACCTCATAGCGCGGATGCAATGCGCTGAGTTTGACCGATATCCCTGGATTGTCGCGGACCGAGCCGTTGATACAATGGGGCGCCAACGCCTCGATGGCGTTCATATAGGCGTCAAAGTAGCGCCGCGCGTCTTCGGCGGTGCGGGCCGCCTCACCCAGCATGTCGTAGGAGTAGCGATAGCCCTGTGCCTCGGGCCTTCTGGCATGCGCAATCGCCTCGTCGATGGTGCGGCCAAAGACGAACTGGTTTCCCATCAGTCGCATGGCGTGGCCGACAGCGGTGCGGATAACGGGTTCGCCCAACCGGGCCACGGCCCGGTGCAGAGCCGATCTCGGACCGATTTCAGGGTCGCCCAGCACTTCGGATGTCAGGTTCAGGGCCCAGGACGAGAAATTGACCAGCGGGCTCGGCGAGCCGCCAAAGTGGCTGGCCCAGTCGGCGCCGCCAACCTTGTCGTGAATCAGGGCGTCGATGGTCTCGCTGTCCGGCACGCGCAGGAGCGCCTCGGCCAGCGACATCAGCGCCAGTCCTTCCTCGCTGTCCAGGCCGTATTCGGACAAAAAGCTTTCCATAAGCCCCAGTCGCGTGTCCATGCGGACTGCCTCGACCAGGCCTGCCGCATCAGCAGAAATCGCGATGCGGGTTTCCGCATCAAGACCTGTGCGGGCGATAAGATCGCCGACCAGCGCCACCTCATCGACATGGAGTTGGCAACGTAGGGCGTGGCGGGCGGTGTCTTGGGCTACGGTCATGTGTGTATCCGGCAAAGCTCACCAATCCTGCCAAATATTGGGAAGGCGTTTCTCCTGATATTGAAGAGACCTTGTGACAGATGATATGATTTTTGCATCAGGAACAGGACTTCCACCCATGCAGGACGGCCATCATAGCCCTTTGGACCTGATCGACCGTCGCATTCTGCAAGAACTGGGCAGCGATGGCCGCATCAGCATTGCCGAACTGAGCCGGCGAGTGAACCTCAGCAAGACACCCTGCCAGGTCCGTATCAAGCGGCTCGAACAGGCAGGTTACATTCTTGGCTATCGCGCCGTGATCGATCCCACCAGGCTCGGCCTTTCCCATGTTGCCTTTGTGGAGGTGCGCCTGAGCGATACGCGCAAGGCCGCTCTGGAAGCGTTCAACAAGGCAGTGCGCGCCCTTCCGGAGGTCGAGCAGGCGCATATGATCGCCTCAAGTTTCGACTATTTGCTCAAGGTCCGCACCAAGGACATCGCCGCCTACCGCGAAGTGCTCGGGGAGAAGATTTCTGCCCTGCCCCATGTGGCGCACACCTCAACCCATGTCTCGATGGAGGCGGTCAAGGATGATGCCGAATAGCGCCACGCACTTGCATGCGCTGCCATGCACTGCCATCTCGGCACTTCAATCCCAAGCGCAGGCCAGCTCATGAAAACCATCCTTGTCGTCGGCATCGGCACCGGCAGCGCCGAACACCTCACTGTGGCGGCCATCGAAGCGCTCAACCGGGCCGACGTCATGTTCGTCCCCGAGAAGGGCGTCGCCAAGTCCGACCTCGCCGATGTGCGTCGCGATATCATTGCCCGCTTCGTACGTCGCACAGATCCGCGCCAGATCGGCTATTCCGTGCCCCGCCGCGACGCTGAGAACGCCGACTACAAGAGCTCCGTTGACGAGTGGCACGCTATACTTGCAGACATTTTCAGCCTGCTGATTGCCGATATCCCCAACGGTGGTACCGGCGCTTTCCTGGTCTGGGGCGATCCTGGCCTCTATGACTCCACTCTTCGCATCCTGGAACGACTACCCGAACCACTCACCGTTGAAGTCATCCCGGGCATCACGGCCATACAGGCCCTGACGGCCGCCCATGGCATTGCACTCAATCGGATTGGTGAACCAGTTGTGATCACCACCGGGCGCCAGCTTGGCCCGGTCGAGAACGACACAGTGGTCATGCTCGACGGACGCCTCGCCTTTCTCGAGGCCGACCCCGATCTCGAGATCTTCTGGGGTGCCTATCTGGGAACGCCGGACCAGATCCTTGTCTCCGGGCGCCTGGGTGACGTCGCCGACCGGATCGTGACCACGCGCAGGGTGGCGCGAGAAGAACATGGCTGGATCATGGACACCTATCTCCTCCGCAAGCGGCACTGACCGCCCCCGAACAACCGCGCCTCCGCCACTCAATTTCGTTCGCACAAATCCAGTTGACTCGAGTTGACTTCACGACGTAGTTTTCGCAAACGTTTGCAAAAATTCAAAAGCAAAAATGCAAACGTTTGCAGGAGAGGAGTGAGGCAGGTTGGCAGCACGTGGCGTTACGCTCAAAGAGCTGGCGGAACACCTGGACGTGTCCATCACGACCGTGTCGCGCGCCCTTGCAGGCAGCCCCACCATTGCGCTCAAGACCCGGACACGGGTGAACGAAGCCGCCCGGCGGTTGGGCTACGTTCCCAATGTGGCGGGGCGGCAGCTTGTTTCGGGACGCAGTGGGTTTGCCGGCTTTGTGCTGCCCATTCGTGGTCCCAATTTCGTGGACTCTTATGTCGGTGAGTTCGTCACCGGCCTGGGCGAAGGGCTTGTGCAGCATGGCATGGATCTGTTCATCGCCACTGCCCAGTCCGGCCACTCCGAGCTCGACGTGCTGCGGCATGTGGTTGAATCGGGCCGTTCTGATGGCATCGTTCTGCCCCGTATCGGGGAGGATGACGAGCGCGTGCGCTATCTGCTGGAGCGGCGGGTGCCTTTCGTAACCCACGGCAGGCTGATGGGCGACCACCCGGCACACAATTGGCTCGACAGCGACCATGTCACGGCCTTCGGAGAGGCGTTCGACCTCCTCTACAGTCTCGGCCACCGCCATTTCGGACTGGTCAGCATCAGCGACCGCATGACATTCCGGAGGCTGCGCGAGCGCGGACTCCGCGATGCCATTGCCCGAAATGGTGACCCGGAAGTGACGCTGAACATCGTCGCCGCGCCACGCTTCGACAAGAGCGCCATGCTCGGGGAGATTACCGGCCTGCTGACCGCCGAGCGCCGGCCAACGGCGGTGATCGGCATTTTTGATGAGCTGGCTCTGACCGTGATGGAGGAAGCCAGCCGACTCGGACTTTCTGTGCCGGAGGATCTGTCCGTCATCGGTTTCGACAACATCTCGGCATCGGCATATGCCCCGCCGGGCCTGACCACATTCGACGCCGATATTCGCGCGTCTGCCCGAACCATTGCAGAGATGCTGATCGCCGCAATCGAGGGAAAGGAGGACACCACGCATCGACTGGTGCGCCCCCGCCTTGTGGCGCGTGGCAGCCATGGTCCGGCCCCGAAGGGCCGTTGACGATACGACAATCAACAAAGGGAGGACTACAATGAAAAAGACACTTCAACTGCTCGGCGGCGCCGCTCTGGCGCTTGTCCTTGCAGGCCCAGCCCAGGCACAGGTGCTGTTCTGGTCGACCCAGGCGGCGCCGGTGGAAGAAACCCAGCGCATGCGCGAGCAGGTTCTGGCCGGCTTCGAGGGAGGCGTCGACTTTCAGGCCTCGGACCCCGGACCGTTCCTGACGAGGCTCTCGGCCGAAGTCGAGGCCGGTTCAGGCCAGATCGGCGTCATCGGTGCATTGCATGGAGACCTCGCCACCTACGCGGACAGTCTTGTCGATCTGTCCGATGTGAATCTCTCCGGCATTACGGTCAGCGAAGCCTTCCTGGAATTGGGCAAGCTGGGGACGGACGAGCAGAAATATCTGCCCTGGATGCAGGCAACCTATGTAATGGCGGCTAACAAGCAGGCCCTCGACTATCTGCCTGAAGGTGTCGACATCAACGCTATGAGCTATGACGACCTGGTCGCGTGGGCCAAGGCCCTTGCCGAGGGCACCGGTTCGCCCAAATTCGGCTTCCCGGCCGGCCCGCAGGGTCTCAAGCATCGCTTCTTCCAGGGCTTCCTCTTGCCCTCCTATGCCGGATCGACGGTCACCAGGTTCGCCTCAAGCGAAGCTGAAGCCGGCTGGACCATGTTCAAGGACCTCTGGCAGTACACAAACCCTGCCTCGACCAACTACGGCTTCATGCAGGAGCCTCTGCTGGCCGGGGATGTCTGGGTAGCCTTCGACCACATCGCCCGCCTCGCAGATGCCTTCAACCAGCGCCCCGATGATTTCGTGGCCTTCCCCGCGCCGTCCGGGCCGATGGGCCGCGGCTTCATGCCTGTGCTGGCGGGTGTTGCAGTCCCGGTCAGCACTCCGGATGTCGAGACGTCCAAGGCCCTCGTGCAGTACATGCTGCAGCCTGAAACCCAGGTTGCGACGCTTCTGGCCACCAGCTTCTACCCTGTCACGGATGCAGCGCTGCCTGAAGAACTGCCGGCATCGGCCCGTGCATTGGGGCCGGCTGTTACTGCCATGACTGCATCGGCGGACGCATTGCCCGCGCTGCTGCCGGTCGGCCTGGGTGACCTCGGCGGCCAGTTCAACCAAGTCTATATCGACGCATTCGAACGCATTGTCCTGGGCAACCAGCCAATTCCGGACGTGCTTGAGCAGCAGGCTTCGACCCTGCGCAGCCTGATGGAGCAGGCCAATGCGCCCTGCTGGCTGCCGGACGCAGCCTCCGAGGGCCCCTGCCCGGTCGACTGACCGTCTCCTCCCGCGAAGGCCACCCGACGCTCACTACGGCGCCGGGTGGCGCGACCGCCGCTCCGGAGCCAAGCCATGCAAGCCAAAGCGCTACCCTATCTGCTGCTACTGCCGGCAACTCTCTTCCTGATGGTCTTTTTCGTTTATCCCTTTGTGCAGATCGCCTTTCTCGCGGTCACTCGGGATGGCGGGTTTTCGCTGCAGCCGTTGACGACCATGGCAACGCACTGGAAGTTCGGTTCGGCGCTTGGCTGGACATTGTTGCTGGCGGCAATCGTGGTGCCAATCCAGCTCGCCATGGCGCTATCCATGGCAAGCATCGTCACCAAGCTGAAGACCGGCCGCAACGCCGTACTTTATATCTTTTCCATTCCCCTGGGACTATCGGACCTCGCCGCGGGTATTGTCTGGCTGGCCATTTTCGAGCAGTCGGGCTTTCTCAATTCGATGCTCGCAGGTATGGGGGTCATCGACCGCCCGGTCCTGTTCCTCGGATATCAGAACATCTGGATCATCTTCCTGGCCGTGGTACTGGCCGAGGTCTGGCGCGCCACCGCCATCATGATGGTTATCCTGGTTTCCGGGATGGGCCTTATTCCCAAGGAGTATTACGAGGCCGGCGAAGTATTCGGTGCCAGCGCCTGGCAACGCTTCTGGAAGATCACCATCCCGATGCTGCGCCCGAGCCTGCAATCGGCACTAATCCTGCGCACGCTCGCCGCCTTCGAAGTTTTCGCGGTGGTGACAGCACTGGGGGGCACCACGCTGCCGGTGCTCATGGGCGAGACCTATAACTGGCAGTTCACACTGCAGGATCGCAATGTCGCCGCAGCCTATGCGCTGGTGATCCTGGGCATCTCCGTCGCCGCGACCCTGTTCTTCCTGCGTGCGCTGCGTGTGCCCAAGGGAGCCACGATATGAGCACCGCCACCGACACGCCAAACCCCGTGCAATCGGCCCGCTCGGCAGGTCGCGCGCTGTTCTGGGCCTCGATCATCCTGATCTGTGCCTGGGTGCTGCTGCCCATCTATCTGCTGCTGGTCAACGCACTGTCCTCGCCAGAGCAGGTCAGCAGCTTTCCCAAGTCCGGTCTGCCGGGCTTTGATTTCGGCTCGATACAGTTTTTTGCCAGCTTTGCCGGCGTAGGCCGAGCGCTCTGGAATTCGGTGTTGGTCGCGGTGCTGACCATGGTGCTGTCGATCGGCATCGGAGCCCCGGCTGGCTACGCCCTCTCTCGGTTTGACTTTCCTGGCAAGGAAGTGTTCCGCATGCTGGTGGTGATGACCCGGGCCTTTCCTCTGCCACTACTGGCCCTGCCGCTTGCGGTGATGTTCATTCGCACCGGGCTCGACGATACCGCCCTGGGCCTGGCTCTCGTGCACACGGTCCTGGCCATTCCATTTGCGGTGCTCATCACCTTCTCGCTGTTCTCGGGCATCCCGCTTGAGCTGGAGGAAGCCGCATGGACGCTTGGGTGCAATCGCTGGCAGGCCTTCCGTAAGGTCGTCTTGCCACTGGTTCTGCCGGGAATTGCGGCCTCGGCAGTCTTTGCCTTCACCATCTCCTGGAACGAGGTCTTCGCCGCTGCCGTGCTGACCATCGAAAATCGGACACTGCCAGCGTTTCTCATCCAGAACCTCAATGTCTCGCCGTTGCATCTCAAGTTCGCCGGCGGCGCCGCATTGGTTGTGCCCGCCCTCATCTTCATCTTCGCCGTTCGCAAATACCTGTTTGCGATGTGGGGCATCGCGAACCGGTAGGAGAAGGACCCATGGCCGAAATTGTCATCAAAAACGTAGCCAAGCGCTTCGGTGCATTCACCGCGCTGCACTCGATCGACCTCACCATTTCCGACCAGGAATTCATGGTGCTGCTCGGTGCTTCGGGCTGCGGCAAGACCACGCTCCTGCGCATCATTGCGGGCCTCGAAACCCCTAGCGAAGGCGAAGTCTGGATCGGAGGAAAGCGCGTCGACCACCTGCCGCCGCGTGAGCGCGGTATCGCCATGGTGTTCCAGAACTATGCGGTGTTTCCGCATCTGACCGTCTTCGAGAACATTGCCTTTGGCCTCAGGATGAAAAAGCTCCCGCAGGCGGAAATAGACGAGCGGGTCAACAGAACCGCCGAGCTGATGCATATCGAACAGCTCCTCAAGCGCTATTCCGGGCAGCTCTCGGGCGGCCAGCGTCAGCGCGTCGCGGTGGCGCGGGCATTGGCCATGGAGCCTGACGTGATCCTCATGGACGAGCCGCTCTCCAATCTCGATGCCTTGCTGCGCCTGGAAATGCGGGCCGAACTCAAAGGGGTGCTCGCCGGCAGCAAGACAACAACCATCTACGTCACCCACGATCAGGTCGAGGCGATGAGCCTTGCCGACCGCATCTCTGTGATGAATGGCGGCAAGATCGTGCAGGCGGCCAGCCCCGTCGAGGTCTATCGCAATCCGGCGGCCCGCTTTGTTGGCAGCTTCATCGGCAATCCGCCAATGAATTTCCTGCCCGCGAATCGGGGGGCCGACGGCCATTGGCAGGTCGCGGGCATGAGCCTTGCGGGGCCTTCGGCCTCCGGAGCATTGCAGTTCGCCATCCGTCCCGAGGACGTCGAAATCGCCCGCGAAGGCTTTGCTGCCACAGCCCGGGTTATCGAGCCGTTGGGCGCCCACACCCTGGTCACCATGGAGGTGGACGGCAAGCTGTTCCGCGCAGTGCTCGACAGCGATGTGAGAATTTCGCCCGGCGACCGCGTCCACCTGGCCCCGAAGCCGGACCGCATCCGCTGGTTCGACCCCGAGACCACGCTGGCCGTTTCCTGAAGCCAGACCGACATTTCTGAAAGTCCGTTCCATGACCACCGACAGATCCGCCCTCCGCGATCTCGCTATTGAGGTCCTTAAAGAAAACGACCTGGGCACCTATACCGTCCCCACCAAGGGGCTCTACCCGTTTCAATGGAACTGGGATTCGTGCCTCACAGCTCTAGGTCAGGCCCATTTCGACGAGGCCCGCGCCTGGACGGAAATTGAGACGCTGTTCGCCCAACAATGGCCCGATGGCATGGTCCCGCACATTGTCTTCCACGTCTATTCGGACGGCTATTTTCCTGGCCCTGACGTGTGGGGAACCGACCGGCCGACGGCAACCTCCGGCATTACTCAACCTGCCGTGGCCGGCTTTGCCGTACGGCGCCTGTTCGAAAGAGCAAGAGACAAGGCCCTGGCCGAGGAGTCGGTGCGCAAGCTACTGACCAAAATAGACAAATGGCATGACTGGTTCTATCGCAACCGCGATCCTGAGGGCGAGGGATTGGTCGCAATCCTGCACCCCTGGGAGGCGGGCCGCGACAATTCGGTGGACTGGGACGAGGCGTTCGAGCGCGTTCCCACCGAGGGCATCGCCCCCTATACGCGGCGCGATACCCAGCATGCCGATCCGGCCCATCGCCCCACCAAGGCACAGTATGACCGCTACCTCTGGCTGGTCGAAAGATTTCGTTCGCTCGGCTGGGACAATACCAGGCTGCATGACGCTTCGCCTTTCCAGGTGATCGACCCCGGCTTCAACGCCATCCTGATCCGCTCCTGCGCCGATCTGGCAGCACTCGCCGAAAGCCTTGGCGAAACCGGTATCGCCACCGCCAACCGCACCCGTGCCGAAAAGGGCATTGCCGCCCTTGATCAACTGTGGAGCGAGCGCCATGGACTCTATCTCTGCAAGGACCGAACCACGAGCAGGCTCATTGACAGTGCCTCGATTGGGGGCCTGCTGCCCGCCTTTGCCGCCATTCCGGCCCATCGCGCGGCTGCCATTGCCCGCACTGTCGAACGCTGGTCGGAGCGGGTGCATTTCATCGTGCCGTCGCAAGACCCCTCAGATCCGCGCTTCGAGGCCAAGCGCTACTGGCGCGGACCGGCCTGGCTGGTGACCAATTACATGATTGCCGACGGGCTTGCCGATATTGGCGAAGAGCAGGTCGCCGATCACATTACCCGCTCCAGCCTCGAACTCATCACCCAGTCCGGCTTTGCCGAATATTACGACCCGATCACTGGTGAACCCTGCGGCGGTGGCCGATTCACCTGGACGGCCGCGATGGTGCTGGAGTTCCTCGCAACCGCATAGGCGCAGACCCGTCCCACCGGCCCCAGTAGTGCAGTTGCTGCTGGCCTGCTAGAACCGGCTTCGACATTTCGAAACGGGACCGTTGTGGACCAGTCTGTTGCACTTCTCGCCGGATTTGACGGCGCCCGGCGCGGGGCTTGCCCGACCCTGGACCAGCCCATGCAGACCGGCGATGGGCTGCTGGCGCGGGTGCGGGTTGCCGGCAGTGTGCTGACGCCGTCGCAATTGGCCGATCTGGCTAGTCTTGCAACCGCGCACGGCAATGGGCTGGTCGAAGTTACCGCTCGGGGTAATTTGCAGGTGCGCGGCCTGCGACCAGAAACCGCCCAACCCTTTGCCAGCGCAGTGAAAAATCTGCTTGCCGTCGATGCTGGTCTGGTTGTGGATAGGTCACCACTGGCCGGGATCGACCCGCATGAGCGCGCCGATCCGACGCTGCTCGCCCAAGGGATTCGCGCCGGAGCTGTTGCCTTTGCCGGCCGGCTCGGACCGAAAGTCAGCGTCGTCGTCGATGGCGGTGGACAGATTTCCCTTGCCCCGCTGAAGGCCGATATCCGACTCGTGGCACTGGGTCAGGGGCGCTGGGCCGTGAGCCTGGGTGGCGGTCATGAACAGATTATGAACGAAGACAGCGCCGTGGCCGCTGCGCTGGCCCTGCTCGGAGCGCTCGCCGCCCTCGGGCCGGAGGCACGGGCAACCGACTTGTTTCCCGGTCGGGAAATGAGCAAAGCGCCGCCACGGTCCAAGCCTGGCACATTGCCGGAGGGTCCCGGGGGGGCGACCTTCAGGCTCGAGCTCACCGGAGGCCATACGCAACAGATTGCGCTGCCATTCGGCCAGATCGAAAGTGTAGCCCTGACTTCGCTCATGGAGTGGGCGCAAGTTGAGGATATCGACACAATCCGCCTCGCACCAGGCCATGCCCTGCTGATCGACAACGCCTCGGAGACCTTGATCCACAGGGCCGCCAAGCTCGGCTTCATCATCGATCCGGCCGATCCTCGTCGCCAGGTCAGCGCCTGTATCGGCGATCAGGGTTGCGCATCGGGCCACATTCCTGCCCGCCAGATTGCCGGGCAACTGGCGCCACACCTGTCCGACGGCCAGCACCTGCATGTTTCGGGCTGCGCCAAGGGTTGCGCCCATCCGCGTGCCGCCGCGGTGACCCTGGTGGGACGCACGGACGGGATTGGCCTTGTCATCAATGGCCGGGCGGGCGATACGCCTCAAAAGATTCTGGACGAGACGGCGCTGGTCGCCGCACTCGCCCCGTCCCGGGACAGGCGATGACGCAATATGACTACATCAAGGATGGCGACAGCATCTATCGCCAGTCCTTCGCCATCATCCGCGCCGAGGCCGATCTGTCCGGCTTTGCCGATGACGAGACCGAACTCGCCGTGCGCATGATCCACGCAGCCGGCATGGTGGAGGCGGCGCAGCATTTCGTCTTCGGCCCCGGTTTTGCAGGTGCTGCCCGGCGCGCACTCATGGCTGGCGCGCCGATCCTGTGCGATGCCGAAATGGTTGCGCGTGGTATCACCGCAGCGCGTTTGCCGGCCAATAATGAGGTCATCTGCACCCTTCGCGACCCGCGCACACCCGACCTGGCAATGGCTATCGGCAATACAAGGTCGGCGGCGGCGCTGCACCTGTGGGACAAGCATCTGGAGGGCGCCGTCGTCGCCATCGGCAATGCACCGACAGCCCTGTTCCACCTGCTCGAAATGCTGCGCGACGGCGCTCCGAAGCCGGCTGCAATCCTGGGCATGCCGGTGGGCTTTGTGGGCGCGGCCGAATCCAAGGACGCGCTGGCAGAGAATTCCTATGGCGTGCCCTATGCCATCGTGCGCGGGCGGCTGGGCGGCAGTGCGATCACGTCGGCCTGTCTCAACGCATTGGCGAGGCCGGGCCTGTGAGCGGCAAGCTGATCGGTGTTGGTACCGGACCGGGCGACCCGGAGCTCCTGACCCTCAAGGCCGTCAATGCCATTGCGGGCGCCGATGTGGTCGCCTTCTTTGCCAAGCGCGGCAATCCGAGCAATGCCCGGGCCATTGCCGCTGCCCATTTCCGGCCTGGCCAGGTCGAGGAGGCGCTGGACTATCCGGTGACCACCGAGATCGACCGACGCGAAAATGGCTACAAGCAGCAGATACAGGACTTCTATGCCGAGGCAGCCGAAAGGCTCGCCGCGCACCTAGATGCCGGACGCAGCGTGGCCGTGCTCAGCGAGGGCGATCCGCTGTTCTATGGCAGCTACATGCATATCCATGTCCGCCTGGCATCCCGATACGACAATGAGGTGATCCCCGGCATCACCGCCATGTCGGGCTGCTGGTCATCAGCCGGGCTGCCGCTGGTGCAGGGCGATGATATCCTCACCATCCTGCCGGGTACGCTGGACCAGGACGAACTGGTTCGCCGCCTTTCGGACACCGAGGGTGCCGTCATCATGAAGCTCGGGCGCAACCTGCCCAAGGTGCGCGCCGCCCTCAGCCAGGCGGGCCGGCTGGAGGGCGCGGTCTATGTCGAGCGCGGCACCATGGCAAATGGCGCCTCAATCGCGCTTTCCAGCAGGACCGATGACACAGCCCCCTATTTCTCGCTGGTGCTGGTTCCCGGCTGGAGCGCGCGGCCATGACCGGCAAACTGACCATAATCGGAACCGGACCCGGCAATCCGGGCCAGACCACGCCACAGGCCCTGGACGCCATTGCCGCCGGCGAGCAGTTCTTCGGCTATGGTCCCTATCTCGATCGCTTATCGCTCCGCCCCGACCAGGTCCGCGTGGCCTCGGACAATCGCGAAGAGATCGACCGTGCCCGCGCTGCACTCGACGCCGCGTCCAAGGGCGCGTCGGTCTGCGTGGTCTCGGGGGGTGATCCCGGCGTATTTGCCATGGCTGCAGCCATCTGCGAGGCAGTCGAACATGGTCCGGAAACCTGGCGGCGGCTCGACATCATCGTGCTGCCCGGCGTTACCGCCATGCTGGCCGTGGCCGCTCGTGCCGGAGCACCGCTGGGGCATGATTTCTGCGCCATTTCGCTTTCGGACAATCTCAAGCCCTGGGAGCTGATCGAGCGCCGCCTGCGCGCCGTGGCCGAGGCAGGCCTGGTCATTGCGCTCTACAATCCGATTTCGAAGGCGCGTCCCTGGCAATTGGCCACCGCCTTCAAGCTGCTGCGCGAAGTGCTGCCGGTGACCACACCTGTGATCTTCGGCCGCGCCATCGGACGCCCTGACGAGCATTTTGTCGTCGCGCCGCTCGGCGAGGCCGACCAGCAGGCCGCCGACATGGCCACCTGCGTGATCATCGGTTCGGCCGACACCCGCATTATCGAGCGCCCCGGCATGGACCCGCTGGTCTATACGCCGAGGGGAGTGGGCTGATGAGCACGCCCTGGCTGACCATTGTCGGCATCGGCGAGGACGGGCTCTATGGCCTGTCGCCTGCCGCCCGCGCGGCCCTGAGTGGTGCCGAAATCGTCTTTGGTGGCGCCCGGCACCTGGAACTGGCGGCACCGGCCATCAAGGGCGAGCAACAGGCCTGGACGACGCCCTTTTCGGCGTCCATCGAAGCGCTGTTGACCAACAGGGGCCGCAAGGTGTGCGTCCTGGCCTCGGGCGACCCCTTCCTGCACGGCGTTGGGGGAACCCTGTCGCGCCATGTCGATCCAGCGCAGATGCATGTCATCCCGCATTCTTCAGCGTTCAGCCTTGCCGCCGCTCGACTGGGCTGGCCCTTGCAGGATGTGGTCAGCCTGTCGCTGCATGGCCGCCCCATAGACCTGATCCGCCCCCACCTGCACGCCGCTGCGCGCATTCTGGCACTAACCTCGGACGAAAAGGGGCCCGGGGCCCTTGCGGCGCTGCTGGTCGAAACCGGCTTTGGCCGCTCGATCATCACCGTGCTCGAAGCGCTTGGCGGCCCCCGCGAAACGGTCCGCTCGCAGATGGCCGATGGCTTTACCCTCAGCGAGATCAGCCCGCTGAACCTGTGCGCCATAACCGTCGCCCCCCTGCCGGGCGCGCGCATCCTGCCGCTGACGCCAGGGCTTGAGGACGGGCTTTACGAGCATGACGGGCAGATCACCAAGCGCGATATTCGTGCCCTGACCCTTGCGGCCCTGGCGCCCCGGCGGCACGAACTGCTCTGGGATATCGGCGCGGGCTCGGGATCCATCGGCATCGAATGGATGCTGGCCGATCCAAGCCTGAGGACCATTGCCATCGAAGCCGAACCAGAGCGGGCCGCGCGCATAGCCCGCAATGCCCGTAATTTCGGGGTGCCCGACCTTCGGGTGGTCGAGGGTCCTGCACCGAGTGTTCTCCCCGGCCTGGATGCTCCCCATGCCATCTTCGTGGGTGGTGGCGGCACCGATCCCGGCGTGATGGACGCGGCCGTGGCGGCCCTGCGGCCAGGGGGCAGGCTTGTGGCCAATGCTGTCAGCATCGAGATGGAACAGGCCCTGCTCGCAATTCACGCCGAAAAGGGAGGTGAGCTTGTGCGGCTGTCGGTCTCCCATGTGGCGCCGCTGGGCAGCATGTCCGGCTGGCGACCGTCCATGCCGATCACGCAATGGCGGTGGAGCAAGCCATGAGTGTCCACTTCATCGGCGCCGGTCCTGGTGCTGCCGATCTCATTACAGTGCGGGGACGCAACCTGCTCGCCTCCTGTCCGGTCTGTCTCTATGCCGGCTCCATTGTCCCGCGGGAGATGCTGGACTGGTGCGGCCCGGGCACGCGCCTCATCGACACGGCGCCGATGTCTCTCGACGAGATCGAGGCCGAATATGTCCGCGCTCATGAGGCCGGGGAGGATGTGGCGCGCCTTCACTCTGGCGATCTGTCCATCTGGAGCGCCGTGGCAGAGCAGATGCGGCGCCTGGATCGCCTGGGCATTGCCTATACACTGACGCCGGGCGTACCCGCCTTTGCCGCAGCCGCTGCGGCCCTGGGGCGCGAACTGACCATTCCGGCCGTCAACCAGAGCGTCATCCTTACGCGGGTGGGCGGCCGTGCCTCGCCCATGCCAGAGGGTGAGACGCTCTCAGCCTTCGCGGCGACTGGCGCGACCCTGGCGATCCATCTCGCCATTCACTCGCTCAGCCGGGTCGTCGCCGAGTTGCGGCCGTTCTACGGCGATGACTGCCCCGTCGCGATTGTCGCCCATGCCAGTTGGCCGGGCGAAGTGATCATCCGCGGTACGCTGGCCGATATCGAGGCCAGGTTCGATCCGGCCATCGAGCGCACGGCGATCATCCTTGTCGGCAAGGGGCTGGCAGCAGAAGACTTCCGCGAAAGTTCGCTTTACGATCCGGAATACCAACGCCGCTTCCGCGGCCGCGACGGACTATAGGAGCCTATACATGGCCGCACTCACCCTTCCCGAGCTGAACGGCAAGGCTGTTCTCATCACCGGCGCCTCGACCGGTATCGGCGCCGCACTGGCCAAGGCATTCGGTGCGCAGGGCGCCATGGTCGGTGTTCACTACAATTCCAGCGAAGATGCGGCCCGGTCCGTGGCAGACGCGGTGGTCGCGGCGGGGGGACAGGCCCATCTGGTGCGCGCCGATGCTTCCAAGTCCGGCGAAATGGCCCGGGCCGTGGAGGAGACCGCCGCCGCATTCGGACGGCTGGATGGGCTGATCAACAATGCAGGGGGCATGGTTGCCCGCCTGCCCTATGCCGAGATGACCGACGACCATTATGACGCGGTGATGGACCTCAATGGCCGCTCGGTGCTGGCGGCGACGCGCGCCGCCTTCCCGCACATGAAGGCGGCCGGGGGCGGCTTTGTCATCAACACGACTTCGATTGCCGCGCGCAATGGCGCCAGCGGCGGCGCGGGGCTCTATGGTTCGTCCAAGGCCTTCGTGGCCAATGTCACGCGCGGCATGGCCAAGGAATTCATCCCCTTCGGCATTCGCGTCAATGCGGTGGCGCCCGGCGTGATCGAGACGCCGTTCCATGAGCGCTATTCCACCGAGGCGCAGCTCAAGGCGCAATTGGCCACGGTCCCGCAGGGGCGCCTTGGCACCACCGACGACTGCATCGGCGCCTACCTGTTCCTGGCCTGCGCCAGCCTTTCGGGCTATATCATCGGCCAGACCATCGAGGTCAATGGCGGCATGCTGATGCCCTGAGGATCAGGCCGCGGGATTTTTCGGCGGCACGTCCTTGAGGTGGTCGAGCAGATAGGCCTGGGTCGCGGCATTGGCGACGATGAGGCAGCCAGTGCGCTCGTAGACTTCCGGGCCCCTGCCCCACCAGTCGGACACCACGCCGCCAGCCTCTTCCACCAGCAGGATGCCGGCCGCAGTATCGACGAAGCCGGTTTCCTCGAAATAGCCGGTGAGACGGCCACAGGCCACCCAGGCGCAGCTATTGGCCGCGCTGCCCACAATGCGGACGGCGCCGATGGGCGCGCGAATGGCATCGAGCCGGGCATAGGCGCCGGGATGGAGACTGAGATTGGGCGTCGGCAGGCCGGTGCCCACGCACATCATGGCCACGCTGCTTGACCGGCTCACCTGCAAAGGCTCGCCATTGAGAAAGGCGCCTCCACCCTTCCGGGCGGTGAACATCTCGTCGGCCACCGGGTCATAGACGAGGCCGCACAGGGTCTGGTTGCCGCGCCTGAGGGCAATGGTGATGGAGTAATGCTGGCCATAGATGAAATTGGTGGTGCCATCGATGGGGTCGACCAGCCAGCGATGCTCGGGGTCTGCGCCATCGACAGGCGCGAATTCCTCGCCCGTCAGGCTCCAGTCCGGATCGATCTCGAAAAGACGCTTGCGGATCAGCAGTTCGGATTCCCGATCGGCGTCGGACACGAAATCCCCCGGGCCCTTTACGCCGATTTCCAGGTCGCGGAAATGCTTGAAATGCTCGAGGGTCAGTGCCCCGGCCTCACGGGCGGCCGCCACCATCTTGTCGAGAATGCCGTCGTAATCTTTGCTCATGATACAAGGGCCGCGTAGAGCCCCTCCGGGTCATCGGTTGTAATCTGGTCAACCTTGAGTGCGAGCAGGCGCTCGACCACCGCCACGCTGGCAAGGGTGACTTCGCGAATGGTCCAGGCGTCGATGCGCACGCCATGGCGGTGAAAGGCCGCGACGATGTCGAAACCGGCATCCTCGGCGTGCGTCACGATCTCCCAGTGGAGATAGATGAGGTCGGCGCCGGGCAGTGCCGCCACCGCCTCGTCGACGAAACCCTGCAGATTGCCTCCCGTCAGCGCGGCGCCGAATTTCTGCGCGTCGCTGGGGTCAAAGCCCTTGCGCATGCCCGGCACGGCCCTGGTCAGCAGGTCGATGGCGGCCGAAGAGCCGGACGACACGATCATGTTCGCGGCCACTGGCCCGACGGCCCGGGCAAAATTGTCCAGGGCCCGCGTGTCGAGCACGGTCTCGTCCTCTTTGTAGTCGAGCTGCAGCAGCGCGTCGGGATGCACTTGCCCCTCGGCCATCAGCGCGCAGAGATCATCGAGCAGCATGACCTTGTCCGGCAGGGCCGCACCGTCATTGCCGCGCAGGTGGAGCCGGCGAATAGAGGCATCGCTGGCTGCCGCGACCGGCCCGCTGCCGGTGGTCTCGCGGTCCAGCGTCAGGTCGTGCAGCACGGCAAAGCCCTTGTCGGCAGTGACCACCAGGTCGACCTCGACACTCGCCCCCAGGCGCATGGCTTCGATTATGCGGGCGCCGGTAAAGACCGGATCGGAGGCCCGGCGCCGTCCGCGGTGCCATTTGAGCCAGGTGCGATGACCCTTGCGGTCGACGTAAAGCGGGTCAGTCATGGCCGCTCCGATAGGCACGGGCATTGTCGCGATAGGCGGACACGGCCCTGGGCTTGAGGTCTACGCCCTGTCCGGCGCTGAACAGGTCCGGATGGGCGACCATGGCCTTGAGCCGCGTCCCGTCGCTGAGGTCGAGATCGACCAGGCCATGCGTGCCGTAATCGGTGACGCGGTGAACCCTGGCCGTGCCGGGCTCGGACGCCACAAGGTCGAGCGCCTCGGGGCGCACGGCCAGCGTCGCCGGGCCATCGGCGATGGGCATGTCCACCGCGAAGCCGGCGTGCTCAAACCGGCCATTGCTGACCTGGCCTTCGACCAGGTTCATCGTACCGATGAAGCCGGCGACGAAAGGTGTCTGGGGCTCGCGATAGATAATGTCCGGCCGGTCGACCTGCTCGGTGTGGCCATCGCGCATGACCACGATGCGGTCGGCCATGGCCAGCGCCTCGTCCTGCCCATGGGTCACAAAGAGCGTGGTGATCTTCAGGCGCTGCTGGATATCGCGCACTTCCTCGCGCAGCCGCTCGCGCAGGTGCTGGTCAAGACTGGCAAAGGGTTCGTCGAGCAGGAGGATCTTGGGCTCGAGGACGAGCGAGCGGGCCAGCGCCACGCGCTGCTGCTGGCCGCCCGAAAGCTGGTTGACGCCGCGCTGGCCGTAACCGGCCAGGCCCACCAGCTCGAGCACGGCCTCGACCTTGTCCTTGATCTCGGCTGCCGGCATTCGCCGCAGCTTGAGGCCGAAAGCCAGGTTCTTGAACACGTTCATATGCGTCCAGAGCGCATGGCTCTGGAACACCATGCCGGTGGGGCGTTTCTCGGGCGGCAAATGGGTGATGTCTTCGCCATCGATGGTGATCAGGCCCGATGTGGGCCGCTCGAAGCCGCCCACCATGCGCAGCAGCGTCGACTTGCCCGAGCCGGAGGGGCCGAGCAGGCAGACCAGTTCCCCGTTCCCCACTTCGAGCGAGAACGTGTCGACTGCGATCGTATTGCCGGCAAAGACCTTGGAGACGTCGGAAATCTTGAGAACGGACATTTGTTTTCCCTAGCCGCCGAAACCGCGGGCGAAGGCGCCGCCGCCGATGACACGACGGGCGAACATGAGTGCGATGAAGGACGGAACCCAGAGCATTACCGACAGGACGGCGCCATACTGGATGACCATCTGATTGTTGATGAAGGAGATCATCAGCACCGGCATGGTGCGGATGCCCGGCGCGCCGATCAGCCAGGCGCCTTCGGTTTCATAGAAGGTGCCCACGAAGCTCAGCAACACGGCAGCGGCAATTGTCGGGCCGGCCTGTGGCAGGGTGATCGACCAGAAGACGCGCAGGGGACTGGCCCCGACGTCGCGCGCCGCCTCCTCCATGCGCCGGTCCACCGACTGAAAGGCGGCCACAGGTATCCAGATCATGAACAGCAACGTGCCCACGAGCTGGATCAGCACCACGCCCCAGAATGTCCCGATCAGGTTCAACTGAAGGAAGATCGCGGCGATCGCGATGAGCAGACCGAATTTCGGAAAGGCGTGCCCGGCCAGGAAGGAGAAGAACAACACGTTGCGGCCCGGGAAGCTGAGGCGCGCAAAGGCATAGGCCGCCGGCAGGCAGATCGCCGCCGAGAGCAGAGTGACCACGGTCGAGAGTTGCAGGCTCAGCGTCAGGGCGGCCCAGACATCGGCGCGGGTCAGCGTCTGGTTCCAGAAGCGGAGGCCAAACTGCTGCGGGATGACATTGGGATAGCGCCAGACCTCGGTGAAGGCCCAGACGCCGACCACGAGCAGCGGCAGGATGACCGCCGCCGACAGGCCAATCGCGAACAGAATGCCGGTCCAGTCCGTCGGGGCGCGGTTGGCAGCAATTCTTGGCGGACCGAAGATCGCAGGAACGAAGCGCTGCATGCTACTTCCCCTGATTGCGTGCGACCGAGCGCACATAGAACAGCCCGAAGGCGATACAGAAGCCGAAGGTAATCACGGCCTGGGTAATGGCGTTGAGCGGATCGTTCACCTCGCGGAAGGTGCGGTTCATGAACGGACCCATCATTTCGGGGGACGCGGGACCCAGCAGGTATGGCAGGGTAAAGGACGAGAAAATGCCCAGCACCGCGAACGAAATGGCCACCAGCACCGAGTTGGAAATCCGGGGCAGCACGATGTACCAGAACACCTGCAGCCGGTTGGCGCCGACATCGCGCGCCGCCTCGATGGCATGATTGGCCACATTGCCCAGCCCGGACAGCAGGATCAGCACGGTAAGCGGGATATTGTCCCACACGAGCCCGATCACCGGCCCCCAGGGGGTCAGGTAAGGCGTGCGAATCTTGGGCAGGCCCACGGAATTGAGCACAATGTCCACCATGCCATTCGGGCCCAGCACGCGGATGAAGGCGTAGGCCAGGATGATCGAGGGCACGAACATTGGGAAGATCGCCAATGCCTGCACATAGGCCGGCAGGCGCCCGGCCGAAAAGCGCAGATAGAGCGCGATTGGCAGGCAGATCACCAGCAAGAAGATGGCGCATACCAGCGTCGTCCACAGCGTGATCGTCAGGTTGTTGATCGAATACTGATCGGTGAAGAAGAAGACGTAGCTGTCGAGGTTGAATCCGGTGGCACCCGTTTCATCGGGGCGCCACAGGGTGCGGCCAATGGCGTTGATGATCGGCCAGATCACCAGCCAGCCGACAAGGAAAACCGGGATGGCCACGAGCAGGAGGCCGTGAGGCCTCCTGCGTTCCGTGCTTTCGAGAAGCGGCCGTGGCGCCGCCGAAGCCGCGTCGGTCACGAGTTGCGATCGACGTTCGGGGCAACGTTACGATACCAGCCATCATTGATGGCGGCATCCCACGCCCCGCCCGGGAAGGTCGGGATGGTGGTCGGCACGATATCGGCAAAGCGCTCGCGCAGTTCGGCCGAAACATAGTCCCAGGACACGCCGGGGAAGCCGCCAAGCTCGGTGAGGATGGCGCTCTGGATTTCCTCGGAGAGGATGAAATCGGCCAGCTTGAGCGATGCGTCGCGATTGACGCCATTCTCGATGACGATGGAGCGGGTGAAGCCGCCGGCCAGCGCCAGGTCCTGAAGCTGAACCAGACCGGTCGTGTCGGGCAGAACGCCCTGGTCGATGGCCTGCAGCACCTGGTCGGACCACACCGGGGTCATGGTCACCACGCCCTGAGCCAGCAACTGGATGGACTGGGTATTGCCCGAGGAATAGGCGCCATTGTCATAGAGCGAGGGCGCGATGTCGGCGAGGATTTCCCAGGCCTTGCCCAGCGCTTCGTCGCCGAATTCCTGGGTGTAGTTGTCGACCGTGAAGGCCGACGGATCGAGGCCATTGGCCTGATGGATGGCGCGGCGCACGAAATTGCCGCCCGATCCGCCCTTGTCGGGACGATTATAGACGAACTGGCCAGGATTGGCCTTGATCCAGGCCACCAGTTCTTCCCAGTTCTTGGGGGCATCGGCGGCGTCGAGCTTGGTGCTGTCATAGGCCAGCAGCACCTGGCTGCCGCGATAGGGCAAGGAATAGTCCGACTGGATGGCCAGTGGATTGACCTTGGCATAGTTGGAAAGGCCGGCTTCCTTGATATTGGTATAGACACCGGCCTCGATGGCACCGGAGGGCAGCAAGGCGTCGCCCGATTCAAAGAAATCGGCCTGCGGATCCGCACCCTGCTGCTTGGCGGCAATGGCGCGCTCGCCGATGGCGACGATACCGGCGCCGTCACCCGCATCCACCAGATTGAGCGTGATGCCCGGATTAGCGGCTTCGAAGGCGGGCTTCACCGTATTGGCCCAGAAGTCCAGAATGTTGCTGTCCGAGCTGGTGTACCAGTCGATCACGCCTTCAGCGGCAAAGGACATGCGAGGCAACAGGGCCAGGCCGGCCACACCACCCGCAGCGGAAATCATGAAGTCACGACGTTTCATGTGCTTTCTCCCATCATGGCGACCGTTACGATCGCCGCGCGTTTCGTCGCCGAATGCGGAGGCAGCGTATCGGCACGTGACCGAAATGGCGAACCCGGATCGGCACCGGTTCGCCCGCCTCATGGGCCTCCTCCCTCTTGCGACAATGCACGGAAGACGGTCCCAATCTTTTGCCGGGTAACGCCTGCCGCGACGAACGCCGCAATGGCAAGACAACACCCATTAGCGTTTGCACACAAGTGCATTTTTCGCTGTCGTTGATGGTGTTGATAAGCCGCTTAGATAACGCTTTGATGACAGTCAGAGGTCTGCACAGCTGTGCACTATATTGGCGTACATGTTGCAAAGCGCCGAAATGGCTGAAGAATCCGGGGCGCAAGGCGCGCGCGTTCAGCACCCACGATCGGGTCGAAGGGCGGGGGATTGCACAGGTCTGGAGCTGTGAAAAACTAGGCGCTGGTGGGGCGGACGGAGCGCCGCCAGACCGGAATCGGCTCGATCATGCGCCGCTCGGTGGCGACGCGATCTGGGTGCAGCAGCAGGTCGACCACCTCATCGGCCATGGGATCGAGAGGCTGCCGGAAGGTGGTCAACTGGTAGGAGGCCCAGCCTGCCTGCTCGATATCGTCAAAGCCGACGACGCAGAGATCGGTGGGGATATCGAGCCCGAATTCCAGCCGCGCCACATCCATGAAACCGAGCGCCAGGAGGTCGGTCACGCAGAAGACACCATCGGGGGCCTCGGACCGCCCGAACATGCGCCTGGCGGCCTCCTGCCCTGACCCATAACCGGTGGGACCCGCCTCGATGACAGTGACCGGCAGGCCAGCCTTTCCGGCCGCTTCCACGAACACCTTTTCGCGCTCGACCAGGCTGGCGGTCCGCGCATTGGAGGTGACCAGCCCAAGCCGCTGGCAACCGGCACGGCGCAGCAGGAACAGCGCCTCGCGGCCCGCCATGGCATTGTCGACGCCCAGATTGCTCGATCCCTGCAAGCGCTCGTCGCGATTGATCAGCACCACCTGCTGCCCATTGGCCAGGCACGTCTCGATCAGAGAGGCGGGTGGGGTTCCGGAGAGAACCACGGTGGCGTCGGCGCGGTAATTGAGCGTCTGGCGCAGGGCCGCCGAGACACTTTCGGTGTCGGTTTCGGTGTTGATCACCATGGTGATCTTGCCGGCCTTCTGCAGCTTTCGCGTGAGCACATCGACCATGCGGGCCCGGATGGGCGTGGTCATGTCGGCAACGACCAGGCAGACGATATTGCTGCGTTCGCGCAGGCCGCGGGCGAGATGATTGACGTGATAGCCCAGCGCACTGGCCGCTTCGAGCACCTTGCGCCGCGTTGCCTCCGAGACACTGGCGCCATGGGTGAAAGTGCGCGACACCGCCGAGCGCGAAACGCCGGCACGCTCGGCCACCATCTGCGCGCTGACAAAGGAGGGAGGTTTCAAATCGCTCATGACGCAGCCGTGGCACAGAGTGCGCCCGAGTGTGAAGCGAAAAACGACAGCGTCAAGGTGGAGGCCCTGGTTCTCGCGCTTCCGAACCGCGAAGCCAGCGCCGCTTTTGCTGGAAATGCTCAGCTGGTGCGTCGCGCCCGGCGCTTGCGCGGCTCCTCCGCCTCGCTGAGGAAGCGGTCCGCAAGGCTTGCCTGCAACTGGAGCATATGCTGCTCGGCCTCGGCCATATGCTCGGCGAGGATTGCGGCGGCGGCGGCGGAGTCCCGCCGGCGCATCGCGGCGATCAGATCACGCTGATGCTCGATGCCGGGCTGGCGCAGCACCGGATCGGGCTGAACATAAATGTCCTGCGCTATCGTCAGGTCCTTCAGGAGCCGCTGCAGAAAGCGGCAGGTGAAGGCCAGGATCGGGTTGTCGGAATATTCGGCGACCACGCCATGGAAATCCAGTTCGGCCATGCGCTGGTTCCAGCGCTCGGTGGCATCGGCCGGTTCGTGATCGTAGATGGCGATGATGGCTTCGAGCCGCTTGAGACCGGCCTCGTCGATATGCGGGGTGGCGCTGGCGGCAAGCTGGGGTTCGAGCACCTTCCGCATCTCGTAGATATTGGCGATGGTCAGATTCTTGGCAAAAAGGAAGTTGGAGAGCAGGCTCATGGCCCGGCCCTCGGACATGCGCTCGATGAAGGCGCCGCCGCCCGGCCCGGTGCGGACCGAAATCAGTCCCTGCACTTCAAGGGCCTTGAGCGCCTCGCGCACCGTGCCCTTGCTCGCGGCAAACTGGGACAGCAGATCGCGCTCCTGCGGCAGGCGGTCGCCCGGCCCCAGGCCGTGTTCGACGATCATGCGCTTGATCGCATCGACGATCTCGTCAGTCCGCTTGCGGCGTGGATGCCCGGCGCTTGCCGGCGGCACGATGGGGTCAGGCAGGCTCATGCAGTTTCCGTATTGCCCAGACGCGGGGCACTGGCGATCAGCGCCCGCGTATAGTCATGCTGCGGGTCGGCGAAGAGCCGGGCCGCCGGCCCCTCCTCCACCACCTCTCCCAGATACATCACGGCGACGCGATCGGAAATCGATTCGACCACCGCCAGGTCATGACTGATGAACAGATAGGACAGCCCCAGATCGTCGCGGAGCTGCTGGAGCAGGAGCAGGACCTGCGCCTGCACCGACACATCGAGCGCGCTCACCGGCTCGTCGAGCACCAGAATGCTCGCCTCGGCCGCCAGCGCCCTTGCGATGGCGATGCGCTGGGCCTGGCCGCCGGAAAATTCGTGCGGATAGCGCTCCAACGTATCGAGCGGCATCTGCACGGCGTCGACGAGTTGCTTCTTGCGGGTGGCGCGTCTCGCCCGATCATAGCCGCAGAGCAGGCGCAGGGGCACGTCGAGGATTTCCCCGATGGTCTTGCGCGGGTTGAGCGAAGCCACCGGATCCTGGAACACATATTGAATGGTGCGGCCAAAGGCCGGCGCGCCTTGCGAGGCCAGGTCCTCCCACGGCTTGCCGTCGATCAGCATGGTGCCGGTTGTCGGCCTTTCGAGTCCCACCAGCATGCGCGCCAGCGTCGATTTGCCAGAGCCGCTCTCGCCGACAATGCCCAGTGTTTCGCCGCGCTCCAGCGCCAGCGATATACCCTTTACGGCGTGAACCTCATTGGCCCTGCGGCCGAACAGGTTCCGCCCGCCGCCGAAGGTCTTGACCAGGTGCTCGATCTGGATGGCCTTCTCGCTCATGCGCCTGCCTCCGCGAAGAGCGGCCGCACACGGTCGAGAAAAGCATGGCCCTCGCCCAATTCCGGCACACAGGCGATCAAGCGTTTGGTGTAATCGTGCTGCGGGTCGTTGAGGACCTGGGGCGTTTGCCCCTGCTCGACAATCTCGCCATTCTTCATCACCGCCACGCGGTCGCAGACCTGGGCGACGACCCCGAAATCATGGGTGATCAGCAGAAGGGCCAGCCCCCGTTCGCGGCGCAGGTCCTGCAGCAGTTCGAGAATGCGCGCCTGAACGGTCACGTCGAGCGCCGTGGTGGGCTCGTCAGCGATGATGATGTCGGGATCGTTGGCGAGAGCCATGGCAATGCCGATACGCTGGCGCTGGCCGCCGGAGAGTTCATGCGGATAGGCGCCGATACGGCTCGATGCGTCGCGGATGCCCACGGTTTCCATCAGCGCCAAAGCACGGGCGCGCGCTGCCTGCCGGCCCACAGGCTTGTGGGCGAGAATGGCCTCGGCAATCTGATCGCCCACCCGATAGAGCGGATGCAGCGTCGTCAGGGGATCCTGGAACACATAGGCGACGCGAGCGCCCCGCAGCCCGATCAGGTCCTGGTCGCGGAGAGAGAGCACCTCCCTGCCCCCGACATAGACACCGCCGCCGGTGATCACGCCGGGCGGCGAGGCCACCAGCCCCATGAGCGAAAGCGCCGTCACCGACTTGCCCGAACCGCTCTCGCCGATCAAACCGAGGCATTCGCCCTTGTCGAGGCGGAAGCTGATATTGCGGACCGCAGGCGTGATGCTGTCGCCGCTGTCGAAGCCGGTGGAGAGATTATCGACGACCAGAGCGGGGGCATCCGGCAGCGTCGCAGCGGGCTTGGACTTGCGGCTGATCTTCGTTACCGGCATGGGGCGATTGAGGGCACCGGAGCGCAGGCGTGGATCGAGCACGTCGCGAATGCCGTCACCGAGCAGGTTGATGCTCATCACCAGCACGAAGATCATGATGCCCGGAATGATCGAGGCATGCGGGGCGGTGAATAACTGGGCGCGGGCCTGGCCCAGCATGGAGCCGAGATCCGAAGTGGGCGGCTGTGCGCCGAGGCCGAGGAAGCTGAGACCGGCGGTTTCGAGGATCATCCAGCCCACCGTGGTGGACATGGTGATGACGATGACGGGCAGCACATTGGGCAGCACCTCGGTGAAGAGGATTGCCACATGGCCCTTGCCCGACAGACGCGCCGCATCGACGAATTCGCGATTGCGGATGGAGACGGTGACGCCGCGAATATTGCGGGCAAAGAAGGGAATGTTGACGATGGCGATGGCGTAGAGCGCGTTGAGTAGCCCCGGCCCCAGCGCCGCCACGATGGCAATGGCGAGCAGGATATAGGGAAAGGCCATGAGCATATCGACAAAGCGCATGAGAATGCTGTCGGTCGCGCCGCGTGCATAGCCGGCCACGAGCCCGATGAGGGATCCGAACAGTGCCGCCAAAGCGGTGGCGCTGACGCCCACCAGCAGCGACACCTGCGTGCCCCAGATCAGGCGCGACAGGATATCGCGGCCCAGATGGTCGGTGCCGAGCAAGTGGCCGGCGCTAAAGGGCGGCAGGAGGCGGTTGGGCTGGTTGGTGATGTCGGGATTGGGCATGGGCAGGATCGGCGCCAGCAATGCCAGGAGCACGATGAAGCCGAAGAGGAACAGGCCCGCCGCGGCAAGGCGATTGGCCATCAGCAATTGCCAGTTGCTGCGGCGCTTGCGGGCGGGGGGCGGTGTGAGCGCGAGATCGGTCATGCCTTGAGCCTCGGGTCGAGCATGGCCTGGGCGACATCGGCCAGGAGGTTGACGAGCACATAGACAGTGGCAGCGACCAGCACCCCGCCCTGGACCAGCAGCAGGTCACGAGTCGAGACGGCCTTGACCAGCATCTGCCCCAGGCCCGGCCACTGAAACACCGTTTCGATATAGACCGCACCGCCCAGTACGAAGCCGGCCTGGATGCCCAGCACCGGAATGATGGAGACAAGCGCGGCGCGGAAAGCGTGGCGGTAGATGACCGCGTTTTCGCTCAGGCCCTTGGCGCGGGCGGTGCGGATGAAATCCTGCCGCAGCACTTCGAGCATGGCTGCGCGCGTCAGGCGCGCGACAACGCCGGTAGCGACAATGGCCAGCGTACCGGCGGGAAGGATCAGGTGGCGCAACAGGTCCGGCAAGTCACCGCCGCCATAGACGGCATACATGCCCGAGGCCGGCAACAGCCGCCATTGCACCGCAAAGAAGAGGATGAACACCAGGCCAAGGAAGAAGGCCGGCATGGAAATGCCGATCAGGACGAAAAAGGTAACGATGCGGTCGGTCCAGCCGAACTGGCGCACTGCCGAGGCGATGCCGGCCAGGATGCCGAGAATTGAACAGATGACGAGGGACGCCCCGGCGAGAACCAGCGTCGCGCTGAAGCGCTCGAGCACTTCGTCAATGACGGGGCGGTTGAGAATATAGGACCGACCGAAGTCCCCCTGCAGGAGATTGCCGATCCAGATGACATATTGCTCGGGCCAGGAGCGGTCGAGACCAAGGGCGCGATTGATGCGCTCGACATTGTCCGGAGTGGCATAGGAGCCCAGGAGCGCCTGAGCCGGATCGCCGGGGATGAGTTTCATCACCAGGAAGACGATGATGGAAAGGCCCAGGATGACCGGGATGGCGGCGAGGAGACGCTTGCCGATATAGGCGGTCATTTGTGGTCCTCCCAATATACCGGGCGGGCGGTTCCCGCGCGTCCCTCCCCCCTTGAGGGGAGGGAATGAGGGTGGAGGTCCAGCAGTGGAACACCAAACCACCCCCACCCCAGCTTTACTAAGGCCCTGCGGGCCTAGCGACGCTACCCTCCCCTCAAGGGGGAGGGCGAAGAGCCCAAGGCACAAGCCTACTGCTTGGTCACGTCCCGCAGGACAAGACCGAAGTCCGGCTGCAGTTCGAAGTCACCGACGGCACTGGTCACGACGGCATTCTGCTTCCAATTGGCAACGAAGAGCCAGGGGGCGTCTTCATTGGTAAGGGCCTGGACCTGCTTGTAGAGTTCAGCGCGCTCGTCGGGGTCGGTCGACACCCGAGCCTGATCAAGCAGCGCATCGACTTCCGGATTGGAATAGTAGGACGAATTAAAGCCGCCCTGGTCCGGGAATGCGGCCGTGCGCAGCGTGAGGAAAGGCAAGGTGTCCGGATCGGAGGTCATCCATGCCATTTCGGCCATGTCGGCCTTGCCTTCGAGACCTGGATTCACTTCCGAGAGGAAGGTGTTCCACTCATAGGTCTGGATTTCGACATCGAGCCCCACTGCGGCGAGGTCGGCCTGGATGGCCGTGCCCATGGGTACCGGATCGAGCATGCCCGAGCCGCCTTCGGTCACAAGGAAAGTCAGCGAAGCCCCTTCGGCTCCGGCTTCGGCCAGCAGCTGCCTGGCCATTTCCGGGTCATAAGGATAGGGATCGACCTCTTCGTTGTAAGCCCAGTTGAAGGCCGGCGGGATCGGGCCGGCTGAGACCTCGGCCGTGCCCTGGAGCACGTCGTTGACCAGGCTCTCCTTGTTGACAGCGTAATTCACCGCCTGGCGCACCCGCACATCGGTGAACGGGCCCTCCTTGGCGTTGAGCATCACGTACCAGACATGCGGCCCCACGGCCTCGACCACCTCGTAATTGGCGTCGTCGCGGAACTGGGCGACATTGTCCGGCGGAGTTTCGAGCAACACGTCGATACCGCCCGAGAGCATTTCAGCCACGCGGGTATTGGCATCGGTGATGGGGCGGAAAATGACCGCTTCAAGCGCTGGTGCCCCGTCCCAATAGTCGTCATTGCGCGAGGCGACGACGCTGGTATTGGACTGCCACTCCTCGAACTTGAAGGGACCCGTACCGACGGGATTGCGGCCATAGTCGGCACCCGAGGCTTCCACCGCAGCAGGCGAGACAATGAGACCCGTGGGCGATGCCAGGTTGGACATGAACGGGGCAAAGGCCTCGTTGAGCGTGAACTTGACTGTCAGGTCATCGACGACCTCGACACTCTCGACCGAGGAAAAGAAGAAGGACAGCGGAAAGGGGCCGGTGTCGGCAAAGGGATGGGTTTCGTCCAGCATGCGGTCGAAGTTGAACTTGACCGCTTCGGCATTGAACGGAGTGCCATCGTGGAAAGTGACGCCTTCGCGCAGGTTGAAGACATATTCGAGGCCGTCGTCGGAAATGGTCCAATCGGTCGCAAGCGCCGGTTCGATCTCCAGCGTGCCCGCCTTGTTGCGCACCAGCCCATCATAGATGTTGACGGCGATGCGGAAGTCATTGGCGGCCGTCGATACGTGCGGGTCGAGCGACGCCGGCTCGGCGATCTGCCCCACGACGAGCACATTGGGCGGCGTCTGCGCGGCGACAGGGGCAACCAGCGCCAGCGCGGTTGCGACGAGTAGCGGGGCTACTCCGGTCCATTTGCGGTTCATGGGCTTTCTCCTTGCGTTCCCTCGCCCTTGCCTCGGGTCTCCCACCGTGTGACAAAGGCCATGAGTTATTTATCATCATAAATTTGAACGCACGTCAATTTATGCTAATAAATCGCGAAACAGGATGATCGTATGACTTTTTCCATCGTGGCCCATGACCCCGCAACGGGCGCACTCGGCGTGGCAACGGCCACCGCTGGCCCGATGGTTGGTGCCCTGGTGCCGCATGGTGCGCCAGGTGTGGGGGCCATCGCCACGCAGGCGCTGACCAATCCCTATCTGGCCTATGACGGGATGGATCTGCTCGCGGGCGGCGCGGATGCGCAACAGGCGCTGGACAAGGCCATTGCGGGCGACCTTTCACCGGAATTGCGCCAGCTCATTATCGTTGATGCCGCCGGAAACACCGCAGGCTGGACTGGCCAGTCCTGCCAGGGTGTCGCCGGCCACCTGCTCGAACAGGGTTTTGCCGTCGCGGGAAACCTGGTCGCGAATGACGACGTGCTTGGTGTCATGCATCTGGCATACCGGCAGTCTTCTGGCCCTGACCTTCTATCGGAAAAATTGCTGGCGGCGATGGAGGCCGGGGCCGCCGCAGGCGGCGATCGGCGCGGTGTCGGCTCTGCCGCGATCAAGGTGTTTCACCGTGAGCGCTATCCCCTCGTCGACATCAGGGTGGATTGGTCTGCGACCACCATGGTCGACCTGCGCGCGTTGCATGACGAAGCCGTGCGTGGTGACTATGCCGAATTCTTCGGGCGAGTAACCGGCCGCCACTAAATCGGCAGAACGCGCGAAAACTTCACTGCGCCAAGGGAAAAGCTGCTCTCGATCGAGGCGACACCTTCGAGCTGGGTCAGCTTTTCGCGCAGGAAATGTTCGTAGGATTCAAGGTCGGCGCAGACGACGCGCAGCAGGAAATCGAACTGCCCGGTCATGAGATAGCATTCCATCACCTCGGGCCAGCGGCTGATTGCGGCGCCGAAGGCGTCGAGATTGCCAGCCCTTTGCCGTTCCAGCTTGATGGATATGAAGACCGAGACCGGCAGGCCCACCGCCTTCTGCTCAATATTGGCACTATAGCCGACAATGATGCCGGAGCGCTCGAGCTGGCGCAGCCGGCGCAGGCAGGGTGATGCCGAGAGGCCCACCTTGTCGGCCAGTGCCTGCACCGTCATGCGGCCATCCTCCTGCAATGCGCGCAGGATTCTGCGGTCGACAGGGTCGAGTGCATCCTTGGTGGATTCCGCCCCAACAGGGTCCATTTCGTCAAATATCCTGCACAAGTACCCTAACAATCGCGCAAGATAGACGGGATTTGCCCAGAGGCAAACCGTAATGTCAGACATATCGAGAGGAGGGCGATATGGCGAGTGAGGGGATCGGCAGGGTCGAGGCCATCGAAGCGCTGACCAGGAAGTCGCTCTGGCTGGCCAGCTGGATGGTACATCATGCCAACCATATCCGCCCGAATGTGGATGGCGTGAAGGTGGGTGGCCATCAAGCCAGTTCGGCCTCCATGGCCGCACTGCTCTCCACCCTCTATTTTGGCGTGCTCAAGCCCGAGGACCGGGTTGCGGTCAAGCCGCATGCCGCGCCGGTCTTTCATGCCATCCAGTATCTCATGGGCCGGCAGTCCCGCCAGAAACTGATCGATTTCCGCGCCTTTGGCGGCGCCCAATCCTACCCGTCCCGCACCAAGGACACGGACGACGTCGATTTCTCCACCGGTTCGGTAGGCCTGGGCGTGGCCTTTTCCGCCTTTGCCTCGCTGGTGCAGGATTATGTGCGGGCCAAGGATTGGGCCGGCAAAGACCGCCCCGAGGGCCGGATGATCGCGCTGGCCGGTGATGCCGAACTGGACGAGGGCAATATCTATGAATGCCTGCTCGAAGGGTGGAAGCATGGCCTCCGCAATTGCTGGTGGATCATCGACTATAACCGCCAGAGCCTCGATGGCGTGGTGCGCGAGGGCCTTTACGAGCGGATAGAAGCAGTCTTCTCGGCCTTTGGCTGGAAGGTCGTTACGCTCAAATATGGCGCCTTGCAGCGCGCGGCCTTTGCGGAGCCCGGTGGCGACAGGCTCAAGGCCTGGATCGATGCCTGCCCAAACGCCCTCTATTCGGCCCTGATGTTCCGCGGCGGGGCCGCCTGGCGCGAGCGCCTGAGCGACGAAATCGGCGACCAGGGCGCGGTGTCCACCCTTCTCGCTCGCCGCAATGACGATGAACTGGCAGCGCTCATGGCCAATCTTGGGGGCCATTGCGTTGAAAGCCTGCTCGAACAATTCGAGGCGGCCGGTAGCGAAGAGCCGACCGTCTTCATCGCCTATAGTGTCAAGGGTTGGGGCACCCCGCTTGCCGGGCACAAGGACAATCATGCCGGGCAGATGACCAGTGCCCAGATCGAACAATTGCGCATCGCCCATGACGTGCGCGAGGGGTACGAATGGGAGCCGTTGGAGGGCCTGAAGAACGGTCAAGCCATCGAGGGTTTCCTCAAATCCGTGCCGTTCAACACGCCGAAGTCCCGGCGGCTCACCTCGCCTGCTGTCCCAACCATCGGGCCGCAATTCATCGGCACCGGGCCGACCTCCACCCAGGCCGCATTCGGGAAAATCCTCGACGCCATCGCCAAGACCGACAGCGAGATGGCGCGGCGCATCGTCACCACGTCGCCGGACGTCACTGTCTCGACCAATCTGGGCGCCTGGGTCAATCGGCGGAATCTGTTTGCCAGCAAGGAGATGGCGGACCTGTTCCAGAAGGAAGCCATTCCCTCGACCCAGAAATGGCGCTTCACCCCGGATGGACAGCATCTCGAACTGGGGATCGCGGAGATGAACCTGTTTCTGATGCTCGGTGCAGCGGGGCTCAGCCATTCGCTGTTCGGCGAACGCCTGCTGCCCATCGGCACCCTCTATGATCCGTTCATCTCGCGCGGCCTGGATGCCCTCAACTATGCCTGTTACCAGGACGCGCGCTTCCTGCTGGTGGCCACGCCCTCGGGGGTTTCGCTGGCCGGCGAAGGCGGCGCGCACCAATCCATCGCTTCGCCGCTCATCGGCATGTCGCAGGATGGGCTGGCCAGTTTCGAGCCGGCCTTTGCCGATGAGCTCGCTGTCATCATGGACTGGGCCTTCGACTATATGCAGCGCTCGGGCGATGCGCGGCCGGATCTGGCCGACTGGCCGCGCGATATCACGGGGGGCTCGGTCTATCTGCGGCTCTCCACGCGCACGCTGGAACAGGTGCCGCGCGAGATTAACCCATTGCTGTCAAACGATATTATCCGCGGAGCCTATTGGCTGAAACCGCCGACGCCGGAATGCGAGGTGGTCATTGCCTATCAGGGGGTGCTGGCGAGCGAAGCGATCGAGGCGGCGGCCCGTATCGGGGGTGACCGGCGCAATGTCGCGGTGCTCGCGGTCACTTCCGCGGATCGGCTCAATGCGGGATGGCAGGCAGCGCAGCGCGGACGGTTGCATGGCGATCAAGCCACTGAAAGTCATATTGAAAACCTGCTCGCAGAGGTGCCGTATCGGGCGGAAATCATCACCGCCATCGATGCCCATCCGGCTACGCTGGGCTGGCTCGGAAGCGTGTTGGGACATCGCACCGTGGCCCTGGGGGTCGAACATTTCGGGCAGACCGGCACGGTCAGGGACCTCTATGGCCATTTCGGCATCGACGCCGACACCATCGTCAGGGCCGCTACCCGGCCCGGCTCCAGGAGTTCACTCATGAACACATTCTGAACGCCAAAGTGGCCTTGCCACATCTGCAGCAATTTGTCAGACATATGTCATATGGCAGATTTGTTTAGGGAACGATCTGCTTCTCGCGCCCCACCCAATCGGGGCGCCAGCACAGGCAAGTGACCCGGCCCGGGGGAATTGGGCCGAGCACATCAGGGAACGTCCACGGCTCTACATCAAGGAGGGAGCAATATGCATATCCTGCCCAAACTGGTCGGCGCATTGGCAGTCGCAACAGCGCTGACCCTGCCCGCACTGGCCCAGACCACGATCGTGGCTCCGGGTCAGTCCACCACCGGCACCTATATGGACTACATGAAGACGGTCTATGACCGGGCCACCTTTGCCGAATTGCTGCAGGTGCCGATCGCGACCTTCGACAAGGAATTCGAGCTGACCCCGATGGCGGCGGAAAGCTGGAGCCAGTCCGAGGACGGCCTCACCTGGACCTTCAAGCTGCGCGAGGGCCTCGTCTGGTCCGATGGTGAACCGCTCACCGCCGAGGACTATGTCTTCGCCCTGCAGCGCGCCGCGACATCGGGCTATGACTTTGCCTGGTATTGGGACTTTGCCGGCGGCATCAAGGGCTGGAAGGAAGTCACCGAAGGCACGGCGGACGTCTCGACCCTCGGGCTGGTGGCCGTCGATGACCTCACCATCGAGGTCACCACCAATGCGCCCAAGCCCTATCTCCCCTCGGTCACCAGCCTCTGGTACCCGGTGCCCAAGCACAAGGTGGATGAATTGGGCGATGACTGGGCGCTCAGCGTCGACACTATCGTCTCCTCCGGACCGTTCGACATCGAGAGCTGGGAGAAGTCGAACAATTCGGTCGTCTTCACCAAGTCCGATACCTATACCGGCCCCTGGCAGGCCCAGATCGACCGCCTCGAAGTCGACCCGAGCCTTGGTGCGCCCGAAGTCGGGCTGCCGGCCTTCCTGGCTGGCGACACCGATTATTCCTTCCTCAATACCGGGCAGGTGCCGGTGGCGATGGCGGCCGATCCCGATGGCATCCGCAAGAACGCGGTCTTTGCCACGTCCTATCTGTCCTACGACCTGGAATCCGAACCCTTCAACAATGTCGATGTGCGCCGGGCCTTCTACCATGCCATCGACCGCGACGAACTGACCTCAACAGTACTCAAGGACATTGCCATCCCGGCGGGCTCGATCCTGCCGCCCGGCTATCCTGGCTACAATCCGGACGTGGTCGCGCAAGCCACTTTCGACCCCGAAAAGGCCAAGCAGTACCTGGCCGATGCGGGCTACCCCAATGGCGAGGGCTTCCCGGAGATCGAAATCTGGATCCGTGAAGAGGGCGGCTATAACGGCGCCATCATCCCGGCCATGGCGCAATATCTGCAGGCCGAGTTCGGTGAGAACCTGGGGATCACGGTCAATATCCGGCAGTTGCCCGGTGCGGACTGGATGGATGGCCTGCGCGGGGCGAAGAACAATATCTTCATCGCACCCTATGAGTACGACTATCTCGATCCGTCCAATTTCTACGGCATCTTCTTCAATGGCGGACGGCACAATTACTTCGTGCCCGAATATGACGCGCTGGTCGCCGAAGCCGATGCGGAAAGCGATTGGGACACGCGCTATGGCCTCTATGCCCAGGCCGAACAGGTGATGATCGACCAGGGGCTGATCGTGCCGCTGGTGCACCCGATCACGACCGCCATCATCTCCGGTGAGCTGGGTGGCGAGGCTTCGGAGCCCAACTCGCTGGGCTTCACCCCCCTGGACCGCCTTGGCCACTACTTCTTCACCCATTTGACGAAGTAGCCTGGAGCGGCGTGCGTCCAGGCGGACGCCGCTCCTGTTCCTGTGATCGCACAGTTATCCGTGGAATGCCGCTTCCCACTTTCCATGCGATGCTCCAGCGATCCAACAGGCGCCTCCCGGGTATTCCCAGTCGGGGGGCGCCGCTTTCAAAGCGGGCCAGCCATGTCACTCGTCGAAATCGAAGATCTCAGGGTCAGCTTCCGCCAATATGGCGGATCGATCGATGCCGTTCGCGGGGTCAGCTTCACGGTCAATGAAGGCGAAAGCCTCGGCATTGTGGGCGAAAGCGGCTCGGGCAAATCGGTCAGTTGCGCCGCCCTGCTGCGCCTGCTGCCGGCGACAGCCGAGGTGAGTGCCGCCAAGCTGCGCCTTGACGGCACCGATGTGAACAAGGCGGGCAAGGACGATCTGGTGCGCCTGCGGGGCCGCACCGCCGCGATGATCTTCCAGGACCCGATGACGGCATTCGACCCGGTGTTCACCATCGGCCACCAGATTGCCGAGACGATCCAGGCGCATCGCAATGTTTCGAAGCGCAATGCGCTCAAGGAAGCCGAAGACTTGCTGCTGCGCGTCGAGATCAAGAACGCCAGCGATGTCCTCAACTATTATCCCCACCAGCTTTCCGGCGGCATGCTGCAGCGCGCCATGATTGCGATGGCCCTCTCCTGCCGCCCCAAGGTGCTGATTGCCGATGAACCGACCACGGCGCTCGATGTCACCATCCAGGCGCAGATCCTGCAATTGATCAAGAAGGTGCAGGCCGAGTTCGGCATGGCGCTGATCATGATCACCCATGACCTGGGCGTCATCGCCGAAACGGTCGACCGGGTGCTGGTGATGTATCGCGGTGAGGTGATGGAACAGGGGCCGGTACAGACAATTTTCGATGCGCCGCAGCACGACTACACCAGGCAACTCCTCGCCAGCCTGCACGCCCGCTTCGAGCCATCGCGCGGCAGCGACAGCGACGTTCCTGCCCTCGAACTCAAGGGGCTGGCCAAGGCTTACCGCATCCGGCGCCGCCGCGGGCTGATGACCGAATACAGCGATTTCCACGCCGTGCAGGAAATCAATATCGCGCTGCCCAAGAACCGCATCGTGGCCATTGTCGGCGAAAGCGGCTCAGGCAAGACCACGACCGGGATGATGGCCATGCGCCTGACCGACGCGTCGCGGGGACAAATCCTGGTCGACGGGCAGGACATCTCGGCGCTTTCGCCGGAGGCCCTGAAGCCCTGGCGCAGGAAAATGCAGGTCGTGTTCCAGGATAGCTATTCGGCGCTCGACCCGATGATGACGCT
>CBFGTF010000005.1:0-57206 GCA_965651655.1 uncultured Devosia sp.
GCGTTCGACTGTTAATCGAATGGTCGCTGGTTCGAGTCCAGCTCGCGGAGCCATTTCCTCCCAAATGCCTGAATAGTGTGTACGAGCAATTGCTCTCGCCCCCGCCGTGGCGTAGGACGGCAATTCTGCATTCATCAAGCGATTTTCCATGACCACGATTGCCGCCGCCCCTGCGCCGGACGCGCAGCGCACCGCCCTGTCCATCCTTCTGGCTGTCAGCGGAGCGCATCTGCTCAATGACCTGCTGCAATTCCTGTTGCCGGCTCTCTACCCGTTGTTCAAGGAAACCTACGGCCTGAGCTATCTGCAGATCGGCCTGCTCACGCTGGGCCAGCAGATCACGGCCTGCCTGTTGCAGCCGGTCTTCGGCCTTTCCGGCGACCTCAGGCCCAAGCCCTATTGGCTGGCGCTGTCGATGGCGATAGTCGCACTTGGCGTGGCGCTGCTGGCGGCGGCGAGCGGGTTCTGGATGCTGTTCCTTGCCGCCGTGGTGGTTGGCACCGGATCGGCGCTGTTTCATCCCGAAGCGTCGCGGGTGGCGCGCATGGCATCGGGCGGCCGGTTCGGCCTGGCGCAGTCCCTGTTTCAGGTTGGGGGCAATGCCGGCACCGCACTGGGCCCGCTGGCCGCGGCCCTGATCCTGTTGCCCATGGGCCAGACGAGTGTCTTCTGGTTCCTGATCGTGGCCGGTATCGGGCTATTGATGATGACACATGTCGGCCGCTGGTTCGTGGCCCATCAGCGGCAGCTGGCATCGCGACCAGCGGTGACGATCCGCAAGCCGGCGCTGCCGCAGAGGCGTCTCATCATCGCCTTTGCGGTGATCGGCGCGCTGCTGCTGAGCAAGTTCATCTATATCGAGGGCCTCAAAAGCTACTACGCTTTCTTCCTGATCGAAAAGTTCGGCCTTACGGCCCAGCAGGCGCAATATTACCTGTTCGCCTTTCTCGGTTCGGTCGCGGCGGGCACATTCATCGGCGGGCCGGTGGGCGACCGCTATGGGCGTCTGGCGGTGATCTGGGTGTCGATCCTGGGCGCCCTGCCCTTCACCCTCGCCCTGCCCTATCTGGACCTGTTCTGGACCTGCGTGATGAGCATCATGGTGGGCCTGATCCTGTCCTCGGCATTTTCAGCAATGGTGGTCTATGCCCAGGAACTGGTGCCCGGCAAGGTGGGGATGGTCGCTGGTTTCGTATTCGGTTTCGCCTTCGGTATCGGGGCACTCGGCGCCGCGGTCATGGGGGCCCTGGCTGACTGGATCGGCATCATCGCGGTGTTCCAGATTTGTGCCTTCCTGCCCATATTGGGTATTCTCACCGTCCTGCTGCCCAGAACGGCGGAACTTCACCCGGAAAGGACACCAGCATGAGCAATGGCGCCGACCTCGACAATGAAAGTCAGATCACCCTGACGCGGACCATTGCCGCCCATGTCTCCGATGTTTTCGCCGCCTGGACCGATCCGGCGCTGATCGAGCAATGGGAGGCCGACGAGGCCGAATTCGACGCCTTCGAGGGTGGGCAATACCGGTTTGTCACCTTTGCCGAGGATGACGAGGAGAGTGACCACGAGGTCAGCGGCGAGGTGCTGACCTTTGTCGAGGACCAGAAGCTGGTTCTGTCCTGGATTCACAAGGCCGAGGACGAAGATGGCGAGCTGATCTTCGTGCTCGACATCACCTTCAAAGCCATTGGCGATGACAGCACCAAGATCACGCTGACCGAGCGCGGCTTGCCCCATGCCGATGCGCAGACCCGCATTTTCTCGATGGAAGCCTGGAGCGCTGCGCTCGAAGAGCTGGCCGGATTGATGGAATAGGGCTGAACCATTTGCCGTGCTCCGCCGTAGTGCGGGGACACGAGGAGGTTCGCTTTGTCCACTGCCCTGGTCTGGCTGCGCAATGACCTGCGCATTGCCGACAACCCCGCGCTAGCGGCCGCCTGCGCTGACAGCGACAGGGTCGTTGCGATCTATGTGCATGAAACCGATGACGGATTACGGCCCATAGGCGCGGCTGCCCGGTGGTGGCTGCATCAGAGCCTGAACAACCTCGGAGCCGCGCTTGCCGGCATTGGCGTTGAATTGCAGGTGGGGAGCGGCGCAGCGCAGACTGTTCTCTCCCGGACCCTCAACGACATTGAGGCAAGCACGCTGCACTGGAACCGCCGCTATGGACCGGCCGAGCGCGCGCTGGATGCGGACATAAAGGCGCATTTTCGGGCCGAGGGCGTGGCCGTTGCCTCGCACCCGGGCAACGTCCTGATCGAGCCCTGGCTAATCCAGACCGGGCAGAACAGGCCCTATTCTGTGTTCACGCCCTTCTGGAAAACGCTGCGGGACATGGAGATTGCCCGTCCGACCCCGGCGCCGAGCGGCAGACCCACGGCCTTTCAAGCGGTCGACGCTGACTATCGGGTGCCGCATTGGGCCCACAAGCTCACCGGACATTGGACCATCGGGGAAGACGCGGCGCAGGCTCGGCTTGTCGGTTTCCTCGATGAGAGCGTCCACGACTATCCGGAGGGGCGTGATTTTCCGAGCCGGGAAGTGACGTCGCGCCTGTCGCCGCATCTGCGGTTCGGCGAGATCAGCGCGCGACAGGTGTGGCACGCTGCCAAGGCATTTTCGCATGCCCATCCCGCCCAGGCGGGCGCCGTCGACAAATTTCTTTCCGAGCTGGCCTGGCGGGATTTCAGCTATCACCAGCTCTATCACCGCGATTCCATCGCCACGGTGTCGATGCAGATCAAGTACGAGGGATTGGCGTGGCGCCACGCCCCGGCACAGTTGCGGGCCTGGCAAACAGGTCAGACCGGCATACCGATCGTGGACGCGGGCATGCGCGAATTGTGGGAAATCGGCTATATGCACAATCGCGTGCGCATGCTGGTGGCCTCGCTACTGACCAAGAACCTGCTCATCGACTGGCGCGAGGGCGAAGCCTGGTTCTGGGATTGTCTGGTCGACGCCGACGAGGCCAACAATCCGGCCAGCTGGCAATGGGTCGCCGGGTGTGGCCTGGACGCGGCGCCCTATTTCCGCATCTTCAATCCGGTAACTCAAGGCGAACGGTTTGACGGGGCCGGAGACTATGTACGGCGCTGGGTGCCGGAACTGGCCGGATTGCCGGATCGCTACATCCACCAGCCGGCAGAGGCGCCCGGCGAGGTGCTTGATGGGGCCGGCATCAACCTGGGCGCGGCCTATCCCGAACCCATCGTTGACCTCAAAGCCAGTCGCAAGCGCGCGCTGGACGCCTTTGCCGACCTTGGCCCGGCCGGACACGCGCTTTGACGGCGCAAAACTATTCTCCTGAAGTGCAATGGCGCGACCACCCCTTGCGCCTGCCTCGCACGGAAGGAAAAGCGCTGCCGATCTGCATGCTTAGCGCTTGCCGGGACCATGCCGCACCCCTACCATAAGTGCCTGATCTTTCTGGTTTTGAACCCCTCGTCGTGGTCGAACCACCGCGCATATCCGCGCCACAGCAACAGAAATTGAGCATGGCCAAGCACGAAGACCTTATCTCCGCCATCGGCAATACGCCGCTGATCCGTCTCAATCGCGTCTCGACGCTGACCGGCTGCGAAATCTGGGGCAAGGCGGAATTTCTCAATCCGGGCCAGTCTGTAAAGGATCGCGCGGCGCTGTTCATTATCCATGACGCGGTCAAATCGGGGAAACTGAAGCCGGGCGGGACCATTGTCGAAGGCACGGCCGGCAATACCGGCATCGGGCTGACGCTGGTGGCCAATTCGCTGGGATTCAAAACGGTGATCGTCATCCCCGAAACCCAGAGCCAGGAGAAGAAGGATGCGCTGCGCCTCTACGGCGCTGAGGTCATCGAGGTTCCGGCCAAGCCCTACAAGAACCCCAATAACTACATCAAGGTGTCCGGGCGGCTGGCGGAAAAGCTCAATGCTGAACTCCCCAATGGCGCCATCTGGGCCAACCAGTTCGACAATGTCTCGAACCGCCGCGCCCATGTGGAAACCACGGGACCGGAAATCTGGCAGCAGACCAATGGGCGCATCGATGGATTCATCTGTGCAGTGGGCTCGGGCGGCACGCTGGCCGGCGTTGCCGAAGCCCTGCGGTCGCGCAATCCGGACGTCAAGATCGGCCTCGCGGACCCGGAAGGCGCGGCGCTCTACGAATATTACGCCAATGGCGCGCTGAAATCGGCGGGTGACTCGATCACCGAAGGAATTGGACAGGGGCGCATCACCGCCAATCTCGAAGGTCTTGCAGTCGACATGCCCTATCGCATCTCCGATGCCGAGGCCCTGCCCTATATCTACGACCTGCTCGAGCATGAGGGGCTGTGCCTGGGCGGTTCGAGTGCCATCAACATCGCCGGAGCGGTGCGCATGGCCCGCGACCTCGGGCCCGGCAAGACCATCGTTACGATCCTTTGCGACTACGGCAATCGCTATGCCAGCAAGATATTCAATCCCGACTTCCTGCGCGGCAAGAACCTGCCGGTGCCGCCCTGGATGGAGCATCGCACGCCGATCGATATTTCGAGCGTGATGGAGCCCGACCCAGCCTGACACAGGACATTGCCGGGCGAGCCCGGCAATGCTTGCCCCCATCGGGTTCGATCAGGCGCCAAATCCCAGATTGACGGGCCCATCCATGCGATGACGCGAGCTGCCGCCTTGATTGTCACCGGGCTCTACCCGGTCGACGGTGAAATTCCGCGCCCTGCCGGCCCCGCGGCCTTTGACCAGAAAGCCGAAGACAATACTGTCGGCAGCTTCCGGCACATCCAGCGTGACGGCAAAACCCTTCCAATCCTCGGTGCCCTTCAGCGCGACGCCCGGACGGGTCATCAGGTTTTCAAAGGCCAGCATCTGACCATTCGCTCCGTCGATGCGCAGCCACATGGTTGCTGCACCGTCCAGATTTTCGCTGCTGAGCTCGCAACTCACACGCACAGCGGCCCGAGCATAGGGTGCTGCATCAATGGTCTGGGCCATGGTGCCAAAGGTATCCCGCAATGCGATGGCAGCCAGTGGGGTACTCTCAATGAGTGCACAATTGGGGCGCGCAGGATCGAGCCCCATTCTGAAGTAGTCACCACCCGATGGGCTCATGTCCCGCCAGCCCTCGGGCATGACCAGGGGCGTCATTTCGGCAGCGACTGCATCAATGCGCGCGCTCAGGATATTCCAGTTGGCGACGCCAAATTGGCGCGCCACCAATTCGAGACAATCACTGTGGGAAACGGCAATGCTGCGCTCGGCCAGTCCCTGCCGCAGCAGCTTGGCCATGAGCTTTGCGTCCATGAAATTATGCATGGTTTGAACCTTTCAGGCGGACAGTGGATAGGTCAGTGCTCGCATTGCTGACGGTCTGTCCGCGCGTGGGTCAAACCGATTGAGGTGTCACGCATTCACCGTCCCATTCGGGCGCGAGCGGCAGGCTGCGCGAAGCCATGCCAAGCAGAGTATTCCTCCGCAGCCATCCGTCAAGCATTGCCGCCCTGTCATTGGCTGATAAAGTGCAGCTCCAATCTGGTCAGGGCTTTACGTGTTCGGCATCGACGACATCCTGCGCGCCATCGTGGCAGACTTGCATCTGGTGGCGCTGATCATGGGCGGCATCTACCTGCTGGCGATCATCTGCGCGGTGCGGGAGATCCTCAATTCACGAACCTCCCAGGGCTCGATTGCCTGGTTGCTATCGCTGCTGCTGCTGCCCATCCCCACGGTACTGCTCTACCTGGTCTTTGGCTGGAAGCTGTTTGACGATTATGCCACGGACAGGATGCAGAACGGACGTGCCGACAGACCGCTGAGGGCTCGCGACCTGGCGCTGATCGACCGCGAGACCGACGCGAAATGGCCAGTGCAGGTCCATGTCTCCGAATTGCCCTTTCTCAAGGGGAATGAGGTGGAGGTGCTGGTGGATGGCAAGGCGACATTCGAGTCCATCTTTGCCGGGATTGATGCGGCCCGGGAATATCTGCTGGTCCAGTTTTATATCGTGCGCGATGATCGGCTGGGCCGGGAACTGGCCGAGCGGCTGATTGCCAAAGCCAAGTCCGGGGTCTCGGTCTATCTGCTCTATGACGATGTCGGCAGCACAGGCATGCCCAAGCGCTATCGCCGGCAATTGCGCGAGGCCGGCGTCAAGGTTTCGAGCTTCAATCAGCGCCATAAACTCCTGCGCCTGTTCGGCCCCACCCGCATCAATTATCGCAACCACCGCAAGATCGTGGTGGCTGATGGCAAACATGCCTGGGTGGGCGGGCACAATGTGGGGGTGGAGTATCTCGGGGAGGATCCCAAGCTGGGGCGCTGGCGGGATACGCATGTGCGGGTATCGGGACCGGCGGCCCTGGGCTGCGCACTGCTGTTTCGCGAGGATTGGGAATGGGCTACCGGCGAGCGGCTGCCCAACAGGCCACCGGCGGACCTCGAAACCTTCGGGGACAGTTCGGTGCTGGTCATGGGAAGCGGCCCGGCCGACAAGCTCGAGGAATGCGCCATAGCCTTCACCGACCTGATCGGGCGGGCCCGCGAGAGGCTCTGGATCGTCAGCCCCTATTTCGTGCCCGATACCGATATCCGTACCGCCCTGTTTGCGGCGCGATTGCGGGGCGTGGACGTGCGGCTGGTACTGCCCGACAATCCCGACCATGCCCTGGTCTGGCTGGCGAGCATGGCGCACGCCGATTCCATGGTCCAGCATGACATCGCGGTCTATCGCTATACCGACGGTTTCCTGCACCAGAAGGTGGTGCTGATGGACGACCAGATGGCGACAATTGGCAGCGTCAACTTTGACAACCGGTCCTTTGCCATCAATTTCGAGATCACGCTCTGGTTTACCGACGAAACGACCATCGCCGATGTCGAAGCCATGCTGGTCAAGGACTTTGAGTCGTGCCGGCAGGTTGGTTTATCGGAGGTGAAAACAAGACCCTGGCCCCTCTACCTCGCGACCCAGACCGCCCGCCTGCTGTCTCCAGTCCTATGAGTGACCCGATGACCGAATTCCTCTTCCGCGACGATGCTTATCTCCAGTCAACGCAGGCAAAGGTCGTCTCGATAACGCCCGAAGGCGGGATCGTGCTCGACCGGACCGTGTTCTACGCCACCTCGGGCGGGCAGCCAGGCGATACCGGCAGGCTGGTGCTGTCCGACAATTCTTCGCTCGTGCTGCTCAGCGCGATACACCCCGATGGTGACAAGACAGCCATCCTGCACATTCCGGCCGAGGGCCAGTCCCTGCCCCGCCCGGGTGAAATGGTGCGTGCCGAACTTGACTGGGACCGGCGCTACAAGCTGATGCGGATGCACACCGCCCTGCACCTGCTCTCGGTGGTGTTTCCCTATCCAGTTACAGGCGGGTCCATTGGCGAGGACAAGGGCCGGCTCGATTTCGACATGGCTGAAGTCCCCGAAAACCTGGCGGCGCTGGAGGCGGCGCTCAATGACATGGTCGAGGCCGATCATGCCGTGACGACCGAATGGATCACCGACGCGGAAATGGAAGCCCAGTCGGACCTGATCAAGACCATGAAGGTCAAGCCGCCCACGGGCCAGGGCCGCGTCCGGCTCGTGCGTATCGGGGATGTGGACCTGCAACCGTGCGGCGGTACGCATGTTGCCAGGACCGGCGAGGTCGGACGATTGGCACTGGGCAAAATCGAGAAGAAGGGCAAGCAGAACCGCAGGGTGAGCCTGCATTTTGCCTGACCGAAGACCGCCGAGCTAGCGGATCGGCGGCGCGAAGAGCAGGCCGCCATTACCCCACAGGGCATTTTGCCCGCGCAGCATGGCTGCCCCGGTCTGCGGACCGAAATGGCGATCATAGAGTTCCGAATAGTTTCCCACCGCGCGAATGGCATCGGCCAGGAATGTCGGTCGCAGCCCGAGGCTGAGGCCATAATCGCCTTCGATGCCCAGGATACGCCGCACGGACGGCGTTCGCGCGGCGGAAAGGGAATCGATATTGAGGCTGGTGACACCCACCTCTTCGGCATTGATCAGGGCAAAAACGGTCCAGCGGACAATCTTGAACCATTGGTCATCGCCATTGCGCACCACTGGTCCGAGCACCTCCTTGGAGATGCGCTCGGGAAGGATGCGGTGCAGGTTGGGCTCGGGCAGTTCACGCCGAATGGCCTGCAACTGCCGCCCTGACGCTGAAATCGCCTGGCAAAGCCCGGCGCGATAGGCGGTGGCGAGATCGGCCACGTCTTCATAGACGACGCTTCGGAACCCGGTCTGGTTGGAGAAGAAGAACTCGTCCAGCCCCTCGAGCTCGCCAGATCCATCGGTCACGCAGATGCTGACATTGTCGAGTTCGTAGGCCGATACGACCCCCAGCGACTGCGACACGAGGATCGCCTGGCCATCGAAGAATGCCGGCGTGACGAACCGCGCGCCGTAGCGGGTGTCGCGCCCCATGGTCCAGGCGCCATTGCGCACCAGAACATCCACGGCGCCGGTCTCGAGCGGCGCGAAGCGGGCCTCCCCCCGATAGGAGCGAAACTCGATCAGATCGGGATTGCCGAGGACCGCAGCAGCGAGTGCGCGGCAAAGGTCCACGTCGAAACCGGACCAGCGACCATCGATGTCCTGCTGGGAAAAGCCGGCGAGCGCATTGCTCGATCCGCAAATGAGAAAACCGCGCTCGCGCACGGTCTCAAGGGTCTGCGCAGCGGCGTGCGGCGCGACCAGGGCGCACATCATGGTGGCCACGAACAGCAATGGCTTGAGCAGCTTGAACAACAATATGGCTTCCACTTCGCCCGGGACCCATATTGGCAGGCACGGACAGGGGGTCAAGCCGAAGCCCGGCATGACCCCCATAAATCGCCCCTGCACCGAATGTCACGGTGCCCGAAGCCCTCGTTTCAGCCAGCGCAGCGCCTGAGCACTATGCGTTTCATCGAAACGCTGAAGAATGCTCCAGGCCCTTGTGCTGTGGCGGTCCGAACCGCAGAACGGCTGCCACAATTGCTCGAAGCGAGCTAGTGCAAGATCTGGCTGAGGAACAGCTTGGTACGTTCGTGCTGCGGGTTGGAGAAGAACTGCTCCGGCTCGTTCTGCTCGATGATCTGGCCCTGGTCCATGAAGATGACGCGATTGGCGACCTGGCGGGCAAAGCCCATTTCGTGGGTCACGCAGATCATGGTCATGCCGTCCTGTGCCAGGCTGATCATGACTTCGAGCACTTCCTTGACCATTTCGGGGTCGAGCGCCGACGTCGGTTCGTCAAACAGCATGATGCGCGGCTGCATGCAGAGCGAACGGGCGATGGCCACGCGCTGCTGCTGCCCGCCCGAAAGCTGGCCGGGATACTTGTTGGCCTGTTCGGGGATCTTGACGCGTTCGAGATAGTGCATCGCAGTCGCTTCCGCCTCGGCCTGCGGGATACCCCGGACCCAGATCGGGGCCAGGGTAAGATTCTGCAGGATGGTCAGATGCGGGAACAGATTGAAGTGCTGGAAGACCATGCCGACTTCACGACGCACTTCATCGATACGCTTGAGGTCGGCGGTGAGTTCGGTGCCATTGACGATGATCTGGCCCTGCTGGTGCTCTTCAAGCCGGTTCACGCACCGAATGAGCGTCGACTTGCCCGAGCCGGAGGGACCGGCAATGACAATGCGCTCGCCACGCATGACCTTGAGATCGATGTCACGCAGGACGTGAAAGTCACCATACCACTTGTGCATGCCGATGATTTCAATGGCCACGTCGGTCTCGGACACCGTCATATGGCTGGAGGTGTTGGCGCCCTCGGTGGCGCTGGTGGAAGACATTTCGCTCATCGGCGTTACCCTTTATGCCCGGTGTCCAGTCGCCGCTCCATCCAGATGGAATAGCGGGACATGGCAAAACAAAAGACCCAGAAGACAAAACCGGCGAACAGATAGCCGGTTATGGCCTGTGTTGGAGATGACCACTCGATATCGGAACTTGCCGCCTGCACCGTGTTGAGCAGGTCGAAAATGCCCACGATGGAAACCAGCGAGGTGTCCTTGAACAGTGCAATGAAGCTGTTGACGATGCCGGGAATGACATGCTTGAGCGCCTGCGGCAGGATGATGAACCACATGGATTTCCAGTAGCTCAGCCCCAGCGACGACGCCGCTTCATACTGACCGCGCGGTAGCGCCTGCAGTCCGCCACGCACGACTTCCGCCAGATAGGCCGACGAGAACAGCGTTACGCCCACCAGCGCCCGCAAGAGCTTGTCGACCGTCATGCCCTGCGGCATGAACAGCGGCAGCATCACCGAGGCCATGAACAGCACCGTGATCAGGGGCACGGCGCGCCAGAGCTCGATGAACATGATGCAGAGCGTCTTGATGATCGGAAGCTTGGACTGACGTCCCAGGGCCAGGAGGATGCCCAGCGGTATCGAGCAGATGATGCCGACCAGCGAGATGATCAGGGTGACCAGCAGGCCGCCCCACTGTTCGGTCGGAACCGGACGCATCCCCAGCACGCCGCCATTGAGCAGGTAGAAGCAGATGACCGGGTAGACCACGAAGAACAGGATCGCGTTGGTGCGCTTGAAGGGCACTTTCGGGATCAGAAGCGGGATGATCAGGATGGCGCCCAGGGCGAACACCAGATTGGGCCGCCAATATTCCGCTGGCGGGTAGAAACCATAGATGAAGAAGCTCATGCGCGCCGAGATGTAGGCCCAGCACGCACCGGCGGTTTCCACCCTGCATTCTTCCACCGTGCCCCCGGGAGGCACGGCATCGCCGCCCAGGAAATTGGGGGCAACGAAATTGTAGATGGGCGGGATGGCCCAGATCAGCAGCACGACGGCCAGAATGGTCAGCAGACCATCTGCCGGGGTGGCGAACAGGTTCCGCCGTGCCCAGGCCAAGGGTCCGGCCGTATTGGACGGAGCGGGACCCGGTTCGACCATCTGGTCGCGAACAAAGGAGAATGACATGTCCGATCTCCTACCTTTCGACCAGCGCGACGCGCGCATTGTACCAGTTCATGAAGGCCGACGTGGTCAGGGACAGCGTCAGATAGACCAGCATGGTGATGGCGATCACCTCGATGGCCTTGCCTGTCTGGTTGAGCGTCGTGCCCATGAAAACATTGACCAGTTCGGGATAGCCGATGGCTGCACCCAATGACGAGTTCTTGGTCAGGTTCAGGTATTGGCTGGTGAGCGGTGGGATGATCACCCGCATTGCCTGGGGAATGACGACGAGCCGCAGGCGGTCCCCTTCGCGCAGCCCGAGCGACGAAGCAGCCTCGGTCTGGCCCTTGCTGACTGCCTGAATGCCACTACGGACATTTTCGGCAATGAAGGCCGCCGTATAGATGGTCAGGCCGACCACCAAAGCCACCATTTCGGGAACGAGCTGCAGGCCACCAGCGAAGTTGAAGCGCCCCAGGATGGGCATTTCAAACGCCAGCGAGGCACCGGTCAGCCAATAGACCAGAGCAGGAAAAGCGATGACAATGAGCACCGGGAGCGCCAGCGGGAACTTGCTTTCCGTCGATGCCGGACGCCGGTCAGCCGACAGCATGGTCCATGCGAAACCGATGGCAATCAGAGCTGAGCCGAGGACGATGACAGTCTCGGGCAAGAAGCCGAACATGCCGGCAAGAAGGAAGTTGGCAACGGCCCAGGCGATGGCAAAACCGGTGAAGACGTTGCCGTAAAGACCATAGGGCGTCAGCGTCAAACCAGCCAGAAACAGGCCACCGACGAGTGGAACAACGGGTCCCAAGGCGAGTGCGGGCACGACCGACCCGAGCAGGTTGATGGCCAGATAGCCGAGGAGGAAGGAGACAACCATTCCAGCAAAGCGCGAGCCCAGCACCACAAAGTGGGGATAGTGCCCGGTCTTGGTGCGCACCCGCGTGGCCCAGACGACCAGGGTGATGGCCGCCACCAGAGCCAGGACAGCTGTCAGCGCCACCCATATGATCTCGGCGTCGGGCATTGGACGCGGAACCATGATGCCACGCTGATTGACGAAGATGCTCAGCGGCAATTCGAAGGATTCGCGAACGGCGGGCATCGCCTTGAGCACCGCGAAGTACCAGAAGAAGAGCTGGAGCAGCAGCGGCACGTTGCGGATGATTTCAACATAGACGGTCGCAAACCGGGCAATGAGCCAGTTCGACGACAGTCGCGCGACGCCGAGCACGAAACCGAGCATGGTGGCGAAGATGATGCCGATGATGGCGACCAGCAATGTGTTCAGCAGCCCGACGACGAACGCCTGCCAGTAATAGGAGGAGCGGTCGAAGGGAATGAGCGAAAAGCTGATGCCAAAGCCCGAGGTTTCGAACAGGAAGCCGAACCCAGTCGACTTGTTCTGAGCGGCGAGATTCTGCGCGGTATTGAAGATAATCCACGCCAGGAAGGCAACCACGAGGCCGGCCACGACCACCTGGTAGATTATGCCTCGAATAACCGGATCATTGTAGAATGTAGTGCGCGGTGGCTCCGCGAAATTGTCCTGGACGGCCATTGGGCGATTGTCCCCTTAGCAGACGGAGGCGCGGATCCTGCGTGGCCATATTTGGGGAAGACACAATTGTGCCTGATCGCATTGCGACCGGGCTGCCCCCAGAAAATTTGCCAACCGCCGAAGCCTGCCCCACGACGAACTGGCGCCCCCGAAGGGGCGCCAGAACTGTTTCGCCTTAGCGGATCGGCATCGCGTACTGCAGACCGCCGTCGGTCCACAGGGCGTTCAGGCCGCGCTCCAGGCCGATATCGGTGTCCGGACCGACATGCTTGGCATAGGATTCGCCGTAATTGCCGACATGCTTGATGATGCGGTAGGCCCAGTCGGCGGTCAGGCCGATCGGCGTACCAAAGTCACCTTCAACGCCGAGCAGACGCTTGATGGCCGGGTTGTCGGAGCCGAGCATCTCGTCGACATTGGCCGAGGTCACGCCCTGTTCTTCGGCTTCGAGCAGCGCGTAATAGGTCCAACGGTTGATGTAGAACCACTGATCATCGCCCTGGCGAACGGAGGGACCAAGCGGCTCCTTGGAGATGATTTCCGGCAGGATGATGTAATCATCGGGGTTGCCGAACTTGGAACGCTCAGCGGCCAGCGCGGAGGAGTCCGTCGTGTAGACGTCGCAGCGGCCGTCTTCGAAGGCCTTCACCACTTCGTCCTGGTCGGTGAACACGACCGGCGAGTAGTCCATGCCGTTGGTTTCGAAGTAGTCGGCCGCGTTGAGTTCGGTGGTGGTACCGGACTCGATGCAGATGGCAGCGCCGGACAGGTCGAGCGCCGAAGCAATGCCGTCGGCCTCGCGCACCATGAAGCCCTGGCCGTCATAGTACATCACGCCTGCGAAGGTGATGCCCAGGTCGGTATCACGGCTCATGGTCCAGGTGGTGGTGCGCGACAGGATGTCGATTTCGCCAGCGGACAGAGCAGCAAAGCGCTCCTGCGAGGTCAGCGGGGTGTAGCGGACGGCTTCGGCATCGTCGAAGATTGCCGCGGCAACAGCGCGGCAGAAGTCAACTTCCAGACCAGTCCAGTTGTTGTTGGCATCAGGCGCCGAGAAGCCCGGCACGCCGCCGGTGACACCGCACTGGACGTAGCCCTTCTCCTTGACGTCATCGAGAGTAGCTGCATGTGCAGCCGTCGCGCCGAGCCCCAGCGAGGCCGCGACTGCGATCGATACAAGCGCTTTTTGCATTTTTTTGCCTTTTGTTTCCTGACCCTGTGTTTCGGAGCCGACCATAGGTCCCGCGGCTCCGAGAGCACCACCGCCTTTGTCGGACGGTTTGGATGCTGTTAAGCATGCAACCTTCTATTGTCCCTAACGTCAAGGGCAGAAGGCATGTTGAGACAGGACGTCTGTCTCTTTTTTAGCCAAGCGCCCGCCGTGAACCGTTTTTGAGCAGACTGGAACCATGTCCGATCCGTCCCACGCCAAATCGTCCAACCATTCAGTGGAAACCCTGCTGGCGCATGCCGGGCGAGACCCTGACCAACAGTTCGGTTTCGTGAATACACCCGTCTATCGGGGCTCTACCGTATTGTTCAAATCCCTGGCGGACCTTGATGCGCAATCGCAGCGCTACCTTTATGGGCGCGCCGGAAACCCCACGACGGCGTCGGTCGAATCGGTCGTAACCGCGCTCGAGGGCGCGTATCGGACCAAGCTGGTGCCCTCGGGTCTTGCGGCCATCACCATCGCGCTCATGTCGTGCCTCTCCGCCGGCGACGACGTGCTCATCACCGACAGCGCCTATGAACCCGGACGCAAGTTTGCCGACGGATTCCTCGAACGCATGGGCGTGAGTGTGCGCTATTACGACCCACGGATCGGCGCGGGCCTGACAAGTTTGATGCAGCCCAATACACGCGCGGTGCTGGCCGAAAGCCCGGGATCGCTGACCTTCGAGGTGCAGGACATCCCGGCCCTGGCCGCTGCGGCCCGTGCCGGCGGCGCGCGCCTGATCGTCGACAACAGCTGGGCGAGCCCCCTCTATCACCGGCCACTCGCGCTCGGGGCCGACATTGTCGTGCATTCCGGCACCAAGATGTTTGTCGGCCATTCGGACGCCTTTGCCGGCACTATTTCCACCACCGAGGCGGCGTGGGCAGACGTGGAGCGCGTGCGCGCCCTCCTTGGCTTCTTTGCATCCGGGGACGATGCCTATCTGGTAGCCCGCGGCCTTCGAACGCTGGCCATCCGCATGAAGGAGCACGAGCAGAGGGCCCTCGAGATCGCCGCCTGGCTGGAGGCGCAGGAGGAGGTGAGCGCGGTGCTTCACCCTGCCCTGCCCAGCCACCCCGACCATGCCGTATGGAAGCGTGACTTCACCGGATCGGGGAGTCTATTCGGTTTCGTGCTCAAACCGGCGCCCCGTACCGCCATTGCGGCTTTTGTGGACCAGATGCAATTGTTCTCCATGGGCTATTCCTGGGGTGGCTATGAGAGCCTCTGCCTGCCAGTCGCCATTTCCCAGGCACGCACCGTCATCCCCTGGAGCGACCAGGGCAATCTGTTCCGCGTCCATGTCGGCCTCGAAGGCGTCGAGGACCTCAAAGCCGACCTGGCGGCAGGACTGGAGCGCTATGCCCGCGCGCGCTGAAGCAATTGCCTCAGGCCATCGAGCGGCTTGAGGACCATGCGTCCATCGGGCAATTGCGTGAACAGCCATCCCTTGCGGGCAAAGACATTGCGGATCAGGTAAGCGCCCAGCATGCCCACCACGACCCCGGCGAAGACATCAGTGGGGTAGTGCATGCCCACCGGCACGCGTGAGATCGCCACCACGACCCCGACAACCAGCAGGATCGGGAAGAGCGGCGGCCAAAGGAACCCGGCGACGAAGGCCATTGCGGCGGCTGTGGCCGAGTGCCCGCTGGGGAAGCTCTGGAAGGTCCAGTCATTCAGGACGTTCTGGAACGAGAACGCCCCGACGGTCTCGTACTCGGTGGGACGTCCCCGGCCGACCAGGCGCTTGAGCAGATTGGTCATGAGCCCGGGCGCCCCGACACCGACAAAGACAAAGGCGGAGAGCATGGCCAGTTCGCCCGTTGCCTGCCTCCAGACCCCGCGCATGGGGAACATGGCGAGGCGCAACAGAATCATCAGCGCCAGGCTGGGGATAAGCACCCAGTCGGACAGGCCGTAATCGGTGATGAAGAAGAATGGCGCACGCCAGGCGTCAGGCCAGGCGATGGCGCCACGCGAGGCCGCCTCATCGATCGCGGCGAGCACGCCCAGAATGACGACGATGGAGACCAGGAACAGCGGCCACGACCTGCGATCGAGGCCTAGCGGCCAGGGCTTTTGAAGATCGAACATGTCGAACTTGTCCCCCGGGCCGCGCGGCCCCGTCAAGTCGGTTCGCAAACCGCAAGCGGCCTTGCCCTTTCTTCCCGAACAGGCTAACGGAGGGGCGCGATTTCGGAGTGTAGCTCAGCCTGGTAGAGCACCGGTTTTGGGAACCGGGGGTCCAAAGTTCGAATCTTTGTACTCCGACCAATCGCCCGCATCGTGTTGAGGACTTTGCATGACCGCCCGAATCTATCGCCCCGCCCGCAATGCCATGCAGTCCGGCAAGGGCAAGTCCAAGAGCTGGGTCTTGGTATTCGAGCAGGAAACGCCCCGCAGCATAGACCCGCTGATGGGCTATACGAGCAGTTCCGACATGCAGCAGCAGGTCAAGCTGTCGTTCGAAACGCAGGAAGAGGCGGAAGCCTATGCGCAGCGCAACGGCATTCCCTATTCGGTGCAGCCCGCGCATGACCCGACCCCCAAGAAGGTCAGCTACCCGGACAATTTCCGCTCGGACCGCAAGACGCCCTGGACGCATTGAGCGTCGCTCAAGTTTGTGAAACCATTCGGCGCCGCAAGAGATTGCGGCGTTGTCGTTTTCTGGCTTAGCTGGCGCCAATGCCCTGGTTCGGAGCCTTGCCGATGTTGATCCGCCGCATTGCCATTGCGCTGGCAGGACTTGCTCTCGCCACCGCCAGTGCGAGCGCGGCCCCTGCCCTCTGGAAGATCAGCGACGCCGACAGTGCTGTGTGGATATTCGGGTCGGTGCATATGCTGCCGCCCGACACCGACTGGCGCAGCGCACGCTTCGACAAGATCCTGTCCAAGGCCGACAGGGTCTATTTCGAGACCGATATCAGCACCGATGCCCAGATGCGGATTGTGCCGCTGTCATTCGAGCTTGGATTCTATCGTGACGGCTCGCTGCTGAGCGAAAAGATCGGGCCGGACCTGACGGCACGACTGCGAGAAGCGGCAGACGCCTATTTCCTGCCCATGCCGTCATTGCTGACAATGCGACCCTGGATGGCGGCCACGACCCTGTCCATGGGGCCCCTGACGAGCACAGGCTACCAAGCCAATCTCGGGGTCGAAGTGGTACTCGGCGCCGAACTTACGGACGAGCGCAAGGGGTATCTGGAAACGCCCGAGCAGCAGCTGGGTTTTCTTGCGGGTGGAACGGAGGCCGAGCAAATCTCCATGCTGGAGGCCACACTCAACACGCTGGACATGCTGCAGAGCGATATCGACGCCATGGTCGCCTCGTGGCTGGCCGGAGACCCTGAGGCGCTGGGCGACGTGTTCATGGCGCAGATGGGAGATTATGACGACGGCATGGTCGAACGCATTATCGACAATCGCAACCACGACTGGGTGGTCCAGATCGAACGCATGCTGGAAGAGGATGAAGCGGCCCTGCTGGTGGTCGGCGCCGCCCATATGGTGGGCGAGGTCAGCGTCGTGCGCCTGCTCGAAGCGCGCGGTTTCAGCAGCGAACGCTTGCAATGAAAAAGGGCCGGCAGCACCAGCCGCCGGCCCTTTCCCGTTCTTGTCAGACCATCAAACGTCGGCGAAGCGGGTCCACTTGCTGTCATTCTGGCTCGATTTCACCGAAGCGGTGATGAACTGCATGCCTTCGATGCCGTCAGCCATGGTAGGCAGCAGCGCCTCGTAATCGGCGCCGTCACCGCGGATGACTGCGGCAAACTGGCTGTAGAGCGTGGCGAAGGCTTCCAGATAGCCCTCGGGGTGCCCTGCCGGAATGCGCACATTCATCGAGGCGGCCGGCGGCACCGAGATCGAGCCACCGCGCGTCAGCAGCTGGCGCGGCTTGCCGAATTCGCTGAACCACATGTAGTTCGGGTTTTCCTGGCTCCATTCGAGCCCGCCCTTGTCACCATAGACGCGCAATTGCAGCCCGTTTTCCTTGCCCACGGCAACCTGGCTGGCCCAAAGCATGCCCTTGGCCCCGCCTTCGAAGCGGAGCATGATATGCACGTTGTCGTCGAGCTGGCGGCCCGGCACGAAGGCGGTCAGGTCGGCCGAGACGGCCTCTGTCTTCAGCCCGGTGACGAAGCGCGCCAGATTATAGGCATGGGTGCCGATGTCGCCGATGCATCCGCCCGCGCCGGAGCGCGCCGGATCGGTGCGCCAGGCAGCCTGCTTGTTGTCCTCGTCGGCGGCCTCTGTCAGCCAGTCCTGGGCGTATTCGGCCTGGACGACCCGAATCTTGCCCAGGGCACCGGAAGCGATGAGTTCGCGAGCCTGACGGATCAGCGGGTAGCCGGTGTAGTTATGAGTCAGGAGGAATTTCGCGCCGTTTTTCGGCTTGATGTCGAGGAGCTTGCGCGCATCTTCCAGGGTCGAAGTGATCGGCTTGTCGCAGATCACGTGGATGCCGGCCTCCAGGAAAGCCTTGGTGGGGCCGAAATGCATGTGGTTCGGCGTGACGATGGACACCGCTTGCACGCCATCGGGCCGGGCCGCCTCGGCCTTGGCCATCTCCTCATAGGAGGTGTAGATGCGGTCATCCGCCAGCCCCAGGTTCCTGCCCGATTCCCGGGCCACCTCGGGACGCGACGACAACGCGCCTGCAACCAGCTCGAAGTCGCCGTCGATGCGGGACGCGATGCGGTGGACATAGCCGATGAATGCACCGGTGCCGCCGCCAACCATGCCCAGGCGAATGGGTTTTGCGCCGTTTTCAGCCATTTCTCTCTCCCTTGTCGGACGGTTTACGACAGACCCAGCATCTTGCGATTAGCAGCCTTGTCGGTCCCGCCCGATGCGAAATCGTCGAAGGCCTTTTCGGTGACGCGGATGATGTAGCTCTGGATGAGCTCTGCCCCTTCGCGCGCGCCGTCTTCGGGGTGCTTGAGGGCGCATTCCCATTCGAGCACGGCCCAGCCCTTGAAGTCATTGGCAGCCATCTTGGCAAAAATGGCCGGGAAATCGACCTGGCCGTCGCCAATGGAGCGGAAGCGCCCTGCCCGGTTCACCCAGGACTGGAAGCCGCCATAGACGCCCTGGCGTCCGGTGGGATTGAACTCGGCGTCCTTCACATGGAAGGCCCTGATGCGGTCCTTGTAGATGTCGATATAGTCCAGATAATCGAGCTGCTGCAGCACGAAATGGCTCGGATCATAGAGCAGGTTGGCGCGAGGATGGTTGTTCACGCGTTCGAGGAACATTTCATACGAAATGCCGTCATGCAGATCTTCGCCCGGATGGATTTCGTAGCAGACATCGACGCCGGCCTCATCGAAGGCATTGAGAATCGGAGTCCAGCGGCGGGCCAACTCGTCAAAGGCTTCCTCGACCAACCCGGCCGGACGCTGAGGCCACGGATAGAGATAGGGCCAGGCCAGGGCACCCGAAAAGGTCGCATGGGCGTTGAGACCGAGATTTTGCGATGCCTTGGCGGCATGCTTCATGGTCTGGACGGCCCATTCCTGGCGCGCCTTGGGATTGCCATGCACCGAGGCGGGGGCAAATCCGTCAAAGGCGGTGTCATAAGCGGGATGGACTGCCACCAGCTGGCCCTGGAGATGGGTCGACAGTTCGGTGATCTCCAGCCCGTGGCTGTTCACGATGCCCTTGATCTCGTCCGCATAGGTCTTTGAGGTAGCGGCCTTTTCGAGATCGATGAAGCTCGACACCCAGGTCGGGATCTGCACGCCCTTGTAGCCAAGGCCGGCGGCCCATTTGCAGATATTGTCGAGAGTGTCGAACGGCGCCTTGTCGCCGGCGAACTGGGCCAGGAAAATGGCGGGGCCCTTGATCGTGGTAGCCATGTGGTCTCTCCTCTTGTCGCCCTTCAACCGCAAAGTCGGGGCAGATCCCTGTCTGGTCAGCTGCGGGTTGTCATACCCCGCATATATGACGGGCGGCGATCACTCGCCGCCCTGACATGTTAGATGACAATCTTGACCGGCGCCGGGCACCTGTCAATGACGTACGTTCGTCAAGCCTTCAACAAGGCCCTGGCCTCGTCGATGCCAAGAGCAAGTGGCCGCTCGCAGGTCGTGGTCAGGGTCAGCACTTCGCCGGTCTCGCCGGCCTTGAGCAGACCCGTCATCACTTCCACCACGTGCAGGGCGACGTCGAGGCCGCACCGGGCATTCTGGCCGTTCTCGATCGAGAGCATCATGTCGGCAAGGCCGGCGCAACGATAGTTGGCACGCGGAGTGGGCTTGTCCAGGTCCTGGTTCGGCTTGCCGAAGGGATGATCCCAGGGCGACACCGGGGTCCGGATGCCTTCGATGCCAGTGGTGACCAGGTCACCGCCGAAGAAGTTCGGATCGGGCACGAAGATCGAGCCATCGGTGCCATACAGTTCGATATTGTGATGGCCATGCGCCGCCACGTCCCAGCTGGCGCCGATGGTGATGATCGCGCCGGAGTGGAATTCGAGCACGCCATGGATGGTCGTAGGCGTACCCACCTTGATGCTGGTGCCTTTGTAAGGGCCATCGGCCGACACGATGCGCTCGGTGCGCGCCATGTTGGTGAAGGCCGAGAGGCGCTTGACCGGGCCAAGCAGGTGCACCAGATCGGTGATGTAGTACGGTCCCAGATCGAGGATCGGGCCACCACCGGGCTGGAAGAAGAAGTCCGGATTGGGGTGCCAATGCTCCATGCCGCGGCTCATCACATGGGTGGTGCCGCTCATGATCTTGCCCAGCTTGCCCGAGTCGATGATGTCGCGAGCCTGCTGGTGGGCGCCGCCCAGGAAGGTGTCAGGAGCCGAACCGACCTTGAGGCCGCGTTCATCGGCAGCCTTCTTGAGGGCAAGCCCCTCTTCCACGCTCAGCACGAAGGGCTTTTCCGAATAGGAATGCTTGCCGGCCGAGACGATATCCATAGACACCTGGTAATGGGTCGAGGGAATGGTCAGGTTAACGATGACGTCCAGTTCGCTGTTCTTGAGCAGTTCCTCGGGCGTCTGGGCCGTGACGCCGAACTCGTCGGCGCGCAGCTTGGCCGCTTCGGGGCGAATATCGGCCACGGCGCGGACTTCAAGCCCATTGAACAAGGGCGCCAGGCGCAGATAGGCAGCAGAAATATTGCCGGCACCCATGATGCCGACGCCATAGGTCTTGGCCATTGTCAGACTCCGTAGCCCTTGAGTGCGGCCGCAGCGTTGCGAGCAAAGCGAATGGCATCGCTCGGCTTGTCATGCTCGGCCACGAAGTAACGCGCCTTGGTCTTTGCCTTAATCTGCTTGATGTAGTTCGGCCAGTCCAGGGTACCGGTACCAACATCCGCCCAGCCATCCTCGTCGGTCTTTTCACCGGCCGGAGCGATGTCCTTGACGTGAACCGCCGTGATGCGGTTGCCCAGCTTTTCGATCCAGAAGAGCGGGTCTTCATTGGCGCGAACGACCCAGGCCAGATCCATTTCCCACTGGGTGTCGGAGGATGCCTCGAGGATCAGCTCCATCGGCGTCTTGCCATTGGCGTCCTTGACGAACTCCCAGTGATGGTTGTGGTAGCCAAAGCCCTTGCCGGCAGCCTTGAAAGCCGCTGCAATGCGGGCAAGACCTTCGGCAAATTCCTGCCAGTTGCCCGTCCCATTGCGGAAATCGTCGGAGGGCGGCGCCGGGCAATAAACGGTCTGGATGCCGACAGTGTCGGCAATCCGCAGGGCCGCGTCGGTGTCCTCGAGCTGGGCATAGCCCATATGGGCGGTCGGCATGGTCAGGCCGGCAGCCTTCAGGCTCTGTGCCAGAGCGGAAGGATCGGCAAACTGCCCCCCCCATCCTTCGACCTGGGTATAGCCCAGTCCGGAAAGGGTCTTGAGGGTGTCGTCCAGGGACGCCTCATTGCGTGCGCTGTAAAGCTGGTACGAAAAGTCCATGATTGGCCTCATCAGAGAAATTGGAATGCGGTGTCGCGTCGGATCGGCTGATAGCCGGGTCTCGGGCTGGCGTCGCCGCGCCCGGGCAGATCGACTGCCGCGAAAGTAAGTTGGTGCCGATGATCGGCAGAATGGCGCCCTTGGGCGCCATTCCCGAGTTCAATTCCGAGTGCTAGAGCCGTGCCTCGGTGCCGGCGTCGAACAGGGAGCCGCGCGCAATATCGAAGCCGACGGTCACCTTGTCACCGGTGTTGATGTCGATGTCGCTGCTGCACCGGAAGGTTACGGACACGCCCGCAATCGTGGTCCAGGCCAGGGTTTCGGACCCCATCGGCTCGACGATCTCGATTTCAGCTTCTGCTGTGAATGGCATGCCCTGGGCAGCCTCGCCGATGAAGATGTGCTCGGGACGAACACCCAGTACCGCCTTGGCCGAACCGGTGCGAGCGCCAAGGAACTCGTAGCTGCCCACGGGGATGACCGTGCCATCGGTCGCGGTGAAGGTGGCGCCCTCAAGTGTGCCTTCGATGAAGTTCATCGAGGGCGAACCAATGAAACCGGCCACATAGAGGTTCACCGGCTTGTTGTAGATGGTGTGCGGATCGGCCAGCTGCTGGATCACGCCGTTCTTCATGATGGCAATGCGGTCAGCGAGTGTCAGAGCCTCGATCTGGTCGTGTGTCACGTAGATCATGGTGTTCTTGAGACGCGCATGAAGACGCTTGATCTCGACGCGGAGGTCCGAACGCAGCTTGGCGTCGAGGTTGGACAGCGGTTCGTCGAACAGGAACACGTCCACGTCGCGCACCAGGGCACGGCCGATAGCGACGCGCTGACGCTGGCCGCCGGAGAGATTGGCCGGCTTGCGTGCAAGCAGCGGCTCGATCTGGAGGATTTCGGCAGCGCGCTTCACGCGCTTTTCGATTTCCGCCTTGGGCATGCCGGCAACGCGCAGGCCAAAGCTGAGGTTACGCTCGACGCTCATCTGCGGGTAGAGCGCATAGGACTGGAACACCATGCCGATGCCGCGATCCTTGGGCTCTTCCCACGTCACGTTCTTGCCGTTGATGAAGATCTGACCGTCGGAGACGTCCAGAAGCCCGGCGATGCAGTTGAGCAGGGTCGACTTGCCGCAGCCCGAGGGCCCGAGCAGGACGATGAACTCGCCCTGCGCGATATCGAGGTTGAGGTGTTCGAGAACCTTGACGCTACCGAAGTTGAGCGAGAGGTCTTTGATGGAAACGCTTGGTTGCATCGAGAATTATCCCTTCACGGCGCCGGCGGCGACGCCGCGTACGAACAGCTTGCCGGACACAAAGTAGATGATCAGTGGCACAAGACCTGTCAGCACGGTGGCAGCCATGTTGACGTTGTATTCCGGCGTGCCCTGTGCCGAGTTGACGATATTGTTGAGCTGGACGGTCATCGGGTAATTCTGCGTGCCGGCAAAGACAACGCCGAACAGGAAGTCGTTCCAGATACCGGTGATCTGCAGGATCAGCGCCACCACGAAGATGGGCAGCGACATGGGCAGCATGATCTCGAAGAAGATGCGCCAGAACCCTGCCCCATCGACGCGCGCAGCCTTGAACAGTTCCTGCGGCAGTGACGCGAAGTAGTTGCGGAACAGCAGTGTCAGGATGGGCATGCCGAAGATGGTATGGATGAGAATGACGGCCTGCAGCGTGCCGAAGATCTTCAGTTCACGGGTGATCATGACCAGCGGATAGAGCATCACCTGATAGGGGATGAACGAGCCGAAGATGAGGATCGCGAAGAAGATTTCCGAGCCCTTGAACCGCCAGTTCACCAGCGCATAGCCATTCACGGCCGCGATGAAGATCGACACGATCGTCGACGGGATGGTGATCTTGACCGAGTTCCAGAACCCGGGCGACAGACCGTTACAGTTCAGTCCGGTGCAGGCGCTGGTCCAGGCCTTCACCCAGGCGTCGAAATTGACCTGGTTGGGAAAGGCAAAGATGTTACCGAAGCGGATTTCCGGCATCGTCTTGAAGGACGTGACGATCATCACATAGAGCGGGAACAGGAAATAGAGGGAGAAGAAGACCAGGACCGAATAGATGATGATCTTCTGGGGGGTGAAGAACGGTTTGGGACGAGGTCCACGCGGTTCGACACCAATGGCGGTACCTGCTGCCGGCGCGGAGCCGGTCATGGATGCGGTCTGGCTCATGTGCGACGGCCCTTTCCGCCGAATTCAAGATAGGCCCACGGGATCATGATGATCAGAACGGTCAGCAGCATCATGGTGGCAGCGGCCAATGCCTGGCCGATATTGCCGCCCGAGAACATGTAGTTGACGACATATTTGGCGGGCACTTCGGACGAAATGCCGGGGCCGCCATTGGTCAGCGCCACCACCAGATCGTAGAGGCGCACAATGCCAGAACCGATCAGCACGACGGCAGTGATCAGGACACCGCGCATCATGGGGATGACGACCGACACATAAGTCCGCCAGGTGGGAATACCGTCCACGCGGGCGGCCTTCCAGATTTCCTCGTCGACGCCGCGCAGGCCGGCCAGCATGAGCACCATGCAGAAGCCCACGCCCTGCCAGAGCCCTGCAATCAACAGGGCAAACAGCACCATGCGCGGATTGGCGATCCAGTCGAAGGTGAAATTTTCCCAGCCCAGGTTCCGCATCGTGCCCTGAAGACCAAGCGTGGGGTTCATGACCCACTGCCAGACCAGGCCCGTCACGATGAAGCTGAGGGCGAAGGGGTAGAGCATGATGGTGCGGAAGGCGCTTTCGAAGCGGATCTTCTGGTCCATCAGCACGGCCAGGAGAAAACCGAGGCCGAGGGTCAGCACCAGCGACATGGCGCCATAGCTGATCAGGTTGGTGACCGAGACATTCCAGCGCGAGGTGGCAAAGAGGCGCTCATACTGGTCGAAGCCAACGAACTTGCCATTGGGCAGCAGTCGCGAATTCGTGAAGGAGTAATAGATCGTCCACAGCGTGCAGCCGACAAAGACGATGAGCACGGTGGCCATCATCGGAAGGGCCGCGATTTTGGCGGGAATATTGTGCAGGAAGGTTTTTCTGAGGAAGCCGCGTCGACCGGAATTCCCGACGACCGCTCCCGTTTGAACGGCTGTGTCCGCCATTACGTGTCTCTCCATAAGGAAGTGGTCGACCTTGTCGATCAAGGCCGACCACCGCTTTTTAATGATGGGACCTTAGCCCCATCCGGACGTCCTGACTATCAGTCAGCCGACTCGATGATCGAGGCATAGCGCTCGATGTAGTCGTCAACAGTGATGCTGTCGTCGTCCAGGAACTCGATGTTGAGGTCCTGCATCTGCTGCTGGGTGTCGCTGGAGAGCGCGAAGTCACCGGAGGGCAGCAGACCATTGCCGAGCATGCCGATAGCCTTCTGCATGCAGGGGTTGGCACCGGACAGGTCGATGTCGGTGCGGATCGGCATGGAGCCCTTGACCAGGTTGAAGTTCAGCTGGCCTTCCGGCGAGATCAGGATCTTGGCCAGATCGGTCTGAGCCTGGATCACGGCAGGATCGGTGCCTTCCGGCAGAACCGGGAAGTAGAACGAGTCACCACCACCGGTGAGCTGGTCGCCCAGGCCGAGAGCGGGGAGACATTCATAGTCTTCGCCCGGAACGCCACCTGCAACCTGCAGGTCGCCGGCGAGCCAGTCGCCATGGATGTTACCGGCAGCTTCACCGGCCAGGATCTGATTGCCCACGTCACCGAAGGACGGAACCATCATGTCCGGCGAGATCACCTGACGGAGCGAGTCCATGGCTTCGGCAACCTTGCGGAATTCCGGGCCGCGAACGGCGTCGGCGCTCTTGTCGCGGTTGATGGCGAGGACGAGATCGCTACCACCCAGACCCGACATCAGCACACCCGGGACGCCGGAGATCGGCCAGCCGGTCGCGAGACCGAACGGCAGAATGCCAGCTTCCTGGAGTGCCGGCCAGGAGGCCACATACTCATCCCAGTTGGTCGGCACAGGCTGGCCGATCTTCTCGTAGGCAGCAGTGGAGAGCCACAGCCAGTCCCACGAGTGGATATTGATCGGCAGGCAGTAGATGCCGCCTTCATACATGCAGGGCTCGAGCAGGGACTGATCGACGTAGAAATCGAGGCCACCCATCTCTTCGACGACGGGGGTCAGGTCGCGCATCAGGCCAGCCTGGATGAGTTCTTCGGCGTCGCGGCCGGTATTCATCTGGGTGGCGCCCATCGGGTCGCCGCCGATGATACGGCTGATGATGACGGGGTTGGCACCAGTACCCGAACCGGCAAGAGCCGAGTCCACCCAGGTATTGCCGGTCTTCTCTTCGAAGAGCTTGGCGAATTCGGCGATGGCCGCAGCTTCACCAGCCGACGTCCACCAGTGGGTCACTTCCAGATCCACGGCATAAGCGGACGTGGAGCCAAGGAAAGCGGTTGCCATTGCGGCGACCACTGCAAACTTTTTCATAGGTTGTCCTCCCAACGAACACGAGGAGCATGCGCTCCAGCGATGCACAGCTCGCATGGCTACCCTTCCAATCAGGCAACCCGCAACTGTGTGTAATCGATTGCACTACACGTTCCAAATTGGTTGTGCAATCGATTTCAGGAGTTTCATACAAGCCTTGCGGACATGTCAAGATCGATTTAGACCAAATGGGTTACTGACAGCGAGAGGGGGCGCTGCCAGCGATGACAGAGATTAGAAAAACGCCGACAATTCAGGACGTTGCGCGTTTTGCCAATGTGTCGACCGCCACGGTCAGCCGCGCCCTCTCGTATCCCGACAGGGTCAGCGAGAGCACTCGCGCACGTGTTTCCGAGGCCATTCGTGTAACCGGTTACACGCTGAACCAAACGGCGCGTTCCCTGCGACAGAGATCGGCCCGGACGATCCTCGTGGCGCTGCCCGACATCCGAAATTCCTTCTTCTCCTCGATCCTCGACGCCGTTGAGCGCGAGGCGACCAATCGGGGCTATGGCGTGTTGGTCGCCAATCTGTTTCTGGCTCACGCACCGGCCAGGCGCCTGCAGGACTATATGTTGTCCAACCGGGCCGACGGGCTGTTGCTGCTCGATGGATCACTCGACGTGGCGACGCTGCAGGCTCTGGCGACCGCACCCTATTCGGTGCCGCTCGTGGTCGCCTGCGAGGAGATCCCCAATTCTGGATTCCACACCGTCCTGACCGACAATGTGCAGGCCGCCGAACGGGCAACGCGCCATCTGATCGACCTGGGTCACAGGAAAATCGGGCACCTGCTGGGGCCGGAACACAATGTGGTGGCCCGCGACCGGCTGGCGGGCTTCTCCCGAGCCCTGCAGGAGGCTGGATTGCCGATACGGCAGAACTGGCTGTTCCGGGGCAATTTCGAAATGGAGAGCGGATTTGGTGCGGCGGCACACTTCATGTCCCTCGCGGAGCGGCCAAGCGCGGTCTTTGCCGCCAATGACGAATCAGCGATCGGCTTCCTGTCGGGCCTGCGGCAGCGGGGAATCGTCTGCCCGCGTGACGTCTCGGTCGTCGGTTTCGACGATCTGGGCGTTGCGGCACACTATACTCCGCCCCTGACCACCATGCGCCAACCGCGCGAAATGCTTGGCCGCATGGCTGCCGAAACGCTGATCGACATTCTCGAAGACATCGACCAGCCACGCGGGCAATTGCGCATGGTGCTCAATTCCGACCTCATCGTGCGCGAAAGCACGGGACGTCCAGGCAAGGAAATGACCGGCTAGAGGCGGCACAGGGGTATGGCCTTCACACAAAAATGCGCTAAACAGGCGCCGTTCGGTCCCGTAGCTCAGCTGGATAGAGCAGCAGCCTTCTAAGCTGTTGGTCACAGGTTCGAATCCTGTCGGGATCGCCACCCTTTTCCCCGAGCTTCGGGCGCAGGGCGATGCGCACTCGCCGCCTTTCCGTCTTGTTGGGCAAAGCGGTCTGGCCGTTCAGGGTTGTACCTGATGGCGAATTGGGTCAATTTACGCCGACCAACGGGGGTTGATCCACTGGCTGACACTGCAAACCGACCGACCATCGTGCTCTTTGATCTCGATGGAACATTGGTGCATCACGTCAATCCGCGCGTGCTGCAGATGCTGGAGTTCCTCGACGATTGCTCGCATCGGGGCGGTCGTCTGGTTGCGCGGTTCCGGCTGGCAAGGCGCAGCCGCAACGTAGCCGCCACGGCGCCGAAACTGCTCGTGCACCGGGCCATCCACAAGGTCCGGCGCAAAAGCGTCGATCAGATGCTGGTGCCCTGCGAAACCATGCGAGCGGTGCTGGAGCGCCTCAAACGCGAAGGCGTCACGCTGGGTGTGGTCAGCAATGGCCTGGGCCGGGGCTATGGCCATGATGTGCTGGAAACGTTTGGCCTCAGGCAATATTTCAGCGCGGCGGTTTTCCGCGAGGATGTGGCAAGGGGAAAACCCTGGCCGGATTCGGTGATTGCCGCACTCAATGGCATTGGCCGCGAACTGCGGCGCAGCGACGTCATCTGGTATGTCGGCGACCAGCACAAGGATATCGGGGCGGCTCAGGCCGCATCTCAGGCCATCGGCCACCCCGTCCGGCCTTTCGCCCTGGGTGCCAGGGCGGCTCTGGGAGCCGTCGAGGCCCGCCTGGCGCCGTCACAGATCATGTGGACCGCTGCCGATTTCGAGCGGGTCATACAGACGGCTTTCGAGCCGGAGAGCATAGAGCATTCCCTGATCGACCCCCTGCCCGCGCCGCTGCTCTAGCGCATCAGAAATCAAAGCCCATCTGGCTGACTGGCGGTGCCTTTGCGGCGGGCTCCGGCCTGATGACAACTGGCTGCGCGCGCTCAGGAACCGTTTCGGTGGCCTGCGGCGCCAGAACCGGCACGGGACGGGCCCGGCGTGGTCGGGGTGTCGCGATGGGCATCGCCATGGGCTTCGGCTCTGCCGCGGTTGAGTCTTGCGGAACCTCGCCGGCGGGCGAAACAATTGACTGCAGCCAGGCAATGGCGCCACTCATCTTTGCCGTGCGCAGGGCGTAGAGATTTTCCCTGCCCTTCTTGACCTCAGCCACCAGCCCGGCCGTCTTGAGCACCCGCAAATGGCGTGAAATCGCCGGGCGACTGATGGAGAAGGCATCGGCAAGCGTATGGACCGGGATCGGTCCGGCCAACAGGATTTCGACGATACGGCATCGCGTGGCGTCTGCCAGGGCAGAGTAGATGGCGATTGGTGGCTTTGATTTGCGCGTCATGATTGCGGTTAAAGTAACGCCAGCGTTACCCGTCAAGCCGGCAGAGCGGGGGAAGGAGATTGTTCACCAGAATTATTGGTGGGCGCTTTACGCTGGTTGCGATTGTCATCGCCGGGAAAGGTATTGGTCACATCCCCGCCACACGATAGCGGCAAGGAGGAAGCATGATGACCATCGCCGCAAGACAGCCGGGCATGCGCCGGCCCCTGGATCGCCGCCCCTATTCCACCGCCGAGCTGGTCGTGGACGCCGTCGTCCACATCCTGGGCCTGGTGGTCGCCATTGCGGCGGGCTCCATCCTGCTTGCCCTGGCGCTCATGCAGACGGCCCCCGAAGCCTTCCCTGCCCTGATGGTCTATGTTGCCACCCTGGTCGTGGTGCTCGGCGTTTCCCTGGCGTTCAATCTCTGGCCCAATTCACCGGTCAAGCATTACCTGGCCCGGCTCGACCAGGCCGCGATCTTCCTGTTCATCGCCGGCTCCTACACTCCCTTCCTCGCGGCAATCGGCGGGACCTCGGCGGGCGTCATCATGATGAGCTTTGTCTGGGGGGCGTCGCTGGTCGGTGTGGCCCTCAAACTCATCGTGCCACAGCGTTTCGGGCGCGTGGCCATCATCCTCTATCTGGCCATCGGCTGGAGCGGCATTCTGGTGTTCCAGAAGCTCGGCCAGGCCCTGCCGCCCTCGACGCTGTGGCTGCTGCTGGCCGGCGGCGTCACCTATTCGGCCGGCATCGTCTTTCACCTGTGGGAAAAGCTGAAGTTCCAGAACGCGCTATGGCACGTGTTCGTTGTGGCCGGGGCGAGCCTGCACCTCTGGGCCGTGATCGACTGCATGGTTATTGCGCGGCTTTGATCCGCGCATGCTCGACCTGATCACCGGCCTCGATCCCCAGCTCCGTCGAGCGTCCTCCAGGAATCTCCAGCACGAACTGCACCGGCCCGGCTGACGGAATCGACGTCGTATCGTGCGGGCGGGCGTTCACATGGATGTTGAGGATGGTCCCATCCGCCTCGATGAACAGCATGTCGAGCGGGATGAAGGTATTGCGCATCCAGAACGAGACCGGACGCTCCTGCTGGAAATCAAACAGCATGCCGGCATCGGCCGCCAGCTCCTGCACATACATCAGGCCCTTGGCCCGCGTTTCGGCGGTGTCGACCACCTCAACCGTGAATACGTGATCGCCATCGGCGCTGTGGATCGTCAGCCGTGACTCGTCGCTGCACGCCGCCAGGGTCAGGCCGGCGGTGAGCGCCAGTGCCGCCAGAACGGGCCGCGCCGGGCGCAGCAACGCAGCGCCGAAAGGGCGAAAGTCATGCATGAATTGAGTGCCTTCAGTGCGACGAGGGTGCATCGCCCCAACCATCAGGGCGAATTTCGGCGACCATGAGGCCCTTGGGGCCCTGGCCATAACGCACCAGCACATATTGGCCCGGGCGCAGCTCGGTGATGCCGAAGCGGCGCAGGGTTTCCATATGCACGAAGACATCGGGCGCGCCCTCGCCCGCCGACAGGAAGCCGAAACCGCGAATGCGGTTGAACCACTTTACTTCCAGACGCACCATGCCAGAGGTCGCCTCGACCACCACATGGGTGCGCGGCGCGGGCATCTGCGAGGGGTGACGGGCCGTCGATTCGTCCATGGAAACGACGCGGAAGGCCTGCAGGCCGCCCGGCCGGTTGAGCGCCTCGACAACGATTCGCGCGCCTTCATAGGCGGTCTGATAGCCGTCCCGGCGCAGGCAGGTCACATGCAGCAGCACATCGGCCATGCCGTTGTCAGGAACAATGAAGCCAAAGCCCTTGCCGGCATCGAACCATTTGATGCTGCCCGCGATTTCAATGGTATCGGCGGTCGAATGCACCCCGCCCGGCGCGTGGTCATCGCGCAGATTGGCCCCTGACTCCGTCAGGTTGACGGCATCGCCGTCATCACCGTTACCCTTCGCCCCCATATTCCAAACGCCTTTTCACTCGCCCGCCGCATGCGGGTACTCCTCACAAGACCAAATCAGTCTGGCCGATTCAACGGCAAAAGTTAAGAAGGTGTTGCGATTTTGTTGACAGCTCTGGCGCGCTATTCTTGCGGCAGGGCCAAGGGCTTGTTAGGCCATGCCAATTGCCATCATGAAGGAGACAGGCCTTGAAATATCTGCATACCATGGTGCGTGTCACCGATATCGAGGAAAGCCTCCGATTCTACCGTGACGGCCTGGGCCTTGAAGAGGTGCGCCGCACCGACAATGAAAAGGGCCGCTTCACCCTGATCTTCCTGCGCGCCCCCGGCGACCAGGGCGGGGAAGTTGAACTGACCTATAACTGGGATCCCGATCCGCAGCCCTATGCCGGCGGACGCAATTTCGGCCACCTGGCCTATCGGGTGCAGGACATCTACGCGCTGTGCCAGCATCTGTCGGACATGGGCGTCACCATCAACCGCCCGCCGCGCGACGGCCATATGGCCTTTGTCCGCTCGCCCGACGGCATTTCGGTCGAACTGATCCAGGACGGACACCTGCCGCCGCAGGAACCTTGGGCCTCCATGCCGAATACGGGCACCTGGTAAGCCTCTGACAGCCTTAAGGTTTCGCTAACCCTACTGCTTAGCGCGGGGTTAGCGAAACCGCTCTAATTTTAGCGACTGAACCCCAAGACCCATTGCCTGTTGCCCATGCGACACGCCACGGGAAAGTCGCCATGCCCCGCCTGCTCCGAACCTTCGCCGTTACTCTCGTCACAGCTATCGTGCTTGCCGGGTGCCTGCCCATGGCCATGTTCGCCAGCGGCGGCGGCGCGGGTTATTCTGGGCTCAAGCAGGATTGGGGAACCTATGTCAGTTCCGGCAATGTCAATGCGCTGTGCATCTCACCCAAGCTGCGATTCGTGATCTGGGAGTTCGAGGGACGCTTCGGCCGGAAAGTGGTGATGAGCTCCGGGTTCCGGAACGCCTTCCACAACGCGTCGGTGGGCGGCGCCGACAATTCCTACCACACCAAGTGCATGGCAGCGGACTTCTACATCCCCGGGGTGTCCAAGCAGGAGCTGATCGCCTTCGCCATGAGTGTGGACGGCGTTGGCGGCCTTGGCTGCTATCCGGGTCGCAACTTCATCCATGTCGATGTGCGAGACCGGCCGCGTGGCTATCGCCGGCCCGTTACCTTCGAGGGCTGTTGAAAACCTGTGGTCCTGCAAAAAACCTCATGAGTTCAATGCAAACGGGGTTGCACAATCTGGGGCACCCCATTATACGACGGCCATCGCGCTGATGCGCCCTTCGTCTATCGGTTAGGACGGCACCCTTTCACGGTGCAGAGAGGGGTTCGATTCCCCTAGGGCGTACCATTCCCCCTTGCTGGCGGGGCCGCGAAATGCCAGTTTCGAGTTCCTCGCTCCGCGCCCATCGTCTAGCGGTCAGGACACCGCCCTCTCACGGCGGGAACAGGGGTTCGATTCCCCTTGGGCGTACCAATCTTCCTTTGACAGAGTGTACTGCGGCAATGCGCTCCGCGAGCGTTGCCTGATCTTACGCCAGCGCCTTTTCCACGTGATGCCGACCTATCGGCACGATCATGGGCGTGTCGGAGACCGGGTCGACAACGATCCGCGAAACCATGCCGAAAACATCGGCCACCACGGCCTCGGTCATCACATCCACGGGGCGGCCCTCGGCGACAATCCTGCCCGCCTTCATGGCCACGATATGGTCGGCATAGCGACAGGCAAGGTTCAGGTCGTGAAGGACAACCACGACCGTGCGGCCGCGCTGGCGGACCAGGTCGGTCAGGAGATCAAGGACTTCGACCTGGTGGTTGATGTCGAGGAAGGTTGTGGGCTCGTCCAGCAGCAGCAGGTCGGTCTCCTGCGCAAGGGCCATGGCGATCCAGACGCGCTGGCGCTGGCCGCCGGAAAGTTCGTCCACCGGACGGTCGGCCAGTTCGGCGGTATCGGTGGCCGCCAGTGCCTCGGCGACCGCCGCGTCATCCTCCGGCGTCCAGCGGCGGAACCAGCCCTGATGCGGGTAGCGGCCCCGGCCCACCAGATCGGTTACCGAAATGGCATCTGGTGCAATCGGGCTTTGCGGCAGCACGCCAAGCACTGTCGCCACTTCACGCGTGGGCAATTGGTGGATGGGCTTGCCATCGAGATAGACAGCGCCGCGCGAAGGGGGCAGCAGGCGCGCCAGACCGCGCAACAGCGTGGACTTGCCGCAGGCATTGGCCCCGACAATTACCGTCAGCTTGCCCGGCGGCAGGTTCAGGTCCAGGGCCGAAACGATCTGCCGATCGCCATAGGCAAGGTCCAGTCCGGCGGCGAGGAGCAGGTGATGAGCGGACATGGTTCGAACTCTTCGATCAGTTGACGCGGCCAGAACGGCCGGACGCCATCAGCAGCCATAACAGGAACAGGGCGCCACAGGCACCCGTTACGACGCCGACGGGCAATTGTACGGATGGCAGAAGGTGCTGTGCCACGAGGTCGGACACCAGCATGACCAGCGCACCAACCAGGGCAGCGTGCAGGAACCCGCGGCCGGATCCACGGAGCAGGCTGCGCGCCAATGGACCGGCGACGAAGGCGACAAAGCCCACCGGTCCGACGGCGGCGGTCGCAAAGGCAGCAAAGCCGACCGCCACCAGCATCAGCCCCAGCCGGGTGGTTTCCACCCTGGCCCCCAGTGCCCGCGCCGTATCGTCGCCCAATTCCATGGCGTCGAGGCCGCGCAGCAAGGCAATCATGAGCGGCACCAGCACCAGCATGGCGCCCCCCAATACGAGGGAATCCCCGGGGCGGGCGGCGTTCAGGCTTCCTACCAGCCAGGCCATGGCCTGCTGGACCTCGGTGAGACGAGCCCGGGTGAAAAGGTATGAAATCACCGCCGCCAGCATTGCGGCCATGCCGATGCCGATCAACACCACACGAAAGGCGGTGACGCCATTGCGCCAGGCGAGAAGATAGATGACGAGGGCCGTGAGCATGGCCCCGACAAAGGCGCCAAAGGAGACGGCAAGTCCGGACCAGCCCAGGATGATTATGCAGAACACTGCCGAAGCGCTGGCGCCGTGGGCAATGCCAATAATATCGGGGCTGGCCAAAGGGTTACGCAGAAGCGTTTGGAAAGTGATTCCGGCCAACGCAAATGAGGCGCCGGAGAGGATCGCAAGCACGGCACGCGGCAGGCGCACCTGCAGCACGATGAAATCGACGCCCCGATCCGCCAGGCCGGTGAGTGGCGAAAACAGCGACTGGACAATGCCCGTGACGGGGACAGGGTAATCGCCCAGAAAGAGCGCAAGTGCAAAGGCGGTGCAGAGTGCGACGACCAGCCCGGCGGCACTTGTCCGGCGGCGGCGCGCGGCGGCATTGCGAACGGCGAGAATGCCTGTGGTGTCAATCGCCGGGGTCATAGCGCTGCAAGCTTGCGGCGGCGCACCAGCGCAATGAAGAAGGGCGCCCCGACGAACGCCGTGACAATGCCGACCTGCACCTCTCCTGGCGGCGAGATGATGCGTCCCAGCACATCGGCCCCAAGCAACAGGATGGGCGCCATCAGCATGGAATAGGGAAGAATCCAGCGGTAGCCCGGGCCGGTCAGGGCGCGGGCGACATGCGGCACGGTAAGACCGACAAAGGCGATGGGACCCGCCGCCGCCGTGCTGGCTCCGGCCAGGATGACTGCGGCCAGTCCGGCCAGGCCGCGTGACAGCCCGATCCGCTGCCCGAGGGCACGGGCCACATCGTCGCCCATGGAGAGGCCATCGAGCAGGCGGGCCGTCGCCAGGGCCAGCACCATGCCGATGGCGAGAAAGGGCGCGACCTGCAGGACAATGTCGATGGTGCGGCCGGAAAGCGAGCCCACCTGCCAGAAGCGGACTTCATCGAGGGTACGGGGGCTGGTGAGCAGGATGGCGTTGATGATGGAATGCAGGACCGCCGTGATGGCGGCGCCGGCCAGGGCCAGCTTGATCGGCGTTGCCCCTTCGCGGCCCAGCGACGCCACGGCATAGACCACCAGCATGGCGGCCCCTGCCCCGGCAAAGGCCAGCCAGACATAGGTGCTCAACTGGCTCATGCCCAGCAAGGCCACTCCCAGCACCACGGCCAGGGAGGCGCCGGCATTGATCCCCAGAATGGCCGGGTCCGCGAGCGGATTGCGGGTCGCGCCCTGTAGGACCGCGCCCGCCAGGCCCAGGGCCGCTCCGACCATGAGGCCCACGATGGTGCGCGGCAGGCGCAGGTCCCAGATGATGCGGTGGTCGGTGGAACCGGGATCGAAGGCGGTGAGCGCCCCCCAGACATTGTCAAGCGGGATGGCACGGGCCCCAGTGGTCAGGGAAAGCATGGTGATGGCCGTCAGCGCCATACCAAGCAGAAGCAGCCCGAGCGTGAGCCGGGCTGCCTTTCGACCACGGTTTGAGACCGCTTCCGCCATGGTGGCGATCAGGGCGCCAGATCAGGATCGGCCGCGTTGATCGCGGCAGTCAGCTTGTCGAGTTCACTGGCATAGGCGCCGTAATTGCGCAGCCAGAAGGCGGGCCAATCGGTCACCTGGCCGGCTTCGGCGGCCTTCATCAGGGTCCAGGTCGGCTGAGCCAGCGCGGTGTCCATGGTCGCGGCAGAGCGGTTGTCCACCAGGATCAGGTCCGGCTGATACTTGTCGGCGTTTTCCCAGGACAGCGTTTCCCAATAGCCGCGATCATCAGCCACTTCGGGGTCAATGAGTTCGAGGCCCCAGGCGGCGAAGTCCATGAGCTCGGAAGAGCCGGCCGTGGCCGCCACATAGAGCGCGTCCGTGCCGGCCCAGACGGCCAGCGCCGTCAGACCCGGCTTGGAGGCAACAGCCGACTTGAAAGCAGAAAGCGCGGTTTCGAATGTCGCCTTCTCGGCAGCGATGTCGGGTGCCGACAGATCGGCACCCAGGCTTGCAGCCAGGTCTTCATAGTCCTCGATCAGGGTCAGGATAGACGCACCCTGCTCCGGTCCGGTGATCGGGGCGAGCGGGGTGAGGGCCGCAACCACGTCATTGCCGCCGGACCATGTGGTTTCCAGCGGCCAGAACTCGGCCACGATCAGGTCCGGTTCGAGGGCGGCGGCCTTTTCGATATCGACTTCGCCCCAGGCCTGGCCAATGATTTCAATGCCCGAGAGATCCAGGCCCTGGAGCGCCTTTGCTTCGGCAACAGCGCTGTCGGCATAGATGCCCACGGGACGGATGCCGAGTGGGATCAGGCCTGCCGCCGCGTCCTGGCTGGCTATGATGCGCAATGGGGTTGCATCGAGAGTGACGGTCTGACCATCGCCACCGACATAGCTCCATTCTTGCGCAAGGACCGGCAGTGCGGTGGCGGCGAAAAGGGTCAGCGCAAGCGCAGCAGGACGAAACATGACGTAACCTTCCGAGGTGCAGGAAATTTCCCGTTCCCTAGACCTCGTAAGATGAGTGGTCAAGTCATGTTATTTCCGGGCAGGCATTTTCTGCCTCAGGCCGGTCGGCGATACTGGTAGATGCCCACATCGATGGACCCTTCGGCAAAGCCGGCCTCGCAATAGGAGAGGTAATAGACCCATTTGCGCTTGAAGTGCTCGTCATAGCCGAGCGGGGCAATCATCGGCCAGCGCTCCAGGAAGCGCTCACGCCACAACCGGAGGGTGCGGGCATAGGAGAGGCCAAAGGTCTCGACCTGTTCCAGGATCAGGCCATAGCGATCCCCGAATTCCTTCATCACCGTCTTGGTCAGCAGCATGCCACCGGGAAAGATGTAGCGCTGGATGAAGTCAGGCCCGCTGCGATAGCCATCGAAGTCTTCCTCGCGGATGGTGATGGCCTGGATAGCGGCGGTGCCGCCGGGCTTGAGCCGGTCATGCAGGGTCTGGAAATAGCTGGGCCAATTATCCTCGCCGACAGCCTCGATCATCTCGATCGAGCCGATATGGTCGAACTGACCCTGGGTGTGGCGATAATCCTCGAAGACCAGCGTCGCATATTGGTCGAGCCCCTGCCGCTTCAGGCGCTCAAGGCCGAACTTGAGCTGTTCGGCAGAAAGGGTAATGCCCCGCAGATTGGCCTTGTAGAGGCGTGCCACGGTCTCGGCAAAGCCACCCCACCCGCAGCCGATCTCCAGCACCGACGAGCCCTCGGTAATGCCGGCCATGTCGGCCACGCGCCGGTACTTGGCAAGCTGGGCCTCCTCCAGGCTCTGGTCACCGGAGGTGAACACAGCCGAGGAATAGGTCATGGAGGGGTCGAGCCACTGGCCATAGAAATCATTGCCGAGGTCATAGTGCTCGGCGATGTTCTTCTTGGAGCCCTCAAGCGTGTTGCGGCGCGACAGATGATAATGCAGATCGCCCGCGGCCTTGCGGAAGAAGCCCTTGTTGGCCTCGTCGAACATATCGCGGTTCTGCAGGAAAAAGCGGAACAGGGCCGTCAGGTCGTCGGATTCGATGTCGCCATTCATGTAGGCGGCCGCAAAGCCCACCGTGCCGCGCTGCATTGCCTCGGTAATGACCCGGAAATTGTTGAGGCGGAGCGTGGCATGCTCACCCGCATTGCCCTGCCCCACCGTACGGGTCCGGCCATTGGGGAAGATGACGGTCAGCGAGCCGAATTGCGGCTTGCCGATAAGGGAGACACCCACTCGCTCGACAAGCCAGGAGGTGAAATGGGTCCACGCAGAAGCGCCAGTCTGTGTCTGTTCGACGGCTGTTTTTGTCATTGTGCCGCTTGATCCAACTATCGCAATAAGCAGCGGCAGGCCTTGGTCCCGTCGCCATACACTGAGCGTCAGAAGTGTCCGTTGGAGAGGCGCCGCCTCCCCCTGGACACCGCAGGATAGTTTAGCCGTCGCAATCGGATATGCAAGCGGACTCGTCCTGACCCGGCATGTCGATGCCGTTCCTCTCCACTACGCGACAAGTGGCCGTTTGGATCCCACCGGCGCTCAGCGAAGCGGGCGGGCAATGTCGGTGAGCCGAAACTGGGGCTGCTCGCGGCCCTGGTAATGGTCGATCGACAGGCCGCCGGCAAAGTGCAGGGGCTGGTCGCCATCGCGCATCAGGGTGTCACCCAGGGCCGTGCCGGCCGCGCGGAACGCAATGGCCTTGAGTTTCGCCCCATCGTCCGAGGTGAGGGTGAAACTGACATGTCCGCCCTTCCCCACGATCTGCGGAAAGCGCGCCCGATGGGCCGGAAACGCAAAAACCGGCGACGGATTGCCCGCGCCGTATGGTCCGGCCTTTTCGAGGCTGTGCAGCAATTCGACGCTGGCACCACGAGCGGTCAGTGCCGCATCGATCTTGAGTGCCGAGGCGGCACGGGCGCTTGCGACACTGGAGCCAAGCTTTTCAGCGAGGAAGGCACGGAACGGTCCCAGACTGCCGGATCGTAATGTAACACCCGCCGCCATGGCGTGCCCGCCCCCCTTGGGAATGAGGCCGCTTTCGACCGCTTCGATGACGGCACTGCCCAGATCGACACCCGGCATGGAGCGGCCAGAGCCCGTGCCGGTGCCATCGGGGTTGAGGGCAATGGCAAAACTGGGCCGCTCGAAGCGTTCGCGCAGGCGCGCGGCAATAAGGCCGACCACGCCGGGATGCCATTTGGCCGAGGCAAGGACCAGCACCGGCGGCCCATCCCCCGCCCCGATCTCCGCTTCTGCGGTCGCCGTCGCCTCTTCGACAGCCTCCACTTCAATGCGCTGGCGCTCGCTGTTGAGTTCGTCGAGCTGGGCGGCGATGACCATGGCCTGGTGTTCATCATCGAGGGCCAGGAGGCGGGTTCCCAGCGCCGCGTCACCAATGCGGCCGCCGGCATTGATGCGCGGACCGATAAGAAACCCTAGGTGATAGGGGTTGAGCGGCCCCGAGGCGCGCGCAGCCAGTGCCAGCGCCGACAGGCCAGGCTTGTCGCCGCGCCGCGCCACTTCCAGGCCCCGCACGACGAAGGCGCGATTGAGGCCGGTGAGCGGAACGACGTCGCAAACCGTTGCCAGTGCTACCAGATCGAGCAGTTTCAGCAGGTCCGGCAGACCGGTATCGCCACGGTTACGCAAGGCGCGGTTGACGGCGACGAGGACCATGAAGGTGACGCCCGCGGCGCAGAGATAGCCCAGGCCGGAAATATCGTCCGGCCGATTGGGATTGACCAGGGCAGTGGCCTGCGGCAGGTCATGATCCGAGAGGTGATGGTCGATGACCAGCACGTCAGCGCTACGCCCCCGCGCATGGGCGATTGGCTCGTCACTGGTGGTGCCGCAGTCGAGGGTGATGATCAGCGAGGCGCCAGCATCGATCAGCTTGTCCATCGCGGTGGTATTTGGCCCATAGCCCTCGAAGATGCGGTCCGGGATATGGACCTGCGGCTCGATGCCGAAATGCCGGAGGTAGCGGGTCATCAGCGCGCAGGAGCAGGCGCCGTCCACGTCGTAATCACCAAAGAGAGCCACCGATTCGTTGTCGGTGATGGCCTTGGCCAGGCGATCAGCAAGGGCATCCATGTCCGTCAGGGTCGAAGGATCGGGCATGAGGTTGCGGATGGACGGTTCCAGGTAGCTCTCCGCCTCATCAAGACCAACACTGCGTGCTGCCATTATGCGCGCCAGAATATCTGGAATGCCGGTGCGCTGGCCGATAGCGGTGGCCGTGCGTGCCTGGGCGACATCGAGCCGATCCACCCAGGCACGACCGGCGATCGAGTTCGTAACGTCCAGGAAGGGGCGCGGCGCTTCGGGCATGGTTGAGGGTTATGGGATTTTGAACGGAGTGGGAAGGGGGCGTGCACTTTGCCTGGCACCCCCTGCCCGCTTGATCTCGCGGTGCGGGAGCAGTCGCACCCTCAGGCCTGAGGGCCGATGCCCTCAATGAGGACATTCACCACCTCTTCTATGCGGGCCTTATCGAAGCGTTCGCCGGCCAGGACGTTGAGCATGGCCTGCCCGTAGACTGCCAACATGACCAGGGCCATGAAACCGGCATCGCGGTCAGGGCGGATTTGCCCTTGCTGCTGGCCCAGCACAACGATGTCGCGCATCAGGCCCTGAAAGGACGGACGCTCTGCGGGTGGGGTCGCGACCGGTCGATTGACCGGGCTGAGCGCGAGACGCGCCAGGGACGGATTGGCCATGCACCAGGCGGCGCTGTCGATCAGGACGGACTTGATGAGGCCCACTGCGCATTCGCCCCGGCGCATACGAGCACGATAGGCGCCGTCGTCAGCCTCCACTACCGCGATCAGTGCTCGGGCAATGTCTTCCTTGCAAGCAAAGTGATTGTAGAGGGTCTTGCGGGTGAGCCCGGCCAGCGCCGCGATCTCATCCATCGTCGTGCCCTCCACCCCCAACTTGAGAAAGGCGGTGTGCGCAGCTTCGAGAATACGGGCCTTGGATCGGTCGATGCGTGTGCTTGCCATACTTACACACTAGTGTATTTATACAGACGTGTAAATATGGAGACGGGGATGCTGGAAGAGTTTGGACCCCAGATTTGGGTCGCCGATGGGCCGACTGTTACCGGGGCCGCGGGGTTTGACTATCCCACACGCATGGCCGTGATGCGCCTCGACGACGCCAGCCTGGCAATCTGGTCGCCCGTGGCGCTGAGTGCAGAGCTCCGTGCAGCGGTGGACCAGCTGGGCCGTGTTGCCATTATACTGCCCCCCAATTCGCTGCATCACAGCTTTCTGGCCGAGTGGCAGACTGCCTATCCTCAGGCGAGTGTGCTGGCGCCGCCAGGGCTAAGGCAGAAACGCCCGGACATCCGCTTTGAGGGCGATATCGGGGATCGTCTACCGCACTTTGCCAGTGGCCAGATCGAGAGCGTCGTGCTGTCAGGCAATGCCATTACGGAAGAGGTGGTATTTTTTCACGTGCGAAGTGGGACCGTGCTGTTTGCCGACCTCATCCAGCATCTCCCGAAGCACTGGTATCGCGGCTGGCGCGCGCTGGTCGCGCGGCTGGACCTGATGAGCGGCGCAGAGGCAGCGGTACCGCGGAAGTTCCGGCTGGCGTTTCGGGACCGTCATGCCACGCGGGAAGCGGTCAGGCGGATTCTGGACTGGCAGGTGCGGGCAGTATTGATCGCGCATGGCGCGCCGGTGACGATCGACGCGCCGGGTTTTCTGCGGCGCGCCTTTGCCTGGCTGACGGACAAGAAAGGTGCTTGAGCGACCTTCTACTACCTGGCGTGCCGCGCCTTGATCCAGCGGGTTGTCTGGCTCCAGGAGCGCATGACGACGGTGGAGGTTTCCACAGTACCGCGACGCAGCTTAACGCCTTCGACCAGCGAGCCGTCGGTAATCCCGGTGGCAGAAAAGAGGACGTCGCCGGCCGCCAGTTCGGTCACGTCATAGATCCGGTTTGGGTCCTCAATGCCCATTTCCTTGGCTCGCAGCCGCTTGTCTGGCGTATCGAGGATGAGCTTGCCCTGCATCTGCCCGCCGATGCAGCGTAGGGCGGCCGCAGCGAGTACGCCTTCGGGGGCGCCCCCGGAACCAAGATAGATGTCGACGCCCGTGTCCGCAGAATTGACCGCGTGGATCACGCCGGCAATGTCGCCATCGCTGAGCAGTTTTACCGACACCCCCGCCGTGCGGAGTTCTTCAAGCAGCCCGCCGTGACGTGGGCGATCAAGGACGATGGCAGTGATTTCGGAAATCGGGACGCCCTTGGCCTTGGCGAGCGCCTTGACGTTTTCGGTGGCCGACCATTCGATGTGGACGGTCTCGGCAGGATACTCGGCGCCGATGGCGATCTTGTGCATATAGAGGTTGCGCGCGACGTTGAGCAGGCCGCCGCGCTCGGCCATGGCGAGGACCACCAGGGAATCGGGCTGGTTCTTGGCGCAGAGGGTGACGCCCTCGAGCGGGTCGACGGCGATGTCGACTTCGGGCCCCTGCCCTTTGCCGACCGTCTGGCCGACATAGAGCTGGTCGCATTCGAACTGATCGCCCTCGCCAATGACGATGCGGCCCGAAATGGCTACTTGGTCGAGTTCGGCCTTCATGGCGGCGACGGCGGCTTCGTCGGCAGCCTTTTCATTGCCCTTGCCGCGCCACTCGGCCGCGGCGATGGCGGCGCGTTCGGTGACACGGACCATTTCCAGCGTCAGGGTACGGTGCAGATTGGCCGGGTTCCTGCCGTCTTCGACCTTGCTGAGCTTCATATTCCCCCCGGGGCCTCACGCCCCCTGGTCCTGGCGTTTCCGAACCGCAAAACCGTTGCCACTTCTGATGGAAACGCCCCGAAATGTCAGAGCTTTTCGATACGGATCAATTGCGGTTCACCGACTATGAACCCATCAGCGGCGATCTGCGCAAGCGCTTCGCGCACAGACGATTCCAAAGTCTGTTGAGTAATCATCACCACGGTGCGAGTCGGCGACCCGTCGGGCGCTACGGCCTTGGCACTCAAATCCGACCGCTGGATGACAGAATCGATCGAAATCGACTTTTCCCCCATGCGGGTGGCAATTGCGGCCAGTGCGCCGGCCACGTCCTTGGCGCTGAGGCGGATATAGAAGCCGCCCTCATGGGCACGGCTGGGCGCCTCGCGATAGGGCAGCAATTCGTCACTGGGAACACCGAGCGGCGGCACGCGAGTGCCGCGGGCAATGTCGAGTATATCGGACAGAACCGAGGACGCGGTCGGCGGGCCACCGGCGCCGGGGCCGGCCAGCAGCAGCTCATGCACATGATCAGTCTCGAGCGCCACCGCGTTCATCACCCCGTCGACGCCGGCAATGGCGCTGCCCTTGGGCACAAATGTCGGGTGGACCCGCTGCTCGACGCCGCCTTCGACGCGTTCCGCTATGCCAAGGAGCTTGATCTTGTAGCCAAGGTCGGCGGCGACCTGGATATCGTGCTGGGTAATTCCGGAAATGCCTTCCACGCGCATCTTGTCGGGTGCGATCTCGTAGCCGAAGCAAAGCGTAGCGAGGATCGACAGCTTGTGAGCCGTATCGAACCCTTCGACGTCGAAGGTGGGATCGGCTTCGGCATAACCGAGCGCCTGCGCATCCTTGAGGCAATCTGCAAAGGAGATACCCTCATTGCCCATGCGCGTGAGGATGTAGTTGCAGGTGCCGTTCATGATGCCGAACACCTTGGCGATACGTGCCGTTCCCAGCCCTTCGCGCAGCGTCTTGATGACTGGAATGCCACCGGCAACGGCTGCCTCGAAGCCAAGCTGCGCACCAGACTCCTCGGCCATGCGGGCCAGGGTGACGCCATGCTTGGCGAGCAGGGCCTTATTGGCGGTGACCACGGGCCGGCCGATCTCCAGCGCGGCCTTGACCGCTGCAAAGGCCGGACCATCCTCGCCGCCGATGAGTTCGACAAACAGGTCGATGCCATCCCACTTGGCAAGCGCAACCGGATCGTCGAACCACTCAAGCCCGGAAATATCAATGCCGCGGTCGCGGGAACGCGAGCGCGCGGCAACTGCGACGACCTCAAGCTGGCGGCCAAGTTTTCGCGTCAGTTCAGCGCCGTCTTTTTGCAGGATGCGGACCAGCGTCGCGCCTACATTGCCCAGACCCGCAACGCCAACACGAAGGGGCGCCTGACGGTCGGCATCACCAAACTCGGCCATGGCCTTGAGAATGCGAGCCCGAGTCTCGGTGCGCGGCTCGCGACCATCGCGCAGGTCGAACACGAACAGCGGGTCACCCGCGACGATGCGGCCAAAACGTGTTGGGGTCCAACCCCTTGCGGAGATGAAGGATTCGACGGCTTGGCGGAAGGACTGGATATCGCTCATGGTGGGCGACATGTGCATAGGAATTCGCCTAGCCGTCAATAGGAGTTTTGCCCCGCGACCGGGGTCGCGAGGCAGAAATCCTTCTGTCTATTCCGCAACGGCTCTGGCAGCAGCGGACAGCACTTCGAGGTAGCGCGGCAGGCCCCAGCGCAAGGACAGGACGCTGGGCGGAGACACGGATGCCACGTTCTCGGTGCCAACCAGTGCAGCCAGTCCGCCATTGGCAATGGGCGGATAGGTCTGCGCGGCGGGCGTTGCCAGCCAGGCGTCGAGCGCCGACTGTTCCTCGTAGTAGCTGATGAAGATGTCGGCTTCGAGCTGGTCGAACAGCTCATAGCTGAGCGGGTAGTAGAAGGCGTCATCGCCGGGCGCGAGTGCGGCGACACTGGGGTTCATCACCATGCCGAAGTCGGTAAGGAACTTCATGCGGGCGTCGAGCGGCGCATAGACGGCCATCGAGCCATCATAATCATTGGCGCTGGCGAAGGTGACCTGCGTGAGCTCGGGATACTTGGCGAATTCGGCCTCCACCCAGGCGGTCGTGTCCGCGACAAGCGCCGCCGCTTCGGCGTCCTTGCCCAGCGCCTTGCCGATGATCAGCGTCAGATCCTGCCAGGACGTGGACCAGGGCGCGCCGACATAGGCGACAGTGGGCGCGATGCCGGAGAGCACGGCATATTGATCTTCGGTCAGACCCGAATAGGCCGCGATGATGATATCGGGGTTCAGGGCGGCGATCTGCTCGATCGGCGGTTCACCGGACGCCTCCAGGACGGTCGGCGTTTCGGCTCCGGCGGCGGCCAGCGCCTCCTCGACCCATTCATGTATGCCGTTGTCACCGCCGCCATAAGCCTGGAATGGCATGCCGACCGGCGTCACACCCAAGGCAATGACCACATCCTCATTGCTCCAGCCCCAGGTGACGACGCGCTGGGGCGCGGCTGGAATGACCGTTTCACCATGCGCGTGCTCGATGGTGACGGGGAAGGACTGGGCTTGTGCGGCGACCGCCATGGCGAGGCCGATGGCGGCAGAAAAAACGAGAGTACGGAAGGACATTGATCACCCTTTGCGTGGAGGTTGCTTCTCCATACAAAAGATGACTTTCAATGTCATGTAATTTTGTGAAGCCGCCTTGTCGTCAGCAGATCAGCGGCGGGTGAGCATCACCATCGTCTCGTAGTGGTCCGTCTGCGGGAACATGTCGAAAAGGCGGATGCGCTGCGGCATATAGGCCGGCATGGCCGCAATGTCCCGGGCCAGGGTCACGGCATTGCAACTCGAATAGACAATCGTGGGGATGCCCGAAGCCTCCAGCATGGCGCACAATTTCTCGCCAAGCCCGCGGCGTGGTGGATTGACGATGACGGCGTCGGGCGCTTCGCCAGAGGCCAATGCCGTCGCGTCGCCCACAGCGAAGGTGACATTGTCCAATCCCGCTTCTGACGCACTGCGCCGTGCCGACTCGACGGCGGGGGCGCTGACCTCCACGCCATGAACTGCGCGGCCGGGCGCCGCGACATGGAGGGCGAACCCGCCCACGCCACAATAGAGGTCCCAGACAGTCCTGGGCGCGACCTCGTCGATCCAGTCCCTGGCCTGCGCGTAGAGGCCCTTGGCCACTTCCGTATTGGTCTGGAAAAAGCTGGCGGGCCGCAGATGAAGGAGCACGTTGTCGAGCCGCATTGCGAGGGAATCACCGCCGCCCAGGGCAATCTCCTCATCGCCCTCCAGCACAGCCTTGTGCTGGGGCAGGAGATTGGCGGTAACAACGGCCAGACCTGGCAAGTCGGCGAGCAGGCTGGACAAGTGCTTGCGCATGCGGCCGAGCGGTTCGGTGGAGCGCAGCACGAAACGCAGCATCAACTCGCCGTCAGGAGATTCGGTCAGCAACACATGCTTGAGTTCGCCACGCCGGGCGGGAATGTCGTAGGGGGTGATGCGAGCACGGGCGATGAAGGCGGCGATTGGCCCGAAAGCGGCACGCAGCCCGGCTGAAATTATCCCGCATCCGGTGAGGTCCACGCCCTGCTGTCGCTGGTCCATGATACCCAGAGTGGGATTGTCCGACGTGCCCCCGACGACCATCTTGGCCCGGTTGCGAAACCCCCTGTCGCTGCTGGCCATCGGCGGCAACCAGCGCGCATCGGGCCAGGCCGCCAGCAGCGCGCGCGCATGTTCGATCTTGCCGATGATCTGGCTGTCATATGCCATGCCCATGAGCGTGCAGGAGCGGCACATGCCCCCGTCGAAATAGCCGCACTGCATCGCGGCGCTCACACCTGCATCCACCAGCCTGTCTCGAATGTCGAAGGAGGCGGGATCACCGCCTCCTCAAGTGCAGTCTATTTTGTCGCTGTGGAGAGCGGCACGACATTGCCCTGCCCCGACTTCGAGCCGAGCAATTTCTTGACGTTGCGCGCGGCCTGGCGAATGCGCTGTTCGTTTTCGACGAAGGCGAGACGAATGTACTGGTCGCCATATTCGCCGAAGCCGACGCCGGGGGCGACCGCAACACCGGTTTCCTGCACCAGGAGCTTGGCGAACTCGAGCGAGCCAAGATCGGCGAATTGCGGCGGGATCGGCGCCCAGGCGAACATGGTCGCTTTGGGGACCGGGATGGTCCAGCCGGAGCGCCCAAAGCTTTCCACCATCACGTCGCGACGGTGCTTATAGACCTTGCGGACCTCGTCGATCACGTCGTCCGAGCCATTGAGCGCGGCGACGGCGGCGACCTGGATGGGGGTGAACGCGCCATAGTCGAGATAGGACTTCACCCGCGCCAGGGCCGCGATCAGGCGCTCATTGCCGACCGCAAACCCCACGCGCCAGCCGGGCATGGAATAGGTCTTGGACATGGAGGTGAATTCGACGGTGATGTCGATCGCGCCGGGCACCTGGAGCACCGATGGCGGCGGCTGATCCTCGTCGAAATAGATCTCGGAATAGGCAAGGTCCGAGAGAATGAAGATGTCGTTGGCCTTACAATACTTGACCACCTCGGTGTAAAAATCGAGGTCGGCGGTATAGGCGGTCGGGTTGGCCGGATAGTTCAGCACCAGGGCGATCGGCTTGGGAATCGAGTGCCGCACGGCGCGGTCCAGCGAGCGCATGAAATCCTCGTTGGGATCGGCCGGCATGGAGCGTACGACACCGCCGGACATGATGAAGCCGAACGAATGGATCGGATAGGTCGGATTTGGCACCAGCACCACATCGCCCGGCGCGGTGATGGCCGAGGCCATATTGGCAAAGCCTTCCTTGGAGCCCAGCGTCGCCACGACCTGTGTGTCGGGGTTGAGCTTCACACCGAAGCGGCGGCCATAATAACTGGCCTGGGCCTTTCGCAGGCCCGGAATGCCGCGCGAGGTGGAATAGCGGTGGGTGCGTCCGTCCTTCACGGTCTCCTGCAACTTGGCGACGATATGATCGGGCGTCGGCATATCTGGATTGCCCATGCCCAGGTCGATAATGTCCACGCCTTCCGCGCGCGCCTTGGCCTTGATCGGATCGATATGTGCGAACACGTAAGGGGGCAGACGGCGGATGCGATGGAAAACTTCGCTCATTTTGTCCTCGGTTGGCCGCTGGGGCCGAATGCTGGTCGCGATGCACGGATGCGCCACGCCTCCACTATGAGAGGCCGATTATCGCGGAATTATGGTTTTAGACGGGTTAAGCGGCCAAACCTGTTGGCCGGAGACAGGATTTATTCGGCTCTTCCCGGCCACACCGTGGCCATTTGGGAAGAGCTATCGGGCGCTTGCCGCCGCTGCCATAGGGGACGCCACCGGCTTGCCGGCGAGCAGTGCTCCAAACCATGCAACAGTGAACGGAGACGCCATGTCTCTTGCCCTTGTGAAATGTCTTCTGCTACCACGAAACCGCGTGGCCAGTGCCTTATTAAGTTCTCCGACCGGCCTTGTAAATGGCGCCGCGTCTTTACATGTAACGGCTTGGTCGGCCGCTGAACGGCCCAAAAGCTTCAGGTAGGGTGTATGGGAAAACGCGTCGCGATCGCTACAATTGGCACGTCGGGCGATGTCCGGCCCTATCTGGCGTTGGCCAAGGCCCTCCAGCAGGATGGTCATGACGTCGTGGTGGGAACCAATTCCGATTTCGAGGACCTGGTCACTTCCTATGGCATCGAGTTCCACAGCCTGGGAACCAGAATCCAGGACTGGCTGCAGGAATCGCGCTTCGACAACGCCATCAGCCAGATGAAACTGCACCACTTTCCGCAATTGCTGCGGGAAGGCCAGGCCCTGGTGGAGCGGGCGGCTCGCAATGCCTGGACCATGGCGCAAGGCGCCGATGCAATCGTGGTCAATATCAATACCAGCTTCGGCATCGATATTGCCGAGGCGCTGGATATTCCGGTCGTCATGACGGCGATGCAGCCTCTGAACCCGACGCGGGAATTTCCCATCTGCGCCTATGAAGTGCCGGACCTTGGCCCGACCTTCAACAAGCTCAGCTACATCGCCATGAACCTGCAGCAGGCCTATTACGATATGCCGCGCGATCGGGTGCGCCGGCAGTTGATGGGCCTGGGTCCGCGCAAGCGCGGAGGCCTGTTCCGCGACAGCAATGGCAACAACCTGCCGACGCTCTACAATTTCTCGGCCATCGTCTCCCCGCGTCCCCGGGACTGGCCACAGACTGCCGTAGTCACCGGCTTCTGGTTTCTCGAAGACAATACCGACTGGGCGCCTTCCGCCGAATTGCGACAGTTCCTCGATGCTGGCCCCCCGCCTGTCTATATCGGCTTCGGCTCAATGCCATTTGGTGCCGAGCGCAATACCCACATCCTGCGTTCGGCGCTGGAACAGTGGGGCGGACGCGCCATCGTTTCGCGCGGCTGGGGCGGGATCAACCCGGCCGACCTGCCGCAGACGGTATTTGCGGTTTCGGAAGCCCCGCATGACAAGCTGTTTCCCCTGACCGCTGGCGTGGTGCACCATGGCGGCGCCGGCACCACTGCGGCGGGCCTGCGAGCGGGAAGGCCGACCTTCACCGTTCCACAGGCCTATGACCAGCGCTATTGGGGCCGCCGCGTGCGCGCCCTTGGCTGTGGACCCGCGCCCGTGCGCCTGCGCACGCTGACGCCGGAAATCCTGGCGGATGCCCTGCACCAGCTGAGCTCGAACAAGGCGATGGCGGCCAATGCCAAGGCCATCGGCAAGGCCCTGTCCGAAGAAAAGGGGCTGGAGACCGCCGTTCACTTCATCGAAGCCACCATTGATGCCGCAAAGGCCGGCGCACGCCGCTACACGGCGTCCGTGTGAGTCGGCCGACATCCATGGCTTCAGGCGCCGCAGCAGATGACTGAGGGGAAGTGACCGGTGCGGATTTGTCTGGTGGGTGCGGGGGGCGGTATAGGGCGGCAATTGGCCCGTACCTTTGCGACCAGGCACAGTGTTTCGGCAGTTTATCGGCGCGTGCCTGCCCCGCTGCCGAGTCAGGTCCAGGCAGTTCAGTTCGAGGATGCGGAGGCACTCTCTGCAGCAGTCAGCGGCGCTGAAGTAGTCATCCATGCCGCGCTCAACACCAAGGCCCGCGGGAAGGCGTTCCTGGAAGCCAACCGGGCCACGACCGAGCGCCTGCTTGCCCTGCTCGACCCCGCTCATTGCAGGCTTTTTGTCTATTTCAGTTCACAGGTGGTCTATTCGGCGCTCGACCCGCTCAAACACAAGGTTCAGGGCGAGGATAGCGTTCTGTCGGAGCGGCGCGGCCTTGATGCCTATACCAGGCTCAAGCTGGCCGAGGAAGCGCGGGTAATCCAGGCCTGCAAGGCCAAGGGCATCGCCTATCTGATCGTCCGTCCAACAGTGGTCATGGGTCCGGGCATGCAATGGTCCAGTGGCATCGTGGATGCGATGCGGCTGGCGCCAATCGGGATCAGGGACCGCACATTCAACCTCATCCATGTCGAAGACCTCGCCGAGCAGCTCCTTGCCCTGGTCGAAGCAGGGATCGCTGACGAAATCGTCAATCTGGGCGATCTCGATGTCCGCTCGGATGCCTATTTTCGTCATGCTGCCGGGCTTGCCGGGCGGTCGATAGGGCTGGCACCGCGCTGGCTGGCCGGGCTGGCCGCCAGGGCGATCCCTTCTACCCTGTGGTTCCTCGCGCATGACGTGACCGTATCGACCGACAAGGTTCGCCGCTTGAGCGGTATTGAAGCGCGGCGGTCGCTGCCTGAGTTTTTTGAGGCGCCGGTTCGCGTGGTCAATGCCAGGTCCCTGGACATCATCCGTGACACGGTGCGCAGCGGCAGGCCATATCACGCCATCGGGCGGGGCTATTTCCTCTGGTTCAACGACCGGGTGGGCACCGACCAGCTGGTCATGGAACACTATTCGGGCATTGTCGGCCTTGAGGACAATCTCCTGACTGTCAAAGCCGGCACGACGCTGCGCACCATTCTCGACTATCTGGTGCCCCGGCAACTGACCATTGCCACCCTGCCCGAGTTTGTCGACATATCGGCTGGCGCCTGCTTTTTCGCCGAAGTGCATGGCAGCAGCGCCGAGCATATCTCGATCTACGATCTGATAGCCTCCATCCGCTATGTCGACAGCAGCGGTGAACAGAAGCATTCTGACCGGGATGATAGCATCTGGGATCGCCTGCGCGGGGATGGCGGGATCGTCGTTACCGAAGTGACATTCCGGTGCCAGCCCAATCGGCTATTGGCCAATGTCATCGAGTGGCAGCAGGAAAGCCGGCTGGAGGACTATGTCGCCGGTGAATACCAGGCCAATTTCAGCACTACGGTGCACTGGTATCCGCTCAGTCATGAATTGATGGTCTACAATGTGAACCCGGTTCCGGGCATGCTCACCGGAGACCGGCGACCGTTTCCACCGATGCGCGGCTCGCCGCACTGGATTCAGAAGCTGCTCCTCAATTTGCGCATGCGCGGCCGGCAACGGATTGTAGGTTCGTCCGAGCGGGTACTGGCGCCGTGGACCGGTATGCCTGCCAAGCATCTGGTAGGAAAGTTCTTCCGCGATACCCGCCGGCGGGTGCGCAATATGGAGGTGTGTGTCCCTGACATCTTTGCCGTAGATTTCATTGGCAGGCTGCGGCGCCATGTGCCGGAAATGAAACTGATGCCGGGTCAGGGGATCGGGGTGCGCTTCACGCGACAGCCCTCCACGGGGCGTGGATTTGTCTGGGTGGAGATGACGTCTCGCGACGCCTCGCAGATGCACGCCATGGTCGAGATGGCGCGAGCGGCCTGCGGCGACCAGTTCTGGCTGCACCGGGGCAAATATGTTCCCGCCGGCATCGGCGTCGAGCACCTCTACATCCCTCGCAGCGCCGACAATACTGTGACGGGGGCAGAGATGCAGGCGGGTGCCGCCCTGCCCCGCTAGGCCAAGCGCATTCGACACAAAAGGAAATGGCGACCCGAGGGCCGCCACTTCTGTTTTTGCAATCGACTGCTGCCGGATGACAATCAGTGCGTCAGGCTGGCGCTGGTATCCTCGGCAGGGTCCACCTTGGCCGCCACAGCCGGTTCGGCGTCAAAATTCCACTCGATGGGCTCGGGCTTGCGCACCAGGGCGCGCTCGATCACCTGGTCCATGCGGGAAACCGGCACGATCTCCATGCCTTCCTTGACGATGTCCGGGATCTCGACGAGGTCGCGCACGTTCTCTTCAGGGATCAGCACGGTCTTGATACCGCCGCGCAGGGCCGCCAGGAGCTTCTCCTTGAGGCCGCCGATGGGCAGCACCCTGCCCCGCAGCGTGATCTCGCCAGTCATGGCGACATCGTTGCGCACCGGAATGCCGGTCATCACCGAGACAATGGCGGTGGCCAGGCCAATACCGGCCGAGGGACCATCCTTGGGGGTGGCGCCTTCGGGCAGGTGGACGTGAATGTCACGCGTGTCGAACATCGGAGGCTTGATGCCGAAATCGATGCAGCGGGACTTCACATAGGCCTGTGCGGCAGTCAGCGATTCCTTCATCACTTCCTTGATGTTGCCGGTGACCGACATGCGGCCCTTGCCCGGCGTCATCACGCCTTCAATGGTGAGCATTTCACCGCCGACGGAGGTCCAGGCAAGGCCTGTCACCAGGCCAACCTGCGCCTCGGCTTCGATTTCACCATGCTTGAAGACCATTGGCCCAAGATATTCGGCCAGCTTTTCTTCGGTGATCTCGATCGACTTGGCCTTGGTGCGGACAATGTCGGTCACGGCCTTGCGCATCAGCTTGGAGATTTCGCGCTTCAGGTTGCGGACGCCGGCCTCGCGGGTATAGCCGCGAATGACCTTCATCAGCATTTCGTCCGAAAGCACGAATTCGCCATGGGCCAGACCGTTTTCCTTGGCCGTTTCCGGGATCAGGTGCTGCTTGGCGATCGCATGCTTTTCCTCTTCGGTGTAGCCCGAGAGGCGGATGATCTCCATGCGGTCCATCAGCGGGCCGGGGATGTTCAGCGTGTTCGAGGTGGTGACGAACATCACGTCCGAGAGGTCGAAGTCGACTTCCAGGTAGTGATCGTTGAACGAATTGTTCTGTTCCGGATCGAGCACTTCGAGCAGGGCCGAAGACGGATCGCCGCGGAAGTCCTGGCCCATCTTGTCGATCTCGTCGAGCAGGAAGAGCGGGTTGGACTTGCCGACCTTCTTGAGCGACTGGATGATCTTGCCGGGCATGGAGCCGATATAGGTGCGGCGGTGGCCGCGGATTTCGGCTTCGTCGCGCACGCCGCCAAGGGCCATGCGGACAAACTCACGGCCCGTCGCCTTGGCGATGGACTTGCCCAGCGAGGTCTTGCCGACACCCGGAGGACCGACGAGGCACAGGATCGGCCCCTTGAGCGTACCGGTACGGGCCTGGACGGCCAGGTATTCGAGGATGCGTTCCTTGACCTTTTCGAGCCCGTAGTGATCGGCGTCGAGCACCTTTTCGGCAAGGGCCAGGTCGCGCTTGACCTTTGACTTCTTGCCCCAGGGCAGGCCCAGAAGCGTATCAAGGTAGTTCCGCACGACCGTGGCTTCGGCCGACATCGGGCTCATGCCCTTGAGCTTCTTGATCTCGCCCTCGGCCTTGGCCTTGGCTTCCTTGGAAAGCTTGGTCTTGGCGACGCGCTCTTCAAGTTCGGTGATCTCGTTGGCCCCATCCTCGCCGTCGCCCAGCTCGCGCTGGATCGCCTTCATCTGCTCGTTGAGGTAGTACTCGCGCTGCGTCTTCTCCATCTGCCGCTTGACGCGGGAGCGGATGCGCTTTTCCACCTGCAGCACGCCGATCTCGCCTTCCATCAGGCCAATGACCTTTTGCAGGCGCTCGATGACCGAGACCGTCAGCAGCAGATCTTCCTTTTCGGGGATCTTGATGACGAGGTGGCTGGCAATGGTATCGGCAAGCTTGCTGGCATTGTCGATCTGCCCCACGGCAGCGACGACTTCGGCCGATATCTTCTTGTTGAGCTTGACGTAGTTCTCGAACTCGGACTGCGCCGAGCGGGCGAGAGCCTCGATCTCGGTGGCATCTTCCTCGGGCTCGGGCAGGATGGATGCCTCGGCCTCGAAATAGTCCTCGGTCTGCAGATAGGCATCGATGGTGGCGCGATTGAGCCCCTCCACCAGCACCTTGACGGTGCCATCGGGGAGCTTGAGGAGCTGCAGCACCGTGGCAATGGTCCCGGTGGGATAGATCTGGTCCGGCGCCGGATCATCATCCTGCGCATTCTTCTGCGTCACGACGAGGATGTGCTTGTCGTCGCGCATGACTTCTTCCAGCGCCTTGACCGACTTTTCGCGGCCAACGAACAGCGGCACGATCATGCCGGGGAAGACGACGATGTCGCGCAGGGGGAGGACCGGGTAAACCCGATCCCGGCTTGTTTCGCCGGTGGAGGTAACTTCCGACATCACATTTCCTTTCCGGGGCGCGCCGGAGGGAGGAATTGGTAGCGCGCCCGTATTGCGACTGCCCAATCCTCACAAGGCTGGGCGATTCAGGTTAATAAATAGGGTGGACCACCCGGGCCGCAAGTCAACCTTTGCGCTTTTGTGACTGTTAGCGTTACTTCGCACAGGAGATATGTCCGCAGGCCGGAAACACCGGTGTGCCTTGCATTCCGAATGGATGCACGCACTGGGCCGGATCGGATCGATCCCCTATGCTCCGAATCTGTCGCGACACTCCAGGACCCCAATCATGAACGGCCTTCCTCGCCCGCAGCGCATCGACATTCTCGGCATCGCCACCGCTTCCGGCGCCTCTGTGCGGGGATGCGGCATGGGGCCGGAGGCATTGCGCGTTGCGGGGCTGATCGAAGCATTGATCGAGCTGGAGCACGCCATTGCCGATCACGGTGATTTGCGGCGGCCACATCCCGACATTGCCACCAATCCGTCCAGCACCCGCCTGCCCGAAGAGCGCAAGGCCGATGTGCTGGACCTGGCAGCCCGCGCCAGCGATGCCGGGCTGGCCATGCTCAAGGCGGGCAATTTTCCCGTCTTCCTGGGTGGAGACCATTCTATTGCCATGGGCACGGTTTCAGCCGCAGCGCGCCATTGTGAAACCAGTGGCAAGCCCGTGCATGTGCTCTGGATCGACGCTCATGCCGACTACAATACGCCGGAGACCTCGCCGTCGGGCAATCTCCACGGCATGCCGCTGGCGCTGCTGTGCGGTGAACCGGAATTCGACGAGAGCTTCAAGGGCGACTGGCTCGGGCGGATCGATCCGCGCAATGTGACCATCTTCGGGGCACGGTCCATCGACCGCGAGGAGCGCAGGCTGGTGCAGGCGCGCGGCGTCGAGGTGGTGGACATGCGCAAGATCGACCAGCTCGGCGTGGTCGCTTCGCTGCAGAAGGTGATCGACCGGGCCAAGGCCGATGGTGCGCATCTGCATGTCAGCTTCGATGTGGATTCGATTGACCCCGCCATTGCGCCGGGCGGCGGCACTCTGGTGCCGGGTGGCCTCACCTATCGAGAGGCGCATCTGGTGATGGAAATGCTCCATGACAGCGGCGTGGTCGGCTCGCTCGACGTGGTGGAGCTCAATCCCTTTCTCGATCATGGCGGGAAAAGCGCCACGCTGATGGTGGATCTCGTCGCAAGCCTGTTTGGCCGCTCGATCATGGGCGAAGAGCCGGGGCCGGTGGAGTTCGTGACGGAAGGATAATTTCAGGCCGCCAGGGCCGACCCGATGATGGCGCAGTCGCGGCCGCTGGCCTTGGCCTGGTAGAGGGCATTGTCGGCCCGGCGATAAACCGACTGGATGCCGTCATCCCCCTCGCCCGACTGGGCGACCCCGGCGCTGAACCGCACCGCACTTCCATCCGGCAATTGCAGCCGCTGCGCGAATTCGTCACGCAGAAGTTCGACAAAGTCATGCACGGCCCGCGCGTCAGCACCGGCGTATATGAGGCAGAATTCCTCTCCACCCATGCGCGCGGCGATTGCTGGGGCAGGACTGGCCGCCAGGACCGTCTCGCCAAAAGCCGCCAGGACGCGGTCTCCCTCCTCATGCCCCCAGCGGTCATTGACCATCTTGAAGTAATCGAGATCGAGGGCCACCAGAGTAAAGGCCGTGCCCTGAAACCGGGACTGGGTCCAAAGCTTCCGACCCTGCTCATGCAGGTACCTTCGGTTGGCGAGCCCCGTCAGTTCATCGCGGAAGGCCAGCAGGGCCAACCGCGCCTCGGCCCGATCCTTCAGGGCCGCGAGCCAGGACAGGATGATCAGGGTGGTGCCGATATAACTGCCGAAGAATGGCAGCGTATTCCCCGGGTCCCCAGAGAGGGCATAGATGTTGACCTGACCGGTGAGCAATACCTCAACGGGCCGCGAAACCGCGCTGCAGAAGGAAAAGGCATAGCCCAGCGCCATCAGCACCGCGGTACTGGGGCGGACAACCCGCCGCCCGCAGATCATCACGAATGCCGATGCGGCGGCCAGTTGCAGGCTCAGCACGACACAACTCAGAATGGCCGCCTCGGCGGGCGGCATCTGCAGACCGATGATCGCCATCATCACGCCCAGGGGTGGCACAATGAACCATGCGACGTGAACCTTGCGTCCGGTCAGGATCACGACCGCAGCCCATTGCAGCGACACGGTCGCACTGATGCACCCTGAATAGAGTGCGATAACGCCCAGATTGCGCGTCGAGACCGATGCGATCACCGTGACCCAGCTGCAGATCGCCATGACCAGCGACCAGCAGAAGACCGCCGTCTCCGGACGGTCCTTGCGCAATGTCATGATAGGCACGCCGATAGCAAAGACGACGATGCTGACGATACGCGCCAGCACCAGCGTCGGCATGTCCAGAACAAGTGCTGCGTCCACAGCGCCTCCTGACAACCGTCAAAAAGCGACGGCCTCCGGCGTTTTATGCCGGAGGCCGTAAACGATTGGTTCGTTTGCGCTTTTGTTTAGGCCGTGGCCGGAGCCTCGTCCTTCTTGCGCTCGGAGTAGATGTAGAGCGGGCGCACGTCCTTGCCCTTCACCACTTCTTCCGAAATCACCACTTCTTCCACACCCTCCAGGGAGGGCAGATCGTACATGGTGTCGAGCAGGATCGCTTCCATGATCGAACGCAGGCCGCGGGCACCGGTCTTGCGCTGGATAGCCTTCTCGGCAATGGCCTTGAGGGCGTCCTCATGGAAGGTCAACTCGATCTCTTCCATCTGGAAGAGGCGCTGATACTGACGAACCAGAGCATTCTTGGGTGCGGTCAGAATTTCGATCAGGGCCGGAATGTCGAGATCGTCGAGGGTCGCAAGAACCGGCAGACGGCCAATGAATTCCGGGATCAGACCAAAGCGGACAAGATCTTCGGGTTCGACGTCGGCCAGAACCTGGCCGACGCGACGGTCATTGGGGTCCTTGACGGTGGCCGAGAAGCCGATGCCCGAGCCTTCGCCACGCGCGGAAATGATCTTGTCGAGGCCCGCAAAGGCACCGCCGCAGATGAACAGGATATTGGTCGTGTCCACCTGCAGGAATTCCTGCTGGGGATGCTTGCGGCCGCCCTGCGGAGGCACGGAGGCAACGGTGCCTTCCATGATCTTGAGCAGGGCCTGCTGCACGCCCTCGCCCGACACGTCGCGGGTGATGGACGGATTGTCCGACTTGCGGGAAATCTTGTCGACTTCGTCGATATAGACGATGCCGCGCTGCGCCTTCTCGACATTGTAGTCGGCAGCCTGCAGCAGCTTGAGGATGATGTTTTCCACGTCCTCGCCGACATAGCCGGCCTCGGTCAGTGTGGTGGCATCGGCCATGGTGAAGGGCACATCGAGAATGCGCGCCAGGGTCTGGGCCAGCAGCGTCTTGCCGGTACCGGTCGGCCCGATCAGCAGGATGTTGGACTTGGAAAGCTCCACGTCCTGGTTCTTGGCTGCGTGATGCAGGCGCTTGTAATGGTTGTGGACGGCGACCGCCAGGTTCCGCTTGGCGCGGAACTGACCGATGACGTAGTCGTCCAGCACCTTGCAGATTTCTGCAGGGGTGGGCACGCCTTCGGAGGACTTGACCATGGAGGTCTTGTTCTCTTCGCGGATGATGTCCATGCACAGCTCGACGCATTCATCGCAGATGAACAC
>CBFGTF010000006.1:0-56686 GCA_965651655.1 uncultured Devosia sp.
GCGGCGATCAGTTGCGACAGGGTCTCGCGCTCGTCCGGCGTCAGTTCGGTGAGGGGGCTGCGCACCTTGCCGGCGGGGCGCCCCACGAGGTCAGCGCCGGCCTTGACCATGGATACGGCGTAGCCGCGCTTCCTGTCGCGCAGTTCGATCAGCGGCAGGTAGAAGCTCTTGAGCAGAGCCTGAACGGTCTCCCCATCGCGCTGGCGGATGGCGCGATAAAAGCGCAGGGCCAGTTCGGGCACAAAGTTGAAGACCGCCGAAGAATAGGTGGTGACGCCCATTTCCAGATAGGGCTGGGCAAAGACCTCTGCGGTGGGCAGGCCGCCGATATGGACCATGCGGTCGCCAATGCGGCTGGCGACCTGGACCATCAGCTGCAGATCACCGATGCCGTCCTTGTAGCCGATCAGATTGGGGCAGAGCTCGGCCAGCCGGGCCAGGGAATCCGGCGTCAGCCGCGAATTGTCGCGCGCGTAATAGATGACGCCTATGCCCACGGCGTCGCAGATCGCCTTCATGTGGGCGATGATACCCTCCTGCTCGGCGAACATGAGATAGTGCGGCAGCACCAGAATGCCCGCTGCGCCGGCCTTCTCGGCGCGCCTTGCCAGGTCGACAGCCATGCGGGTGCCGTAGCCGACGCCCGCCAAGACCGGCACATTTGCCGCGCTGTTGCTGACGGCCGTGCGGATCACGTCGTCATATTCGTCATAGCCGATGGAGAAGAACTCGCCCGTGCCGCCGGCAGCGAACAGGCCGGATGCGTCGAAGGAAGACAGCCACTGCAATCGCCCGGCATAGGAGTCCCGGTCGAACTCGCCTGCCTGGTCGAAGTCCGTCACGGGAAAGGACAGAAGGCCCGAGCCGATCCTGGCCTTGAGTTCGTCGAGGGTCACATCCATCTCCTGCTGCGACAAGTAGTATTACTGCATCGAGTAAACATCACCGCTTCAGGGCTGTCAACGCCTCCTTGTTGGCCGTCCAAGAAAAGAAGTATGATTCATTATTGACAAGGATATTGCAGTCATACAAGAGTGCGGTGCAGCACCACAAGCGGGGCCGAACCCAGGGTGCAGCAGATCGAAAAGCTTGATGGGAGGGAACATTGAAGCATCTCAGGAGTGCCGCTCTGGCGGGAATTTCCTTATTGGCGCTCGGCCATGGCGCCTATGCGCAGACCTATAGCCAGGCGCCTGAACTGGAGGCGCTGGTGGCCAGCGGGGCCTTGCCGGAAGTGGCGGAGCGCGTTGGGGCCGAGCCTCGCGTCATCGTTCCCTACCGGGAGGTGGGGCGCTATGGCGGCACTTTCCGCGGCGGCATGGTGGGCGGCAATGACCGCAACATGCTGTTCACCCATTTCGGCTACGAGCCGCTGATCGCCTGGGACGCCGACTGGACCGGCGCCATCGTGCCCAATATCGCGGCCAGCTATACGGCCAGCGAGGACAGCAAGGACTTCACCTTCACCCTGCGCGAGGGGATGAAGTGGTCGGATGGCAGCCCGTTCACCGCCGATGACGTGGCCTTCTTCATCGAGGACGTGCTGCCCGACGCCAAGCTCTTTCCGACCAAGCCAGGCTGGTTGACAGTCGAGGGCGAACTGCCGACCGTTTCAGTGGCATCGCCGACCGAGTTCACCATTTCCTGGACCAAGCCGAACGGGCTGTTCGTGGTCAATGCCGCCAGCGTCTATGGCGTGCAGCTGGCCATGCTGAGCAAGGCCTATTGCAGCCAGTTCATGCCCAAATACAATCCCGAAGCCGAGGCCAATGCGGCGGCGGCCGGGGCGGCGGACTGGACCGAGCACATGATCAATATGTGCGGCGTCGGCATCGAGAATATCCAGCGCTGGCGCAATCCGGATCGTCCCACGATCGAGGCCTGGCGCATTGTCGAGCCCTATGAAGCCGGCGCCACGCGCGTGACCCTGGAACGCAATCCCTATTACTGGAAGGTGGATAGCGCCGGCAACCAGCTGCCCTATATCGACGACCTCTCCATTTCGGTGAATGCAGAATCCCAGACCCTGCTCCTTGGGGTGCTGGCCGGCGAGATCGACTACGAGGTCCGCCACGTCGCCAATCCGACCAATCTGCCGGTGCTGGCGGAGGGCATGGAAGCGGGCGGATATTATATCAGCTCGCGTGAATCGCGCGTCGGCAATGCCATGACCATTTCGGTCAATCTGAACTCGCTCGACCCGGTCAAGAACGAGGTGTTCGGGAACAAGGACTTCCGCGTCGCCCTATCGCATGCGCTGGATCGCGAGGCGATCATCGGCGCGCTCTATCTGGGGCAGGGTACGCCCCAGCAGGTCTCTCCACGCCAGGGCACGCCCTATTACAATGAACGGCTTGCCACCCAGTTCATCGATTATGACGTGGAAGAAGCCAATCGCCTTCTTGATGAAATGGGCCTGGACAAGCGCGGCGGCAACGGCTTCCGCCTGGCCCCGGATGGAAGCCCGCTGGTGGTCAATGTTGCAGCGGTGACGGCGCTGGGCGCCATGGCCGATGCGGCCGAACTGTTCGTGCAATACTGGCAGGCCGTTGGCGTCGATGCGCGCTTTGCCGCCATGGATCGCACGCGGTTTTACGAGGAAAAGACCGCCAGCCAGCACGATATCGTGGTCTGGGGCGCGACTTCGGGCGGCATCGACGTGTTCATCGATCCGCGTGACTATTTCCCCTTCTCCACCGAGTCCAATTTTGCGGTGGAATGGGCCAAGTATTACCTCGGCGATGGCGGGCAGGAGCCCCCCGACTATGTCAAGGAACAGTGGGCGCTCTATGACCAGATCAAGGCCACGTCCAATGCCGAAGAGCAGGCGGCGCTGTTCCAGCAATTGCTCGAAATCAGCGCTGACCAGTTCTACCAGATCGGTGTCAGCACCGCGATCAACGGCTTCTCGGTGGTCTCGAACAATCTGGGCAATGTGCCGGAGGGCACGCCGGTGGGCTGGATCCATCCCGACCCCGGCACGCTGAGCATCGAGCAGTTCTACTTCAAGCAGTAGCACACTCCCTGCGGTCCGGCCTCTGGCCGGACCGTTCCCCGCAATGGGTGGTCAGTCATGTTCTTGTTCATTCTCAAACGCATTGCCGGGATGATCCCCGCCATGCTGGCGATTTCGGTCCTGGCCTTCACGGTCATCCAATTGCCCCCGGGCGACTATGTCTCCACCTATGCGGCGCAGATCGCCCAGACGGGCGAGGCCGTCGACAGCGCCGTGCTCAACAATCTGCGCGAACGCTATGGCCTGGGCGAGAATGTGGTTGTCCAATATTTCAAATGGATCGGCGGCATTGCCCGCGGCGATTTCGGCCAGAGCTTCGAGTGGAACCAGCCGGTCACCGAGCTGATCTGGGGCCGCATGGGCATGACGGCGATCATCTCGCTGCTGACGCTGGTGCTGATGTGGGCCTTTTCGCTGCCCATCGGCATCTACTCGGCGGCGCGCCAATATTCGGTGACCGACTATCTCTCCACCGCCTTTGCCTTCCTGGCCATGGCAACGCCGAATTTTCTGCTCGCCATCGTGCTGCTCTATGTCACTACCATGTGGTTCGGCGTCTCTGTGGGCGGGCTGTTCTCTCCTGAGTTTGAACGGGCGCCCTGGTCGCTGGCCAAGCTGTGGGATTTCATCACGCATGCCTGGGTACCGGTTTTCGTGCTGGGCACGGCGGGCACGGCCTCGCTGATCCGCATCATGCGCGCCAATCTGCTCGACGAGTTGCACAAGCCGTATGTCGAGGCCGGGCGCGCCAAGGGGCTGCCGGAAGCACGGCTGATCCTGACCTATCCGACGCGGGTGGCGCTCAACCCCTTCATCTCCACCGTCGGCTGGGTGCTGCCGGCGCTGATCTCGGGAGAGCTCATCGTCTCGACCGTTCTCAACCTGCCCACGGCCGGGCCGCTGCTGCTGCAGGCGCTCAAGAGCCAGGACATGTATCTGGCCGGCGCCTTCATCCTGCTCAGTGGGGGGCTGGTGCTGATCGGCACGCTGGTCTCCGACATCCTTCTCGCCATCTCCGACCCGAGGATCCGCCTCTCATGACCCTCGAAGCTCCCCTGCCGCAAAACGAAGACGAGCTGCTGGACCGCCAGGTCAATGCCGGCCAGCTCGAGGCCGCCGGCCAATGGTCCCTGATGTGGAACAAGTTCCGCAAGCACAGACTGGCGCTGGTCTCGCTTTTCGTGGTCGGTCTCATCTATTTCGTGGCGCTGTTTGCCGAATTCCTGGCACCCTATGACCCGGGCAAGTTCGACCCGCGCTATACATTCGCGCCGCCGCAATCGATCGGGTTGTTCGTCGATGACGGAGCGGGTGGACAGCGGTTCGAGCCCCATGTCATCGGCTTTGATATCGAGCTCGACCCGGTGAGCTTCCGGCGCATCTTCACTCCAAATCCAGAGCAGGTCATCCCCATCGGACTGTTCGTGTCCGGCCAGAGCTACAGGATGTGGGGCCTGTTCGAGATGGACCTGCACCTGATCGGCCCGCTCGATCCGAGCCAGTCCATGTTCCTTGCCGGTGGCGACCGGCTGGGCCGGGACCTCTTTAGCCGGACCATCCATGGCACGCGGATATCCATGTCCATCGGGCTTGTGGGTGTTGGGCTGTCGCTGCTGATCGGCATGGTGCTGGGTGGCATTTCGGGCTATCGCGGCGGCATGGTGGATCGGGTCATCCAGCGCGTCATAGAGTTCATCCGCTCGGTGCCCACCATTCCCCTGTGGCTCGGGCTTGCCGCCGCCATGCCCAAGGACTGGCCGCCCCTGCAGGTCTATTTCGCCATCCTGGTCATCCTGTCGCTGATCGGCTGGACCGAGATTGCCCGCGTGGTGCGGGGGCGGTTCCTGAGCCTGCGCAGCGAAGACTTCGTCATCGCCGCCCGGCTCGATGGGGTCAGTGAGTTTCGCCTCATCATGCGGCACATGATGCCTTCGCTCTATTCGCACATCATTGCCGCCATAACCCTGGCCATTCCCAACATGATCCTGGCGGAAACCGCGCTGAGCTTCCTGGGCCTTGGGCTGCAGCCGCCCATCGTGAGCTGGGGCGTGTTGCTGCAGGACACGCAGAACCTGCGGGCCATTACCCAGGCGCCGTGGCTGTTCGTGCCGGGCATCTGCGTGGTGGTGGCGGTGCTGGCGCTCAATTTCCTGGGCGATGGCGTGCGCGACGCCGCCGACCCCTATGCCAAGTGAGGCCGAGATGATCGACCAGACCGCACCGATCCTGCGCGTGGACAACCTTTCCGTCGATTTCCCGATGCAGAAATCCGTGCTGCATGCCGTCAGGAATGTGAGCTTCGAGTTGCGGCGGGGAGAGACGCTCTGCGTGGTGGGAGAAAGCGGATCGGGCAAGTCGGTCACGGCCCGCGCCATCCTGCAACTGGTGGCCAAGCCGGGCGAGATCACCAGCGGCAGCATTCACCTCTCCACTGATGACGGGGCGGTCGACATCGTTGCCCTGGGTAATCGCGGCCCGGCCATCCGCCAGATCCGCGGGCGCCGCATTGCCATGATCTTCCAGGAGCCGATGACAAGCCTGTCGCCGGTCCACACGATCGGGCACCAGATCATCGAGACCATCCTGCTGCACGAAAAGATCAGCAAGGAGGCGGCGCGGAAAAGGGCCGCAGCCTTGCTCGAGCGGGTGCGCATCCCCGATCCCGAGGCGGCGCTGGACCGCTATTCGTTCGAGTTTTCCGGCGGCATGCGCCAGCGGGCGATGATCGCCATGGCGCTTTCGTGCAATCCGGAAATCCTGATTGCCGACGAGCCGACGACGGCGCTGGACGTGACGACACAGGCCGAGATCCTTGCGCTGATCCGCGAATTGCAGCGGGACCGCGGCATGGCGGTGCTGTTCATCACCCATGACATGGGCGTGGTGGCCCAGATTGCCGACCGGGTGATGGTGATGTTTCGCGGGCAGAAGGTCGAGGAGGCCAATGTCTTCGACCTCTTTGCCCGCCCGCAGGAGGCCTATACACGGGCGCTGCTCGGCTCGGTGCTGAAACTGGAAACGCCGGCGCCGCGCCCGGCCCGGCCAGAGACGGAAAAGCCGATTGCAGAGATCAATGACCTGGCGCTGCATTTCCCGCTCAATCCGGGCTTTTTTGGCCGGCCGACGGCCTATCTCAAGGCCATTGACGGGGTCAGCCTTACCATCAACCAGGGCGAGACGGTGGGGGTGGTGGGCGAGTCCGGGTCGGGCAAGACGACGCTGGGGCGCACGCTGCTGCGGGTCTACAATCCGACCGGCGGGCAGGTGCATTACTGGCGCGGCGACGGGACGTCGGTCGACATCGCCTCGCTGGGCAAGGCGGGAATGAAATCGCTTTACGGCGAGGTGCGCATGGTGTTCCAGGACCCGCATTCCTCGCTCAATCCGCGCATGACCATCTACCAGATCATATCGGAGCCTTTGCGCACCAATACCGACATGTCCGAGCACCAGATGATGGACCGGGTGCAGGAACTGCTGACGCGTGTGGGTCTGCCGGCCGATATCGGCGACCGCTATCCGCATGCCTTTTCGGGCGGGCAGCGGCAGCGCATTTCCATCGCCCGGGCCATCGCGGTGCGGCCCCGGCTGATCATTGCCGACGAACCCACTTCGGCGCTCGATGTGTCGCTGCGCCACCAGGTGCTGGACCTGATGCGCGACCTGCAATCGGAATTCGGGCTCTCCTATCTGTTCATCTCGCACGACATTTCGGTCATCCGCTATTTCTGCGACCGGGTGGCGGTGATGAAGAATGGCAGAATTGTCGAGATCGGCGATGTTGCCCAGATTTGCGAGCGACCGCAGCATGCCTATACACAGCAATTGATCAGTGCCGTGCCACGGCCCGATCCGCGCCTGCGCGCCGACGCCCCAGCCTGAGGACCAGAGCCATGCCCCAAATCCTGCTGACCGGCGCCTCGGGGCGGTTGGGTACCCATCTCCGCCGTGCCTTCGAAGCCACGGGCCGGGCCGTCCTGGCGACCGACATTGTTGCTCCCGAAGATGGTGCAAAGGTCGCGATTGCCGACCTTGCCGATCGCGACGCGATTGACCACCTGATGGCGCAGGATATCTCCGCAGTGGTTCATTTCGGGGGCATGGCCAAGGAAGCCGGCTGGCAGACCGTGCTCGAAGCCAATGTCATGGGCACCTACAACATCTTCGAGTCGGCCCGGAAGGCGGGGGTCCGGCGGGTCATTTTCGCCTCGTCCTACCATGTGCAGGGCATGTATCCGACGGGCGAATTGCCCAAGGGCGTCGACGCACCCTACAGGCCGGACTCGCTCTATGGCGTGTCAAAGGCCTTCGGCGAGACGCTGAGCCGGCTCTACTTCGATAAGTTCGGGGTGGAATGCCTCGCCATCCGCATTTGCACGGCTGGCCAGCCCGGTACGCCCCGCGAAGCCCGCCTCTGGTTCAATCGTGACGATCTGGCGAGCCTGGTGAGCTATGCCCTGGATATCGAAACGCTGGGACATCGCACCATTTTCGGCATTTCGAACAATCCCAATGCCTTTTTTTACAACGATCCCGAACCCGCCTTCGCCTGGGCGCCGGCCCATGGGTCGCTTGAGCTCGGCTCGCCCGACCCCCGCCAACCCCTCGATCTCGATGATCCGAGGCATCGGCTGGCCGGTGGCGTCTTTGCCCAATGGGGTCACTTCGACGATGGCGTGCCGGGCGCGGACTGAACCTGCGGTCATCTTGGCGACAGCGGCGCAAGCGTCAGGACCCGTCAGGTGCAAAGGCTGGCGAAGGTGACCGGCATGAATACGAGGACGCCCGCCAGCAGCGCCGCGCGATTGGCCCAGAGGGCGGCGACGGACAGTATCGGGACCGGTTCGTCGACGGATGGCTGCCGTGTCGCGAGCCAGAACATGGGGGCCAGAAAGGCCAGATAGGCCGCGATGAGCAATGGCCGGTGCCACGCGCCCCAGTCATAGGCGCAGCCAAGGGCCTGAAGGGCGTAGAGCACGACAAAGGCCAGAGACCAAACAAGGAATCCAGCGATCAGATGAACAAGACCGTTCCGGGCAGGGGTGATCATGCTCCGCCCCCAATATTCGCCAAGAGAAGGGCGAGACCCAGCGCCAGGATGGTGGCGCCCGCAGCGTAGGAACTCCAGAGCCAGGCCAGCACGAGTTCGGTCTGGCGGCGCGCAGAGACGTAGCCCCTTGAGAGCCGCCAAAGAGCATGACCTGCCAGGATTGCACCCAGAGCAGTGTGCAATGCGGCATAGGCCAGGACGGCAAAAATGACGGCCTGCCGGGCGTGTTCGGTGGGTCCGGCCAGGCCGATCATGCCCCAGGCAAGGAGGAGTGCAGCCAGTGCCTGCGCGCTGGCCGAGGCCACTAGGGAGAACCGGGGGCTGGCCCCGGCCTTGTTTGTTCGCCGGGCGAGATAGGCAAATCCGGCGCCGACAGCAGTGGAGGCAAGGGCCAGGGCCGCGGGCCAGGCCTGCCAGTCCAGCGCGGGCAGGTCCTGCCAGCCGGGCGCGACGACCAGCAGGAACAAGCCGCCGAAGAGCAGCGAGGCAAAGAGGGTGCCATCCATCACCAGCGCTGCGCGATTGGCAAGAATGCTGACATTGTCCGGCGCCTCGGTGTCGGGCACCACAGCCTCGCCGCAGCCAATGTCGATAGGTCCGTGATCGCGCGTTCGCCCGAGACTGGCGGGCCAGCACAGGAACAGACAAAGCGTCGCCAGTACGCCCAAGGGTGCCAGCCAATAGAGCTTGAATAATAGGGCAAGAAAGACGCTGGCCGTCGCCAATGCAGTCCAGAGGGGAAGGTAGGAGCGGCGTGGCAGGGTGATCAGGTGTTGGACCTCGCCGGTGGCGATATCGACGCCCAGGGTTTCCTGCTCACCATTGCGGGCAAAGCCCAGATAGCCTCCGCCACTGGCCAGACCCGGCCCGATCCCGGCCGGTGCGAGCTGGTCGGCGCGGCCCTGGATGCGGGGCAGGGAGGCGAAATTGTAGCTCGGAGGCGGGGTGGCCGTGGCCCATTCCAGCGTCTGCGCTTTCCAGGGGTCGCGGCGGAAGCGGGCTCCAAAGCGGAATTGCAGCACCATGTCGGCCAGCACCAGGGCGAAGCCCATGGTGAGGATGAAGCCGCCGACCGAGGACAAGAGGTTGAGCCAGTCCCAGCCCCAATTGGAGGGGTAGGTGGAGATGCGGCGCGGCATGCCCATGAGCCCGGTCAGGTGCATGAGGAAGAAGGTGAGGTTGAAGCCGATCAGGATCAGCCAGAAGGCGGGAATGGAGAGCCGGTAGAGGCTCTGGCGTCCTGAAATATGCGGGAGCCAGTAGTAGATGGCCGCCAGCATGGGGAAGACGAAGCCGCCCACCAGCACATAGTGGAGGTGCGCCACCACGAAATAGCTGTCATGGGCCTGGGTATTGAACGGCACCATGGCCAGCATGACGCCGGTCAATCCACCCATGACGAAAACGATGAAGAAGCCCATGACATAGAGCATGGGAATATCCCAGCGCGGTCTGCCCGATGCCAGAGTGCCGATCCAGGCGAAGATCTGCACAGCGGTCGGGATGGCCACCAGCGCACTGGCCGCCGAGAAGAAGGCCAGCGCCAAGTGGGGAATGCCCACGGTGAACATGTGATGGACCCAGAGCCCGAAGCTGAGAAAGGCCATGGCGACGATGGCGGCGATAATGGCGCGATAGCCCAGGATCGGACGCTGCGCAAAGACGGGGATAATGGTCGAGAGCGCCCCGGCGGCCGGCAGGAAGATGATGTAGACCTCTGGATGCCCGAACAGCCAGAACAGGTGCTGCCAGAGCAGCGGATCGCCGCCACGGGTGGGATCGAAGAACGGCAGGTCAAAGGCGCGCTCCATTTCGAGCAGGATCGAGCCCAGGATCAGTGGCGGAAAACCGATGATCATCATCCCGGCCGTCACCAGCATGTACCAGGCAAAGAGCGGCATCCGGGCCAGCGCCATGCCGGGCGCGCGCATCTTGAGGATGGTGACGAAGATTTCGACGGCCGCGGTGACAGCCGAGATTTCCACAAAGGTGATGCCGAGCAGCCAGACATCGGCATTGATGCCGGGTGTGTAGGGCTTGGAGGACAGCGGGGTATACATGAACCAGCCGCCATTGGGGGCGGCACCGGCCAGCATGGCGATGATCAGGATCGAGCCGCCGAAGAGATAGCACCAGAAGCCATAGGCGGTGAGACGGGGAAAAGCCAGGTCGCGCGCACCCAGGAGTTTGGGCAGCATGTAGATGGCGAAGCCCTCGAACATGGGAATGGCGAAGAGGAACATCATCACCGTGCCATGCATGGTGAAGATCTGGTTGTAGAGCTCAGGCCCGATAAAGGCGCTGTTCGGCGTGGCCAATTGCGCGCGGATCAGCATGGAGAGCAGGCCGCCGATAGCGAAGAACACCAAAGCCAGCACCATGAAGCGCTTGCCCAGAATGGTGTGGTTGACGCTGGAGAGCCGGGCCAGACCCGGCGGCGTGCGCCAGATGGCATCAAGTTGCTTATGCAGGCGGATGGGGGAGGTGGTCTCGGTCATTCTGCGATCCCGTCCGTCAACGCCTCGAAATCTTCACTGTCATGGGCCTCGACCCTGAAAAACATGCCGTCATGGCCTTCGCCGCAATATTCGGCGCATTGGCCCCAATAGATGCCGGGCTCATCAGCCTGGAGGCGGATGACATTGGTGTGGCCGGGAATGGCGTCGATCTTGCCGCCCAGCCTGGGTATCCAGAATGAATGGATCACATCCTCGGCCGTGACGGCGATGTCGACCGGGACGCCGGCGGGCATGTGGAGCGTTTCACCGACCATGGGGCTGCCATCGGGGAAGGTGAAATTCCAGACCCAGCGCTCGGCATGGGCGCCAAGGCGTATGGGGGCCTCGTCCCTGGGCAGCAATTGCTCGCCCAGCACCAGGGCGGTTCCTGTCAGCAGCACCAGGATGGGAATGGGCAGGACAAGGCCGCCGCCGACGATCCATTGTGCGGGCGTGATGCGCCCGACCCAATCGGTGCGGATATAGGCAAGGGCGAAGAGCACCATGACCAGGGCAAAGAGCAGCACCGAGCCGGCCAGCATGATCCACCACAGATTGGCCAGGTTGGCGGCGCGTGGACCGGCTGGGTCGAGCGTGGACAGCGCGCCACTGCAACCAGCCAGCAATAACGGCGTTGCACAAAGTGCAACGGGCTTGAGCAAGGGGCGAAGCAGATGACAGACATTTCGCGCGAGGATGAAGAAACCGAAATCCGCGACGAGGAGACGCCACCGGAGGCGCGCTCCGATCATCCCAATCCGGCCATTCGCGCCGTGGCCGAAAAGGATATCGGCTCGGCCATCGCGGTGGCCGGACATCCGATCCATGCCATGCTGGTGCATTTCCCCATTGCCTTTGTGGTCGCCACGCTGGGCGTCGACGTCTTCTACTGGTGGACAGCGGACCTGTTCTGGGTCGAGGTCGGCAAATGGGCCGCCGGCGCCGCCTTTGGCTTCGGGGTCCTGGCGGCCATTGCGGGCACGCTCGAACTGCTGGCCGTGCCGGGCATTCGCGTGCGCGTGGCCAGCTGGAACCACGCTATTGCGGCCATGGTCATGCTGGCCATTGTCGGGGCCAATGCCGGGCTCAGGATCTACTGGCCCGAGACCGTGCTGCCCAATGGGCTGATGCTCTCGGTGCTGGCGACTATGGCGGCCGGCTTTGCGGGCTGGCATGGGGGCAAGCTGGTGTTCGATCACGGCGTGGGCCTCATCATTTCGTCCCGCCAATGAATTGACCCACAAAGGCCGACAGCGCGCCCGGCGCAAAGAAGGCCGCCAGCACGGGTGGCCATGAAATGTCGGGCTTGCCCAGAACCAGGGCCAGGATGGCGCCGATGGAGAGCAGGGTGAGCGTCATCACGACGACGAAGCGTCCCAGGGGATAGGACCGGTCGGGTTCGAAGAGCCGCAGGATCATCAGACCCGAAAAGATGTGGATGCCGGTCATCACCGAGACGCCGACCAGTTTTGCCGAGAACCAGTTTTCATAGGTTCCCTGCAAGAGGATCAGGGCCGTGCCGGTGCCGATGGCGACAAAGGCGGCGGGCGAGACCAGCGCGACATAGAGAAAGCGGGTAAAGGCGTGCAGCTTGTGCAGCGCCTCGCCTGTTAGTCCCCGGCGCTGCCGATAGAGAATGGGCAGGGCGATCAGGCCTGCCGACCAGAGCGCGATGGTCGCGACATGGATGAATTTGAGCCAGGTGACGATCATTGCGTGATGGTCCGATCCGGCCTGAGCGCGTCAACCAGACGCCACAGGACCAGCGCCATCAGCGGCAGATTGGCCGGCACCCACATGATCAGCCCCGCCAGTTGCTGGTCTTCCAGCGGCAAAAGGCCGAAGGCCAGGGTGGAGGTGAGGTGGGGCAGGTAGAGCGGCTGCGGCGCAAAGACCAGCAATGCGCCAAGCAGGCCCATCTGGATGGCGCTCGAGAGCGCTGACAGGCCAGAGGCCATGGAGGCGTTGGCGTGCACAAGGCCCAGCCAGAGCCAGGTGAATGAGCAGAGAAGGCTCAGCTGCATGGCCCAGTAGAGAGCCGGGTGCAGGAAGGCGGCGGTATAGGGATCGGGGGCATGCCAGAGCCAGAGCGCCATAGTCGAGATGACCAGCGGGGGCAGGAGCGACAGGCTGCGGCCCCATGCGGCAGGCAGCGCCATGGCCAGGAGCGGCGCGACCAGCATGGTGAGCGCGACATGATGGGTGACGCGTGCAGATAGCAGCGCCACGCTGAGGGCGCAGAGGGGCGAGACGAAGAGGATCGCCGCCAGCAGCCATGCACCGGCAAAGGCCCATTGTCGCCGTGGTCCGGCATGACGCAGGGCGATGCCGGCGCCGATAGCGGTTGCAAGCAGGGCCATGAGCAGCACGGGATCGAAATTCCACCGGCCCCAGAGCGTGTCCAGGGTCGGTGGTGATCCGCAATAGCTCATGTCGAAGGAAAAGACTGACGCTGGGTCCATTTCCATTCCGTTGTTAGGTGGGGCCTGGAGTTAGGGCTGCTCGGTTCCTTCCGCTGCATTTCCACCGTCCGGCAAGGCATAGGCGATGAAGTAATCGCCGATGGGTGTTTCCATGAAGTCGTGGCCACCGGCATTGATCACCACGATCTGCCGGCCTTCGGCCTCGTAGGTCATCGGGGTGGCCTGGCCCCCGGCCGGCAGTTCCACGTCCCACAGGCGTTCACCGGTTTCCACATCGATGGCCCGGAACAGATCGTCGGTGGCCGCACCGATGAAGAACAGGCCCGAGGCGGTGATGACGCCGCCGCCATTATTGGGCGTGCCGATATCGAGCGGCAGCATGGAGGGGATTCCAAAGGGACCATTCTTGCGGGCGGTGCCGAAGGGGCGGTCCCAGAGCACTTCGCGGGTTTCAAGGTCGATCGCGGCGATGCCGCCATAGGGTGGTTCCTTGCACAGCAATCCGGTGAACGGCACGCGCCAGCCGGCATTGACGCGAATGCCATAGGGCGCCTCGGCCTGCGGGCTGATCGAGCCATGCGAGCCCGAACCGGCCGAGGGCTCATAGTTCGGATCGGCAATGGAATAGACGCCCATTTCGTCGACCTCTTCGCGCGGGATCAGCTGGTTGTAGTTGGGCATGTTGTTGTAGTTGGCGATGAGGATGTTGTTGACCGGATCGACGGCAATGCCGCCCCAGTCCGAGCCGCCATTATAGCCGGGGAACTGGATCCAGGGCTGGTCGACGGTTGGCGGGGTATAGACGCCATCATAGGCAGCCTGCCGGTACTGAATGCGGCACCAGAGCTGGTCGAGCGGGGTGGCGCCCCACATGTCGGCCTCGGCAAGGTCCGGCTTGAGCAGGTTGGGGAAGTCCGTGACATAGGGCTGGGTGGGCGAGAGACGGTCAGGCTCGACGCCGCCCTGGGGCGCGGGACGCTCCTCGATATTGACCAGCGGTTCGCCCGTCTCGCGATTGAGAATATAGAACTGGGCCTGCTTGGAGGGCATGATGATGGCCGGAACCGGTCCCTCGTCGGTTGGGAAATCCACCAGCGAACCCTGGCCGCCCAGGTCATAGTCCCAGATGTCGTAGTGGACGGTCTGGTAGTGCCAGGCCACTTCGCCGGTTTCGACGTCGAGCGCGACGATGGCGGTCGAATAGGTGTTCTCGGCTTCGGAGCGGGTGCCGCCCCAATAGTCTACGGCCGAATTGCCCATGGGCAGGTAGACCATGCCCAGTTCATCGTCGCCCGAGGCGATGGTCCACACATTGGGCGTGCCGGGGGAATAGATTTCACCATCAGGCGGCAGGCCGTTTTCGCCGGGACGGTTCATGTCCCAGGCCCATTCCAGTTCGCCGGTGACGACGTTGTAGCCGCGGATGACGCCGGATGGGGCCGTGCGCTGCTGGTTGTCGCTCACCTGGCTGCCCACGACGAGCACATCCCGCACCAGCGTTGGCGGAGAGGTGGGCGCGTAGAAGCCAGGCGCCGTGTCGCCGATGCCTTCGAGCAGATTGACCATGCCGCCATTGCCGAAATCGGGGCAGAGCTGGCCGGTTTCGGTGTCGAGCGCGATCATGCGCGCATCATGGGTGAGGTTGACCGTGCGCGTGGCGCAGAGCTCGGTGCGCTCGGCGGTGGGGTCCTCGAAATAGACCAGACCCCGGCACGAGGCATTGTAGCCGACATTGTCGGTGGAAACGCCCGGATCATAGGTCCAGAATTCGGCGCCGGTGGCGGCATCGAGCGCGCTGACCTTGTTCATGGCCGAGCAGATATAGAGCCTGTCGCCGACCTTTACGGGTGTGTTCTGATTGCCGAAGGGCTCACCGTCAGTGGGCAGGTCGCCGGTGCGGAACTCCCAGATCTTTTCAAGCTGGCCGACATTTTCGGGCGTGATCTGGTCGAGCGGCGAATAGCGCAGGGCGCGATGGGTGCCGCCATAGGCGGGCCAGTCCACGCCAGTCTCCAAAGCCATATAGGCGGGGCCCGTCTCGGCTGCGGCAAGCTCGTCTTCGCCAGCTTCCAGGGGTGCCCCTTCAGCATCGGCAGGTTGGGCAGGATCCGCGGGGGCCACTGGTTGGGTGCTTGTTTCCGCGGGTTCAGTCCCGATCGCATCGGGCGCTTCAGCGGCCGGGGGCGCCACGGGGGCCTCGGGCTGGCCAATGGGCTCATCCACCTCCTGAGCGACACTGGTCTCGACACTGTAGTTGGCGACGCCTATGGCGCCCACGGCACCCGCCAAGGTCACCATTGCGGCGACCGCGCCGCTGCCGAAGCGGCGCACGGAACCGCGCAGCATGGGTAGGGTGGAGAGGACGAGAACAAGAACGATGGTCGGCGCCAAAAGTCGGGGTACTTGCGCCCAGCCGTCAAAGCCGGCTTCCCAGAGGGCCCAGATCAGGGTTGCCACCCAGGTGACGAGATAAATCCAGACGGCCGCCAACTGGCGACGGAACAGGAACCACGCCGTCAGCAGCAGGCCGATGCCCGCCGGCAGGTAATACCAGGAACCGCCCAGCGTAATGAGCCAAAGGCCACCGGCCGCAATGGGCAGACCGAAGACAAACAGCACAATGCCGACAAACATGGTCCACCAAAACCCGATTCCCCTGCGATCCGGATGCGATGAAACGTGCGCGGCCATGCTGCCCTCCATTGTCGTGATTGGAGACGCAACGCCGCAATGCCGACACAGTTCCGAACCGATTGAGGCTATCGTCCCAGGCGTTTCAGAAAGGCCGCCGTTTCCACTTCATCCTCATCGAGATGCTCGACCGGTTTCAACCGGCCGGAACGCCGCAATTCTCCCGCCTGCCAGGCTTCGGGAAGCGACGGGTGGATATAGGCCTGGCGGCAGACAGTCCTGGTATTGCCCAATTGCGCCGCGACCTGGTCGATGAGGCTGTTCATGACACGGGCCTGGGCAGATTTGGTCTCGGGCAGCGCGGCGTCGGCGAAAAGGCCAAAGGCGCGGACCGTGCCCGCCCAGGTGCGGAAATGCTTGGCGGTGAAGTCGGGACCTGCAAAGGCGGCAAGATAGTCGTTCACGTCGCGCGATGAGATGGCGCAGAAGCCCGCCTCGCTCTCATATTTGAACAATTGCTGGCCCGGCAGTTCGTTGAGGCTCTTGAGGATATTGGCGATACGCCGGTCGGCGAGCTGCAGGCGCCATAGCTTGCCCGACTTTCCCTTGAACTGGAACTGAAGCTTGTGGCCCGTGATGTCCACGTGCCGACGGCGTAGCGTGGTGAGCCCGAAGCTTTTGTTCTGCCGTGCATAGGCGGGGTTGCCAATGCGGATCAGGCTGTGATCGAGCAGCCAGACCACCGAAGCGACCACGCGCTCATAGCCCAGCGTGCGGCGGCGCAGGTCTGCTTGCACCTGTTCGCGCAGACCCGGCAGGGCCTTGGCGAAATCCTGGAGCGTGTCGAACTTGGTGGCGCTGCGGTGCTCGATCCAGTCGGCATGGTAGCGATATTGCTTGCGGCCCTTCTCGTCCCGGCCGGTGGCCTGGATATGGCCGCAGGCGTCCTTGCAGATCCAGACATCAGTCCAGGCCGGGGGAATGGCGAGGGCGCGGATGCGGGCCAGGGCATGCTGGTCGGGACGATTGCCGGCATTGTCGCGGTAGGAGAAACCGCTGCCGTGCCTCTGCCGATGCCAGCCCGGCTCTTCGTCGGACGCAAAGGCCAGACTAGGCGCCGGGCCCATTTCATCGGCCCGCATCCGGTCGAGCACTATCCTTGCCAGTCTCATGGTTCCGCACCTGTTGATCGCGCTGGAAATGATCCAGGCGGGAAAAGCGTTCCCGGCGCGCGCAAAGGTGAACCGGAACGCGCGGGCGAATGCGGCGTTGAAAAGGCAGTATTGAACCCCGGGAAGCTGTCATGCCTGCATCGCGTCCGATCTGGAAAGGCCAGTTACGCCTGTCACTGGTCGCCATCCCCGTTGAATTGTTCAGCGCAGCGCGGCCCAGCGCCAAGCCCAGCTTCCGGCAAATCCACGAGCCGACCGGCAAGCCGATCCATTATGAAAAGGTGGTGGCCGGGGTGGGGCCCGTCGACAAGGACGAGATCATCAAAGGCTTCGAATATGAGAAGGGCGACTATGTCCTGCTCACCAATGAGGAGATCGACGCAGTCAAGCTCGAGACGCGCAAGACGCTGGAGCTGACCCAGTTCGTGGGCGCCTGCGAGATCGACCCGATCTATTACGACAAGTCCTATTTCGTGGTGCCGACGGACGAGCTGGCCGAAGATGCGTTTCGCGTCATTCGCGATGCATTGCGCAAGACCGAGAAGGTCGGCCTCGGGCAGCTCTCCATGCGCGGCAAGGAATATCTGGCGGCCATCAAGCCCTCGGGCACGGGGCTGATGCTCGAAACGCTCCATTATGAAGAGGAAATTCGCAAGGCGGACCCATTCTTCTCCCAAATTTCGGGGAAGAAGGCCGAGGCAGACCTGCTGGAGGTGGCGACGGCGCTGATCGAGAAAAAGACCGCCCCCTTCGATGCCGGTGCATTCAAGGATCACTATCAGGGCGCGCTGCGCGAACTGATCGGACGCAAGATGAAGGCCAAGGGCCGCAAGATCACGGCGAGCAAGGACGAGGCCCCGGAACGCCCGAGCGGCGAGAACGTGGTCGACCTGATGGCGGCTCTCAAGGAGAGCCTTGAAGGGGGCGGGAAGAAGAAGGCTCCGGCCAAGAAGGCGGCCTCGACACGCAAGAAGGCGAGTTGATCGATGGCCAGCAAGGCGCAGGATCTCCTCAAGGATTACAAGGCCAAGCGCGATTTTGCCAAGACGCAGGAGCCAGCCGGCGCGGCGCCGAAAGCAGGCAAGGCCGGACGCGGCAGCTTCGTGGTGCAAAAGCATGATGCAACGCGGCTGCATTATGATTTCCGTATCGAACTCGATGGGGTGCTCAAGAGCTGGGCGGTGACCAAGGGACCGTCCAATAATCCGGGCGACAAGCGCCTTGCAGTCAGGGTGGAAGACCACCCGCTCGAATATGGCGGTTTTGAGGGTACCATTCCCGAGGGCGAGTATGGCGGCGGCACGGTGATGCTGTGGGATCGGGGCACCTGGGAGCCGGTTGGCGATCCGCATGAGGGGCTGGAGAGCGGCGATCTCAAGCTGCGGCTCTTCGGCGAGCGGATGAAGGGCGAATATGTGCTGGTGCACATGAAAGGACGCGACAGCAAGCGTCGCAATGGACCGGACCGCGAGAACTGGCTGCTGATCAAACACCGCGACAGCTATGCGCGTGACAAGGATACGCTGACCACCCGCTTCACCCGTTCGGTGGCGAGCGGACGCGATTTCAAGGGGATCGCCAGCGGCGCCAAGCCGGAAAAGAAAACCAGGGTGCCGGCCAAGGCGGTGTGGCATTCAGACCCGGAAGAAGCGGAGAAGGCCGACCAGAAGACGCGGATCATGAGCAGCGCAAAATCGGGCAAGGTGCCAGCGTTCCGTCCGGTGCAATTGGCGACGCTCGTGGACAGCGTGCCGGCAGGCGAGGATTGGCTGTTCGAGATGAAATATGACGGCTATCGATGCCTGGCCGCCGTGGCCGGAGACAGCGTCCGGCTCTATACCCGCAACGGGCTGGACTGGACCGAGCAGTTCGGGGCGCTGATTGCGCCATTGCAGAAGCTCAAGATCGGCTCGGCGCTGATCGATGGAGAGATCTGCGCTTTTGATGACAAGGGGCGAACGGACTTTTCCACCCTCAAGGCGGTGTTGTCGGATGGCGGGCGGCTCGAATTCTTCGCCTTCGACTTGCTCGAGGCCGATGGCAAGGACCTGACCGGGCTGCCGCTGGTCGAGCGCAAGGCGCGTCTCCAGGATATTCTGGCCAGAACGGGAAAGAAGGACCCGGTGCAGTATTCATCCCATGTGCTTGGGCATGGGCAGAAGGTGCTCGATGCGCTGTGCAGGGATGGGCATGAAGGCGTGATCGCGAAGCGCGCCGATGCGCCTTACCGTGGCGAGCGCAGTAAGGGCTGGCTGAAGATCAAGTGTCTCAAAAGGCAGGAATTCGTCATCGGCGGCTGGTCGCCCTCGTCCAAACGCAAGGGGTTTGCCTCGCTGCTGCTGGGCAGTTGGGAAGGCGACACGCTGGCCTATCGCGGGCGGGTCGGGACGGGGTTCAACCAGGACCTTTTGATTGAGCTGGGTTCCAGACTGGACAAGCTGGAGCGCAAGACCAATCCATTCGCGTCTGTGCCAAAGGAGATTGCCCGCGGGGCCAAATGGGTGAAGCCGGAACTGGTGGCGGAGATCGCCTATACCGAGCTGACCGGCGACAATATCCTGCGCCATCCCAGCTTCATCGGCCTGCGCGAGGACAAGCCGGCCAAGGAGGTGCGCATGGAGAAGGCACAATCGATCGATGGGGATGGCGAAGCGGTGGCGGAGAAACTGGGGGTTCGACTCACCAGTCCCGACCGTGTGGTCTATCCCGGGCAGGGCATTACCAAGGCGCAGCTGGTGGCTTATTATGAGGATGTCGCCGAGGTGATGCTGCCCCATATCAAGGATCGGCCGCTGAGCCTGGTGCGCTGTCCGCAGGGGCGCACAAAGCACTGCTTTTTCCAGAAGCACGACACGGGGGGATTCCCCGAGCAGATGCATTCAAAATCCATCACGGAAAAGGATGGCGACAGGAAGGATTACTTCCATGTCGACGACCTGGCGGGGCTGGTGGCAGGCACGCAGATGAACGTGCTCGAATGGCATATCTGGGGATCGCGATTTTCCGATGTCGAGAAACCGGACCGGCTTGTTTTCGACATCGATCCCGATGAGGGGCTGGATTTCCCGGCCATCACCGCAGCCGCCACCGACATCAGGGATCGCCTCAAGGATATGGGCCTCGCCAGTTTTCCGATGGTGTCGGGCGGCAAGGGCATTCATGTGATCGTACCGCTTGAACCCAGGGCGGAATGGCCGGAGGTCAAAACTTTCTGCAAGTCGTTTGCCCAGGCCATGGCCGATGACGAACCGCAACGCTATACGGCCAGCATTTCCAAGGCCCGCCGCAAGGGACGGCTCTTCATCGACTATCTGCGCAATGAACGGGGGTCGACGGCGATCTGTCCCTGGTCGGTGCGCTCCCGCGAGGGCGCGCCGGTGGCGGTGCCGATTGACTGGGACGAGGTGCCAGGGCTCAAGGCTGCCAATGGCTTTTCACTCGCGGCAGCCGCCGAGCGGGCGCAAGATGGCGCGTGGACAGCCTATTTCAAGACCAAGGGGAAACTGCCGCGTTGATCGGACGTGACCGATGCAGCGGGAAATTGTCTAGAGCCGATAGATCCGCCGGGCATTGGCATTGAAGAGTTTTGTTTGCTCGTCCTCAGTAGCGCCACTGACGATCTTGCGGGCGGTTGTGACCCAGTCGGTCAGGCTGCCGCCGAGAGTGACCACGGGATGGTCCGAGCCCCAGACCACGCGGTCCCAGCCGAAGCAGTCGATGATGTGTTCCACATAGGGGCGGAGCTGGTCGAGGGTCCAGTTCGGGCCGGCATAGGCCATGATGCCGGAGATCTTGGCGTTCACATTGGGCAAACGTGACAAGGACCGGATATTGTCGGCCCAGGGGCCGGGCTGGTTCACATCGATGTCCTGGGCGCCGCAATGATCGAGGATGAAGGTTACGTCCGGGCATTTGGCCACAAGGGATTGGCCAATGGGCAATTGGTCGTGGCGGACGCAGAGATCGAAACTGAGGCCATGGGCCGGAAGGCGGCGCAGGTTTTCGGCAAAGAGCTGGGTCTGGCTCAGATCGTCGGGCACTTCGTGGAGAATTCGGCGCAGGCCACGGACGCCGGGAAGGGCGGCCAGGGTTTCGAGCTGCCTGGGGAAGTCGGGGCTTTCGGGGCGGCAGGCGGCTATGGCGCCGACAACGCCCTCGCGATCAAGGACGAAGCGCGTTTCCGCCTCGATATCGGCCTCGGCGACATCGACTTCCATATGGAGGGCCGCCTGGATGCCCAAGGGCTTGGCCTCGGTCCAGTAGTCCTCGATGATCCAGTGCCCGTTGAGTGGATGGGTGCCAGAGATCCAGGGATAGGAAAACCGGTCGGGGTAGATCAGGTGCAGATGGGTGTCGATGATTGGGATCACGGGCAGTTCCTGTCTGGTCAAGTCTGATGTGGCGCAGTGCGCCAATGGGGTCAACGGCGCACGCCGAGGCGGGTCATTTTTTCGCTCAGGGTGCGCCGGGGCACCTGCAAGGCCTCCGCGACGGCGGCGATGGAATCCTCGTGCCGGTCCAGTTCGGCCTCGATCAGGTGGCGCTCATAGGCGGCGACCCGTTCGGCCAGGCTTGCGCCGGAACTGGCCGGGACACGCTGGCCCAGAATGTCGCCAATGGAGCGTCCGGTGGCCCCAAGGCCCAGGGCGAAACGGTCGGCGGCGGCCTTGAGCTCGCGCACATTGCCGGGCCATGCATGGGAGAGCAGAGCATTGATGTCGGCCGGATGGAGATCCGGCGCAGGGCGGCCGAAGCGGCGGGCGGCCTCGCCCAGAAAGTGATGGAAGAGGATGACACAGTCGTCACCCCGGTCCCGCAGAGGCGGCAGGTCGAGGGTGGCCATGTTGAGGCGGTAGTAGAGATCGGCACGGAAGCGGCCGGCCTGGCTCTCGGCATTGAGGTCGACCTTGGAGGCGGCAATGATCCGCAAATCGAGCGGGATCTGTTTGTTGGAGCCCAGGCGTTCGACTTCGCGCTCCTGGATGACGCGCAACACCTTGGCCTGGGCCAATAGCGGCATGGATTCGATCTCGTCGAGCAACAGCGTGCCGCCATTGGCAAATTCGAACTTCCCCACCCGCTGGCCGGACGCCCCGGTGAAGGACCCCGATTCATGGCCGAACAATTCGCTCTCGATCAGTTCGGCGGGGATGGCGGCGCAATTGACGGCGACGAAAGGGCCCTTGGCGCGAGGAGAAAAATCGTGGAGGCACCGCGCCACCACTTCCTTGCCGGTGCCGGTTTCGCCCAGAAGGATGACATCGGCCGGTATGCCGGCCAGTTCCAGCACCGAGCGGCGCAGCTCCTGCATGACGCGGGAAGTGCCGACCAGGCGCGTCGCCAGCTCGTTTTCACCGCCATCGAGGCGGCGGCGCAAATCGGCCAGTTCGCGCTTCAATCGGGCCTGCTCGGCGGCGCGGGCAATGGAATTGACCAGCTGGTCCGGCACATAGGGCTTTTGCAGGAAATCGAAGGCGCCGCCGCGCATGGCTTCCACCGCCATGGGAACGTCGCCATGCCCGGTGATCAGGATGACCTCGGTGGGCAGGCCCCGCTCGGCGATGGAGCGCAGGAGGTCCATGCCGGAGAGGCCGGGCATGCGCACATCGGTCAGCACAACATGGGGATGGCGATCATCGATGGCGGCCAGGGCCTCCTGGGCGTTTGCGGCGGTCGCGGTGTCAAAGCCGGACAGGCGCAGCCATTGTTCCAGCGCGGTGCGCACCATGTCTTCGTCGTCGACGATAAGGACACTGGGTTCGGTCATGCGGATACCCGGGATGAGGCGGCGACGATGGCCGGAAGGGTGATTGTGAAGGTGCTGCCCTTGCCGGGCCGGGAGCGGACGGCGATGGTGCCGCCGCTATCGCGCACCAGGCCATAGGAAATGGCGAGCCCCAGCCCGAGACCCTTGCCGGCGGGCTTGGTGGTGAAGAAGGGGTCGAACAGGGTGCTCATGTTATCGGGCGCGATGCCGCTGCCGGTATCGGCAATGGTTATGCTGGCCGTGCCGCCTTCGCTGGTGACGCCGATGGAGAGTATGCGCAGGGGGGCGTCCTGCATGGCGTCGGCGGCATTGGCGATGAGGTTGATCAGCACCTGTTCGATATGAACCGGATTGGCGGAGACGCCGATGGGCGGGCGCGGGCGGCGGTATTCAATGTCGACGCCGACCTGGCGCAGGCGATGGTCGGTGAGATCGAGGGCATTGGCGATGACCGTGCCGATATCGGCGGTCATGGCGACCTGGGTTTCCTTGCGGGCAAAGGTCTTCAAATGACCGGTGAGGGTGGCGAGGCGGTCGACCACCTTGTCCATGGCCGTGAGGATGGGTCCCAGTTCACTGCCGCCCCGGCGCTGCTCAAGGAGGCGGGCGCTGGCCATGTGGGTCGCGAGGGCGGCAACGGGCTGGCTGACCTCGTGGGCGACCCCGGCCAGGGCCTGGCCGAGGCTGGCCAGCTTGGCCGCCTGCACCAGCCCTTCCTGGGCATCGCGCTCAGCCTTTTCGGCGCGCACGCGTTCGGCGATTTCGGCGCGCAACTGCTCGTTCATGGCGTGCAGGTCCTCGGTTCGTTCGGCCACGCGCTGTTCGAGACGGTTGTGGTCGGCCAGCCGGTGGGCCACGAGGCGCCGCCGCTGCTCGAAAAGCACCACGATCAGGATCAGCGCCGCGCAGGCGAGGGCCGCGGCAGTGGCCATGGTGAAGGCGCCGGCATAGATGGGGGCAAGCGGGGTGAAGGAGAGAATGCGCCAGCCATGCTTGGGCAGGCGCAATTCCTGGAGCATGAAATAGCCGGTGGTTTCGGGATCGGCCCCGGACAGCAGGGCGAATTCCGTGCCGCGGGAGAACCAGCGGTCGGTGATGACGCCACTATTGTCGATGCCATTGTCGCCATAGCGTTGCTGATTGGCGATGGCGGCAACCTGCGTGCGGGGAATGGTCTGGAGCGGGCGGTAGCGCCAGTCCGGCCTTGTGGAGAGGATGGTGACGTCGTTGAGGTCGACGATGCCGATCAATTCGCCCGATCGCCACCAGGTGGCTTCGATCTCACCCAGGTTGATCTTGATGACGGCGACGCCCAGCGGCCCATCCGGACCGTCGACCCGCTGGGACAGGAAGAAGCCCGGGGTCTTGGTCGACATGCCGAAGGCGTAGTACTCGGCCCGGCCGCGCGCCATGGCATCGGCGAAATAGGGACGGAAGGAATAGTTGGTGCCCACCAGGCTGGTCAGCGTCCACCAATTGCTGGCTGCAACCACGCTGCCATTGTCTTCCATGAGAAAGATCTCGCTGGCTCCGGCGGTTTCGTTGAGCTTGCTGAGAAAGCCATTGGCGGTGTCGATGGCGTCCGGGTCGGCTGGATTGTCGAGGGCGGCGCGGGTTTCGCGGGCCTGGGAAATGGCCACCGGCAGATAGTGGAAACGCTCGATAATGGCTTCCAGGGTGCGGTCGAAAAGGGCCAGGCGCCGCTGCGCCTGTTCGCCGGCATCGCGCACCGCGGTCCCGAGGGTGAGTTCGAAGGCAATCCAGAAGACAAGCGAGACCACCGCCAGCGCGACGGCGATGGCCCAGACATGACGCTTGGCGATCCAGTTGCGCTGCGTGGGACCCGTGGCCACCTTTCCTCCCCCATTCTGGCAAAAACTTGCCAACAGACTGCGCAAGTTCCGGCAAGTTCTTGCCAGAAGTGCTAACATAGGACAGCGCAATTGCATATCTGCCTTGCGTTTTTCGTCTGGCACGCGGCTTGCAACGTGGTGTCCGGCCTCGGGAGGACATTCGGGGCAGATGCAATTTGGGAGGACTACAAGAACATGAAGACCATCGTGAAGATGCTTGCCGCCGGCCTGGTTGTCGGCTCTGCCCTGAGCGCCGTGTCGGTGATGGCGCAGGACTATCCGACCCAGCCGGTCACCATCGTGGTGCCGTTCGCCGCCGGTGGACCGACCGATACGGTCACGCGCCTGGTTGCTGCGGCCATGAGCGAAGATCTTGGCCAGCAGGTGGTGGTGCAGAATGTGGGTGGCGCCGGCGGCACGCTGGGTGCCGGCCAGGTCGCTGCGGCTGCCAATGATGGCTATACCCTGTTGCTGCACCATATCGGCATGTCGACCGCCCCGGCGCTCTATGCCAGCCTGCCCTATGACCCGATGACCGATTTCGCTCCGATCGGCCTGGTCACCGAGGTGCCGATGACCATAGTGGCACGCAAGGATTTCGAGCCGGCCTCACTGGAAGACCTGATCGCCTATGTGAAGGAAAACGGTGAGAACGTGACCTATGCCAATGCCGGCATCGGTGCTGCCAGCCAGCTGTGCGGATTGCTGTTCATGGATGCACTCGACACCAAGATGACCGAAGTGCCTTATCAGGGCACGGGGCCTGCCATGACCGACCTGCTCGGCGGGCAGATCGACATGATGTGCGACCAGACCACCAACACCACGAGCCAGATCCTGGCCGGCGAGATCAAGGCCTATGCCGTGACCACGCCCGAGCGCATCGCCGTGCTGCCCGAAGTGCCGACCATGGCCGAGGGCGGGGTGGAGAACTTCAACCTTTCGATCTGGCACGGTCTTTATGCGCCCGCCGGCACCGACCAGGCGATTATCGACCGGCTGACCCAGGCGCTGCAGGTGGCCCTGGCCAATGAAACTGTCGGCAACAGCTTTGCGGAACTGGGCACCTATCCCGTGCCGGCGAGCCAGGCGACGCCGCAGGCTCTGGCGCAGCAGCTCGAGGGCCAGATCGGTCTCTGGGCCGAAGTGATCGCCGCTGCCGGTGTCGCCGCGCAGTAAGTCTGACGGGAGGGGCTCGCGACCTCGCGGTAGCCAGTCCCTCCCATCTTTGACTCCACTCGTTGAACCCACCCCACCCTCAGTCCCTCCCCATCCAGGGGAGGGAGGCGCAGGGTGAGTTGTCGGTGTTCAACGTCTCCCTCCCTCAGGTGGGGAGAGACCAAGGGTGGAAATATTCGGTGTGGTGCGATGCCGAAATCGGGAGGGGGGAATAATGGCTCTCAATGCTTCGCGGAATGACCTTGCATCGGGGGCGATCTTTATCGCCTTCGGCGCCTATTTTGCGCTGGAGGCGCTGCGCTATGAATTCGGCACGCCGTTCCGCATGGGACCGGGCTTCATGCCGATCATGCTCGGCGGCATTCTGATCGCACTGGGCATCGCGGTCGCGGCCAAGGGTATCGGCAAACCAGACGAAGAAGCGGCGCCGCCCTGGCCGTGGCGCGGTATCGCCCTGGTGCTGGGCACGATCCTGTTCTTTGCCGCCACTTTCCGAGGACTGGGCTTTGTTCCCGTGGTGCTGATTTCCGGGTTCATCACCGCGATGTCTTCCGCCAAGAACAATATGCTCTCCGCGCTGGTGATCTCGGTGGGCCTGTGCCTGCTTTGCTACCTGATTTTCGTCGTCGGCCTGGGCATGATCGTGCCGCTGGTCGGCCCCTGGCTGCGGTTCTAGGAGCGGACGCATGGACCTTTTCACCTCGCTGGGCCTCGGCTTTTCGGTCGCGCTCGACCCTTACAACGTCCTTTATTGCTTCGTGGGCGTACTACTGGGCACGCTGGTGGGCGTGCTGCCGGGCATCGGGCCGACGGCGACCATCGCCATGCTGCTGCCCATCACCTTTTCGCTCAATGCGGAAACGGCGCTGATCATGCTGGCCGGCATCTATTACGGTGCCCAATATGGCGGCTCGACCACGGCCATTCTCATCAATCTGCCGGGCGAAAGCTCGGCAGCGGTCACAGCCATCGACGGTTACCAGATGGCCCGCAAGGGCCGTGCTGGTCCGGCGCTGGCGGCGGCAGCACTCGGCTCCTTCTTTGCCGGTTCGGTGGCGACCTTCCTCCTCGCCGCCTTTGCGCCGCCGCTGGCCCGGGCTGCCCTCAGTTTCGGGGCTCCGGAATATTTCTCGCTGATCGTGCTGGGCCTACTGGTCTCGATTGCGCTGGCGCATGGCTCGATCATCAAGGCGCTGGCCATGATCGTGCTGGGGCTATTGCTGGGCATGGTGGGGCAGGACATCTATACCGGCACGCCGCGCTTCACCTTCGGCCTGCGTGAATTGTTCGGCGGGCTCAACTTCGTCGCGGTGGCGGTGGGCGTGTTCGGGGTGGCGGAAATCCTGCGCAATCTCGAAAACGAGCATGAGCGCGAGGTGGGTGTCAAAGCAGTCAAGAATCTCTGGCTGACCCGGGAGGATTGGCGGCGCATCATCATGCCGGTGCTGCGCGGCACGGGCATCGGGTCGATCCTGGGCATCCTGCCGGGCGGGGGACATATCCTGTCGTCCTTCGCGTCCTACTCAGCAGAAAAACGCTTGTCCAAGACCCCCCAGGAATTCGGCAAGGGCGCCATCGAAGGGGTGGCGGGGCCTGAATCGGCCAACAATGCGGCAGCGCAGACCTCATTCATCCCGCTGATGACGCTGGGCATTCCGGCCCATCCGGTGATGGCGCTGATGATCGGTGCGTTCATCCTGCAGGGGATTACGCCGGGCCCCAATGTCATCAATGAGCAGCCGGCGCTGTTCTGGGGCATCATTGCCTCGATGTGGATCGGCAACCTGTTGCTGGTCATCCTCAACCTGCCGCTGGTGGGCCTGTGGGTTAAGATGCTCTCGATCCCCTATCGGGTGCTGTTCCCGGCCATCGTGCTGTTCGCCTGTATCGGCACGTTCTCGATCAACCAGAATATCTACGACATCTATGCAATCGCCTTTTTCGGCATCGTTGGGTATCTGCTGATCCGCTTTGGCTGCGAACCGGCACCGCTGCTGCTCGGCTTCGTCCTGGGGCCGCTGCTGGAAGAGCATTTGCGGCGGGCCATGATCATCTCGCGAGGTGATCCGATGATATTCATCGAGCGGCCGATTTCAGCCACGCTGCTGGCCATGGCGCTGGCGGCCGTGGTGGTGGCTGTGCTGCCGTCCATCCGCAGGAAGCGCGCCGAGGTGTTTGTCGAGGAGGACTGATTTCGGATACCCCCACCCAGCCTCCCCCTGATAGGGGGAGGAGCGTATCGGGTTTGTTTCCGACCTCAGGGGCCCACTGTCTTCTCCTCCCCCTTCTTCAGGGGAGGCCGGGTGGGGGTGATCCGCGCTAGCCCAGCTTCTGCCTGACCGCCTCGATTCCCTGGCTGGTCGAGACGGCTGGCCGGTATTCCAGACCGACGCGGCCGGCATAGCCATTGGCAAAGAGCCAGTTGAGCGGGGTCCTGAGATCAAGCCTGCCGGTGCCGGGCTCCTGGCGGCCGGGATGATCGGCGACATGGACATGGATGATGCGGTCGACGCGGCCGGCGACCACCTCCTGCGGCACCTCACCCATGACGAGGGAATGATAGAGGTCATAGACCACGCCGATTTCCGGGCGCGCCACGTCGTCCACGATATCGAGGGCCTCGCTGGTGGAGGGCAGGAAGTAGCCCTTGTGGTCGATCAGGGTGTTGAGCGGCTCGACCCCGAGACGGACGCCGGAGCCCTTGAGCAGGTCGGCAGCGGAGGCCAGGCAGGTGGTGAGGGCGGCGCGCTGTTCGGCGCGGGAGCGGCCGGGCAAATCATTGCCGGCCTGGGCAATCAACACGGTCGCGCCGAGGCGATTGGCCAATTCGATGGAGCGTTTCAGCCCTTCAAGGAAGGCCGCGTGATTGGCAGGGTCGGTGAGCGGGATCATCGGTTCGGCGACGAAGCCGGACAGCGCGATGCCGGTATCGGCAAGGGCGGCTTCGATGGCGTCGATATCCTTGTTGCTCCAGAACCAGAATTCGACCGCGTCGAGACCGGCGGATTTGGCGAGGCGGATGCGGTCGCCAATGTTTTCGGCTTCATCGGCAAAAAGCCATTCGATACAGGCGGAGAGGCGCATCAGCGGGGTCCTGTGCGGGAAGCATCGACGCTTTGCGGCCGACCGGGAAGAGTGAGCGCACTCTGGCGGGGTGGTGCGCTGGCGATGACCTTGCCGGCCTTGATGACGGCCAGGCGGGTGGCCTTGAGGCGAATGGCCTCGATAGGATCGGCGGCCTGGAGCAGGACCATGTCGGCCTTGCAGCCGATGTCGAGCCCATAGCCATCGAGATGCATGATCCTGGCCGGGCCGTTGGTGACAAGGTCGAAGCATTGCCGCATGGCGTCGCGGCTGGACATGTGGCCAACATGCAGGCCCATGGACGCCACCTCGAGCATGTCGCCGGAGCCCAGCGAGTACCAGGGGTCCATGACACAGTCATGGCCGAAGGCGCAGGTGATGCCATAGGTCAGCATTTCGGGAATCCGGGTCATGCCGCGGCGCTTGGGATAGGTGTCGTGGCGGCCCTGAATGCCGATATTGATCAGCGGGTTGGCCGTGGCGCTGACGCCGGCCTCGGCCATCAGCGGCAGGAGCTTTGAGACATAGTAGTTGTCCATGGAATGCATGGAGGTGAGGTGTGAGCCATTGACCCGGCCATGGAGCCCCAGGCGCTGGGTCTCATAGGCGAGGGTTTCGATGTGGCGGCTCAGGGGATCGTCCGTCTCGTCGCAGTGGAGATCGACGAGGAGGCCGCGCTCGGCGGCGATTTCGCACAGGGCCGTCACGCTGGCGGCGCCATCGGCCATGGTGCGCTCGAAATGGGGAATGCCACCGACAATGTCGACGCCCATGTCGAGGGCGCGATTGAGCAGGTCCACCGCGCCGGGGGAGCGGAAATAGCCATCCTGCGGGAAGGCGACCAGCTGCAGGTCGATATAGGGCGCCACCTGGCGCTTGACCTCCAGCAGGGCTTCGACGCCGAGCAGGCGCGGGTCGCAGATATCGACATGCGTGCGAATGGCGAGAAGGCCCTGCGACACGGCGAGGTCGCAATAGGCGAGGGCTCGCTCGATGACGGCCTCGTGGGTGAGAAGGGGTTTCAGTTCGCCCCAGATCTGGATGCCTTCGAGCAGGCGCCCGCTTTCATTGAAGCGGGGCAGGCCGAGAGAGAGCGTCGCGTCCATATGGAAGTGACAATCCACGAAGGGGGGCGAGACGAGCTGCCCGGCGGCGTCGATGGTTTGACCGGCGTCACCCCCGAGATTGGGTTCGATGGCGGCAATGCGGCCGTCCTGGATGCCGATGTCGATGCCGGTGCGGCCATCGGGCAGGGTGGCGTTGGTGAGCTTGAGGTCGAACATTTTTGGTCTCTTTCGCCGGAGCGGGTGGTCTGGTGCCCCCTCCCCTCAAGGGGCAGGGAGGCGCAGGAGCTCACGCTCCTGAGAACAGGAATAGTCGTTCAATGTCTCTGTCCCTTTGTCCAGGGCTGGAGCAGGGCGCGGGGATAGTCGGCTTTTCTCGCGACCAGTACCAGCGCCAGGATGGAGAGCAGGTAGGGCATCATCAGGAAGACCTGGCCGGGGACGACCTGGCCGATCTCGGCCTGCAGGCGGATCTGGAAGGCATCGAAGGCGCCGAAAAGCAGGGCGCCGACAAGGGCCTGGCCGGGGCGCCAGGAGGCGAAGACGACAAGGGCTATGCAGATCCAGCCGCGTCCATTGACCATGCCGAAGAAGAAGGCGTCGAAGGCGGACATGGTGAGAAAGGCGCCGCCCAGCGCCATGAGGGCCGAGCCGACCACGACCGCCCCGATGCGCAGGCCGCGCACGGAAAGGCCCTGGGCCTCGACCGAGGCGGGATTGTCGCCCACGGCGCGAATGGCAAGGCCCAGCGGGGTGCGGTAGAGCACGAAGGCGACGAGTGCCACCAGGAGCAGAGCCAGCCAGGTGAAGGGCGTTTGCGAAAACAGGGCCGGACCGATGAAGGGCAGGTCGGACAGGCCGGGAATGCTGATCGGCTGGAAGGGCACGATGCGCGGCGGCGAGGAGACATTGGGCAGGGCAGTGCGATAGGTGAAGTAACTGGCGCTGGTGGCCAGAAGTGTGATGCCGATGCCCGAGACATGCTGGGAGAGACCCAGAATGACGGTGAGGACCGCATGCAGCAGGCCGAAGATGGCGCCCGCGAGGGCGGCCACCACTACGCCGCCCCAGAGGCCGGCGCCCAGATAGACGGCGAGCCAGCCGGCCATGGCCCCGGCAACGAAGATGCCTTCGATGCCCAGATTGAGGACACCGGCGCGTTCGCAGATGAGCGCGCCGAGCACGCCGAAGATCAGCGGGGTGGCGATGCGGACGGCGGCGGCCCAGAAATTGGCGGAGCCGAAGATGTCGAGCAGCACGTCCATGGATCAGGCCTCCTGCGGGGTTTGCCAGCGCAGGCGGAAGCGCAGGAAGAAGCTGCCGACGAGCACGCAGAGCAGGGACAGTGCGACCACCAGATCGGCCAGGTAATTGGAGATGCCGGTGGCGCGGCTCATGGAATCGGCGCCCACGAAGACGGCGGCGATGAAGATGGCGGCGAGCACCGAGCCAATGGGCGAAAGTCCGGCCAGCATGGCGACCACAATGCCCGAATAGCCGAAGCCGGGCGACAGGTCTGTGGATAGATAGCCCTTGACGCCGGCCACTTCGCCCACGCCGGCAAGCCCAGCAAGGCCGCCGGAAATCAGCGCTACCTTGAGCATGGTGGCATCGACCGGGATGCCGGCGAAACGGGCGGCGGCCTTGTTCTCGCCCACGGCCTTGATCTCGAAGCCCAGCACGGTGCGCTTGACCATGAGCCAGAGCAGAAGCGCGGCAACAAGACCGATGACAAGGCCCCAATGGGTGCGCAGGCGCGGCACCAGCTTGTCGAATTTCGCCTCGGCCAGGAGTGGCACCGATTGCGGCCAACCCATGGCCAGCGGGTCCTTGAGCGGACCTTCGATGAGCATCTGGATGAAGAGGATGACGACGAAATTGAGTAATAGGGTGATGACCACCTCGTCGGCGCCGAAGCGCTGCTTGAGGATGGCGGGGACGACCATCATCAGGCCGCCGGCAAGGAAACCCGCCAGCATGATGGCGGGGATCATGATGGGGCCCGGCAATTGCAGGAAGCCGGAGCCGACAAGGACCGCCGCCAGCGCCCCCATGTAAAGCTGGCCCTCGGCCCCGATGTTCCAGAGGCGGGCGCGGAAGGCGACGGCGGCCGCGAGGCCGGTGAGGATCAGGGGCGTGGCGCGATTGAGGGTTTCGGAGAGGGCGAACATGGACCCGAATGCACCCTGGGCCATGAGCAGATAGGCCTCGAAGGGATTGGCGCCTGCTGCCATGACCGGGATGGCGACCAGGAGCAGGGCGACCGCGCCGGCCAGGAGGGATACGGCAAGGCGCAGCGCGATGGAGGCATGTTCACGCGGTTCGAGGCGGATGCTCATGATATGGAGGGCTCCCTTGCGGGGGACTGACCGGCCATGAGAAGGCCGATGGTGGCGCGGTCGAGGCCTTCGGACGGCCCGGCATCGACCACTTCGCCGGCATGGATCACCAGGAAGCGATCGGCCAGCGTGAACAATTCATCGAGGTCCTCGGAAATGATCAGCACGGCTGCACCCCGGTCGCGGGCTGCGATGATGCGGCGATGCACCTCGGCCTGGGCGCCGATGTCGAGGCCGCGGGTCGGCTGGTTGGCAAGAATGACGCGGGGCGCGCGTTCGAGCACGCGGGCGAGGATGAGCTTTTGCACATTGCCGCCCGAGAGCAGGCGCGCCTCCGCTTCGGGGCCGGGACACCGGACGTCATAGGCCGCAATGGCACTCTCGGCGCGCTTGCGCATGGCGTTGCGGTTGAGAAAGCCCATGCGGGAGAAACCGGGAGAGCGGACGTCCTCGATGGCGATATTGTCGGCGACGCTCATGGTGCCCACGACCCCGTCATGCTGCCGGTCCTCGGGCATGCGGGCGACGCCCTGCTGCACCAGATTACGGGGGCTGGAATTGGTCATCGGGGTGCCATAAAGGCGCAGGGTGCCGCTGGCGGGCTGGTCGAGCCCCGATATCAGCGCGGCAATGTCTGACTGGCCATTGCCCGAAACGCCCGCCAGGCCGATGATTTCGCCGGCGCGCAGGGCAAAGCTGACCTGGCGCAGGGCAGAGCGACTATTGGGCCGGCCCAGGCTGACCGCTTCGAATTCGAGGAGGGCCTCTCCCGGCGTTCCGGGCGTGCGGGTGACGCTAGCCACGGCCCTGCCGACCATCAGGTCGGCTATGGCGCGTCGATCCGCCTGGGCCGTCAACAATTCTCCTGCCTTCCTGCCGCCGCGCAGCACGAGGATACGATGAGAGACGGAGAGCACTTCGCCCAGCTTGTGGGAGATGAAGATGACCCCCAGACCATTTGCGGCCAGGCGGCGGAGAACGGTGAACAGACCCTCGGCCTCCTGCGGGGTGAGCACGGCAGTGGGCTCGTCGAGGATGAGGACTTTTGCGTCGCGATAGAGGGCCTTGAGGATTTCGACCCGCTGCTTCTCGCCCACGGTGAGATCGGCGACGCGCCGATCAAGGTCCACGTCCAGACCGCTTTCGGCGATGATCTTTTCGACCTTGGCCCGGGCGCGGCCGCGCTGGCCGAGCGAGAGCAGGGGTTCTGTGCCGAGGCGGATATTGTCGAGGCCGGAAAGGTTCTCGGCGAGGGTGAAATGCTGGTGCACCATGCCGATGCCGGCGGCGAGCGCAGCGCCGGGCGAGCCGGGAGGCAGCGCGGTCATAGTGCCATCGGGTCCAGAGACCCGGACCATGCCCTCGTCCTGCACATAATGGCCGAAGAGGATGTTCATCAGCGTGGTCTTGCCAGCCCCATTCTCGCCAAGGAGCGCAAGGATTTCGCCCCTATGCAGGTCGAGCGAGATGGCGTCATTGGCGAGAAGCGGGCCGAAACGCTTGGTGATGCCGGTGAGGGAGAGGAGGGGGATGGGGTCAGTCATGGGCTCCTGCTCCTTTGTGGGTATAGGGTCGACAGATAGGCGGCACACCCCCACCCTAGCTTCGCTATGGCCTTCGGCCGAGCTGCGCTAGCCTCCCCACAAGGGGGAGGGATGGGACTGACATGGGCGTCTCGGCCTTGCGCCTCCCTCCCCTTGATGGGGAGGGATTGAGCGTGGGGTGATCGACGCCCGATGTCGATTACTGCGTTGAAGTCGGTTCGCTGTCGTTGATCTCGACCACGAAGCTCTTGTCCAGGATGCTGGCTTCGACGGCCTTGGCGGCTTCCACCGCTTCGGCACCGGCCAGCGCCTCGTCGACGACCATGGACGAGCCGCCATATTCCATGAAGGCGTAGATGCCGTAATCGGAGGCGGTGAAGCTGCCGGCCTTCACGTCGGCAATGGCCTGGTCGATCATGGGTTCGCCGTGCCAGAGAGCCGAGGCGAGGATGGTGCCCGGATAGTCCGCAGCGGTGTCGATCACATTGCCCACGGCGAAGATGCCGCGTTCCTTGGCAGCGTCGGAAACGCCGAAGCGCTCGGCATAGAGAATGTCGGCGCCGGCATCGATCATGGCGAAGGCGGTCTCCTTGGCCTTGGGTGGATCGTACCAGGAGTTGATGAAGCTGACCGAGAATTTCACGTCCGGATTGACCGAGAGGGCGCCGGCCATGAAGGCGTGCATCAGACGGTTGACCTCGGGAATGGCATAGCCGCCGACCATGCCGATGAGGTTGGACTCGGTCTTCATGCCAGCGATGATGCCGGTGAGGTAGCTCGGCTCGTGGATGAAATTGTCGAAGGTGGCAAAGTTCGGTTCCACCGGCGGCAGGGACGAGCCCATGAGGAAGCTGATTTCGGGATAGTCGGCGGCCACGGTGCGAGCGGGCTGTTCGACGCCGAAGGCCTCGCCCACCATCAGCGCGACGCCCTGCTCGGCATATTCGCGCATGACGCGCTCATAGTCGGTATTGGCGATGTTCTCGGAATAGACATAGTCGATCTCGCCGCGCTCTTCGGCGGCGATCAGCGCATTGTGCAGGCGGCTGGCCCATTGCTGCTCGACCGGCACGGTCCAGATGGCCGCGACCTTGGTGACGTCCTGCGCCCAAGAGGCGCCGGTGAGGCTGAGGGCCGTGGTGAGGCTGAGTGCCGCGAGAACGGCGCGGCGGGTGATGTTGGTCATATGCGTCCCCTGTTGCTTGTTTGTTGGTCGTTTCCCCATGCTGCCTATCTAGCGGGCAGGGAGGGTGATTTGGAAGTGGGGGCAGTGGTGGTTGTCCCCAGGCATTGATGGGCGGGTGGGAACCTGGAACCCCCACCCTAGCTTTGCCAAGGCCCGCCGGGCCTAGCGTCGCTACCCTCCCCACAAGGGGGAGGGAGACGATGAACACTGGCGCCCCGGTCCTGCGCCTCCCTCCCCTTGATGGGGAGGGAATGAGGGTGGGGTGATCGCCACAGAAACAAAAAGGCGCGCCGTGTGGCGCGCCTTGGGTTCGGTCAGCGGAAGGCCGGGATGACGTGCCTTCCGTAATTGGCGATGATTTCCTCCTCATCGCCGCTATCGAGATAGATGTTGAACTGGGTGACCCCCGCCGCCTCCAGCTCGTGGAGCTTTTTGACATGGTCCTCGGGTTCACCCAGGACGCAGAAACTTTCCACCACATCGTCGGTGATGAAATCGAGATAGGGATTATCGGCCTGGCCGTGCTTGGAATAGTCGTAGCCACGGCGTTTTTCGATGTAGGAGGTGAGGCTCGAAGGCACCTTGTCGCTGTCGGCGCCGTATTTCTCGACAATGTCGGCCACGTGGTTGCCGACCATGGCCGGGAACCACTTCACATGCTCGATGGCGCGCTTCTTGTCGCCGAAATAGGCCGGGGCGGCGGCCATGGAGCGGAAATTCGACATGTCCTTGCCCGCGGCCTTGCCGGCGTCGATGCACTGGTCGGTGAACCACTTGCACAGCCCCGGATCGGCGATCTGCAGCACGACGCCATCAGCGCTTTCGCCAGCAGTCTTGAGGGCCAGCGGGCCATAGGCGGCGATCCAGCTTGGCATTTCGTGGCCGACGGCCCAGGGGAACTTCACCGCAGCGGGAATTTCGCCATAGGTGACTTCCTCGCCGCGCACCATGGCCTTGGTCTTGTCGATGAATTCTGCGACGCGCTTGAGGGTAGCCGGCTTCTTGCCCATGACGCGCATGGAGCTGTCACCGCGCCCGACTGCCAGATCAAAGCGACCGCCGGATTGCTTGGAAAGCGAACCGAAGATGGAGGCGGCAACCGACCAGTCGCGGACGTCGGGATTGGTGACCAGCGGGCCGAAGCGCATGTCGGTGGTGTGTTCCATGCACATGGCAATTGCGGCGTAGCAATCGCGCCAGAGAATGTGGCTGTCATAGAACCAGCAATAGGAGAAGCCGGCATATTCGGCGGCGCGCACCAGATAGCGGGCGCGCTCGGCCTCGATAAAGCCCTTGAAGGTGATGCCGAATTCCATGCTAGTACCCCTGCGCTCCCTGCGGGTCCAATTTTTGACCAGCCGATCAAATTTTTGAGTGCCAGAGGCACGATTGTCAATCGGGTATTTGCGGGGATTTTCGCGGGACTGCTTCGTCATAAACGATGAGGGGCTGTGCGGACCCGGCATCGGGGACGAGCCGGGCGCGAACGCCATAGACGGTCTCGAGGAGAGCAGGGGTGAGAATGCCGGAAGGCGTGCCTTCGGCTGCGGTTTTTCCGTCCGCGAGGACAACCATGTGATCGCAGAATCGAACAGCCAGGTTGAGGTCGTGCAGCGCGACAAGAATGGTCATGCCCGCATCGGCCTTGGCGCGCAGCAGCGCCAGCAATTGCAGTTGCGCGCGGATATCGAGATGGCTGGTCGGTTCGTCGAGCAAGAGCAGGCGGGGTTGCTGGGCGAAGGCGCGGGCCAGGTGCACGCGCTGCTGCTCGCCGCCTGAAAGGGTATCGAAGCGGCGGGCGGCAAACGCGGCCATTTCGGTATCGGCAAGGGCATTGGTGATGATGGCGTCGTCTTCGGGGCTGGGACCGGATTGCCAGGCCGCCTCGAAGGGAATGCGCCCGAGCGCCACGACGTCGCGGACCGACAGGCGCTCTTCAGTGGACGCGGATTGCTCGACCAGGGCGGCGAGGCGGGCGCGGTCGCGACGGGGCATGACCAGTAGATCGGCGGCTTGGAACCGGGCGGCGCCGCTGACCGGGACGAGACCGAGCAGGGCGGACAACAGCGTGGACTTGCCGGCGCCATTGGGGCCAATCAGGCCGGTAATGCTGCCGGCGGGCGCTGTGAAGCCGACATCCGAGAGGATGGGCCTGCCCGATCTGGAGACTGCCAGATCCGCCACGACAAGGCTCATGTGACCCTCCGGTAGCGCAGGAGGACCAGAAGGAAGACCGGAGCTCCGATCAGCGCAGTGATGATGCCCACGGGCAATTCGCGTGGGTCGAACAGGGTGCGGGCGGCGGTATCGGTCCAGAGCATGAAGATGGCGCCAGCCAGCATGGCATGGGGCAGGAGAGCCCGGTGGCGCGAACCGGTGGCAAGGCGCACCGCATGGGGCACGACGAGGCCGACAAAGCCGATGGCGCCACCCACGGCGACCATAATGCCGGTCAGGAGGGCCGTGGCGCCCAGCAGGGTCCAGCGCAGGCGGGCCACATCGATCCCCAGGGTCGCCGCGGCGGTGTCTCCGAAGGCAAAAGCATCGAGGGCCCGGCCCGAGACGAGGATGATGGGGGCGCAAAGGATCAGCGCGGCGGCAACCAGTGCGGCGTCGAACCAGAGGGAACCGGAAAGCGAGCCCATGAGCCAGGAGAGAATTTCACGATAGCTGTCGCCGGTGGCCGACCAGAAGATGAGGAAGGACGTGGCAGCGGAGGCCAGGGCCGAGATGCAGATGCCGGCAAGAATGGCGCGGCTGGGGGTGGCGCCGCCGAGGAGGCCAGCGATGAGCAGCGCCAGGGCGAGGGCGCCCAGGCTGCCCAGAAAAGCGCCAAGGGGCATGAGGAGAGTAAGGCCCAGGAGTGCAAAGCCGACTGCGCCGAGTGCCGCGCCAGAGGAAAGGCCGAGGAGATAGGGATCAGCCAGGGGATTGCGGGTGATGGCCTGCATGACCGTGCCCGAAAGCGCAAGGCCGGCGCCGACACCCATGGCGCAGAGCACGCGGGGCAGGCGGAGTTCCCAGACAATCGCGTCACGCAGGCGCGAGACCGGGCTGTCGGGAGCAAGACCCAGATGATGGACCACCACCGACCAGATCTCGGACGCGGTGATATCGGCCGGGCCGAAAGTGACGGCGGCGATGGCGCTGAGGAAAAGCAGTATGGCGAGGGCGGGGAGGGAGAGACGGGTCATGGTGAGGGCGGGTGCCTCGGTGCCCGCGGCAAGCTGGATGCCTGTTCCACCTCTCCCCTGAGGGGAGAGGTCGCCCCGTTGGGGCGGGTGAGGGGTCCAGCGCCAGTATAGACGCAGGTTTTCAACTCGGGCTCTGAACCCCTCACCCTACCCTCTCCCCTGAGGGGAGAGGGGACGAAGGAGCCTAAAGATTGCGCGCTGCAAGTCATTCCCCGAAGGTCAGTCGGGCCAGTTGGAACGCCATGTCGGATGTGGCCGGGACATTGCGGACACCGGCTTCGGCGGCGGGGAAGGGCACGGTGAGGTAACGCCGGTTGATGACGGCGTCGAGCTGACTGGTGATGGGATTTTCGGCCAACAGCGTCATTTTCTGCTCGGCCGAATTCCAGGCGGCGTCGACCAGAATGATGACATCGGGATTGGCGTCGACGATGGCTTCCCAGGAGGCCGAGGTCCAGCCTTCGTCCACGTCAGCGAAGATGTTGGTCAGCCCCAGCGCTTCCATGATCATTCCCGGAGCATTGCTGCCGGCGCCCACATAGGGGGTCTTGGTGCCGGAGGAATACCAGAGAGCGGTGAGGCCGCGGGTGTCGGGTTCGACGCGATCCAGCATGGCCTGCTGTCCCTCGACCAGCATTTCGGCATCAAGAGCAGCGTCGAAGATGGTGCCCAGTTCGGCAATCTCGTTGAAGAGCTGGTCGAAGGTGAGTTTGGCCGGCTTGACCGAACGGCAGGCGGCGGGGGCGACATAGGTGGCGACGCCGAGGGCTTCCAGGGTCGGGCGCTCGCCGGCACCGTCGGCAGCGAAACTGCTCTCCCAGCCGCCATAGATGAAGTCCGGCTCGACCTCGAGCACGACTTCCTGGCTGGGGAGCTTGTCGGAGAGGATCGGCAGGCCGGAGCCGGCCAGCGCCAGATCGGGCGGCAGCGGACCATCCTGGAAGGCGGTGCCGACGATGCGGTCGCCCAGGCCGAGCGAGAGCAGCAGTTCGGTGGCGGTGGATTTGATGGTGACGACGCGCTGGGGTGGTGCAGAGAAGGTGACGGTCTGGCCACAGTTTTCGATGGTGAGGGGATAGGTGGTCGCGGCCTGGGCGGGGGTGGCCAGGAGAGCGACCAGAAGCGGTGTGACGAACACCATCACCCCCTCCCCAGTTTTGCTGCGGCCCTTCGGCCCGAGCGTCGCTACCCTCCCCTCAAGGGAGAGGGTGGGCGCCAACGAGATGCCAGTGGTCTTCATCGGATCAATCCTGACGCTGCTTGGATTTGCTTTTTGCTTCCGCCAATGCGGCCTCATAGCCGAGGCGATAGGCTTCGGCGCTGCCGAAGCGGAACATGTCGTCGTCGCCGGTGCGGGTCAGCGTGCGGGCGCCGGGGGCGTCGAGGCCGAGGACGAAGCGGCCAAGGCCTCGCACGACGGCGACGGGAATGCCCGTGGTCTTGCCCTTGACGAGGTCGGCGGCGCCAGCGATCTCGTCGGCGATGACCGCCTGGGTGACATGCAGCGGGCGGCCATTGGCGTCGCTGGCGCCGCGCAGGTCGTCGGTCAGTTGTACGCCGGCGGCGCCGATGGCCATGTCGGTCTGGCCGATGCGCCAGGCGCGGCCGATCGTGTCGGTGATGATGATGCCGATCTCGACACCCAAGGCAGTGCGCAGGCCCGAGCAGAGGGCACGGGCGGAGGCGTCGGGGTCGGCGGGCAGGCGAAGGGCCGTGCCTTCGGGGACATTGGACATGTCGATGCCGGCGGCGGCCATGACCAGGCCCTGCCGCGTTTCCACGATCCTGAAGGTGCCGCCGGGGTGGACCCGCTCGGCAACCACGCGCACGGTATCGGCAGCGATGGCCTGTTCGCGCTCGGCGGCGGGGACCTGCATCCCCTCGGCCTTGGAGATGATCTTGGAGGTGACGACGAGGATGTCGCCATCGCGGAGCGCGCTGTCGGGGTCGGTTTCGGCCTGGGCGGTGACGGCGGCGGCGATCAGGGCAACGAGATCATTGCCCTTCTCGATCTCGGGAATGCCGGGAATGCCCCAGACGGAGAAGCGGGGGGTCATGATGTCTGCTCCTTCGCCTCCCTCCCCCTTGAGGGGAGGGAATGAGGGTGGGGGTTCGTGCGGTTCCGCGCGTGCCGAATTTGGGGCTGCGCCGGAACCCCCACCCCAACCCCTCCCCTCAAGGGGGAGGGGCTTGCCGAGCCCAATTGCGCGGTCATGAAAGCTTCCTCAGCCGTGGCAATATCTCCCTGGCATACAGCCCCAGGAACCGGCTCTGGTCGGTGCCAGGCGCATGGAAGACCAGGTGGTCGAATCCGTAGTCGATATAGGTCTTTATCTGCGCGACATGCTCGTCGGGGTCGGAAGAGACGATCCAGCGCTTAGCAACCCGCTCGATGGGGAGGGCGGCGGCAAGGCGTTCCATTTCCTCGGCGTCCTGGACGGAGTGTTTTTCCTCGGCAGAGAGGGAGAGCGCAGCCCAGTTGCGAGTGTCTTCGAGGGCGCGGGCGGCATCGGTGTCGAAGGAAACCTTCACCTCGATCATCCGCTCGAACGGCTTTGCCTTGAGTGGGCTTTCGGCGCGGCCGGCTTCGACATTGGGCAGGAGCTGGTCGACATAAAGCTCTGCGCCCTTGCCCGAGGTGCAGATAAAGCCATCCCCGGCCCGGCCGGCATACTTGGCGTTGAGCGGGCCTCCGGCGGCAATATAGATCGGCACCGGTTCGGCGGGCTTGTCATAGATGGTGGCGTTGACGGTCCTGTAGAACTCGCCTTCGAAGCTGACGCGATCCTCGGTCCAGAGCTGCCGGATGAGGCGGACGGCTTCGCGCAGGCGTGCCGAGCGCTCCTTGAGCTCGGGCCAGACCATGCCGGTGGCGGGAACTTCGTTCAGGCCTTCGCCGGTGCCGACGCCCAGGATGACGCGACCGGGGAACATGGCGCCCATGGTGCCGAAGGCGTGGGCGACCACGGTCGGGTGAAGGCGGAATGTGGGGGTGAGCACAGAGGTGCCGAGGATGATGTTTTCGGTGCGGGCCAGGACCGCCGACATCCAGCCCGGCGCGAAGGGCGCGTGGCCATCGGTGTGCTTCCAGGGCTGGAAGTGGTCGGAGACGAAGACGGAGTCGAAGCCGGCCTGCTCGGCCTCGACCGAAAACCGCAACAGCTCGTTTGGCCCGAACTGTTCGGCCGATGCCTTGTATCCGAAGCGCATGGTCTTCTCCCAAAATCCCAATATTTGATCGTTTGGTCAAAAATGGAATTTCGTCAAGGGTGGTCGCGGCAAAATTGCAGGTCGCGATGACCGGTTCAAGACGCCAGCCGCATTTTGACACAGGGGCAAGGACGCATGGCAGGCCACAAGCTGCCACTGATCAATGGTCGGATTTGCCAATAGCAGTTCCCGTCCGGTCCCGGAGGCAACGCGGCACAAGGCGGCACCTAAAAGTGAGGGCCGGAGCCGAGGTGACATGGTGGCCTTTGACCAAACGGTCAAAGATCGGTAAGGCAGCGCCAATACCAGAGATGAGAACACACGAGATGAAAGTCATATTCGACACCGATCCGGGCATCGATGACGCCATGGCGCTGCTCTATCTGAGCAAGCTGCCCGAAATCGAGCTGCTGGGGATCACGACCGTGGTGGGCAATGCCGACATTGCCACCACCACCCGCAACGCCCTGTTCCTGCGCCAGCGGTTCGGCCTTTCAGCGCCGGTGGTGCAAGGCGCGGGCAAGACACTGGACGGGGTGGACAAGGCCGAGCCGGTGATTGTGCACGGCGTCAACGGGCTGGGCGAGATCGATATTCCGGCAGTTGACGAGAGCGGGCTGCAGGCTGGCGAGGCGAGCCAGTTCATCATCGACACGCTCAAGGCCCATCCGGGCGAGGTGACCATTATTGCGGTGGGGCGGATGACCAATCTGGCGCTGGCACTGCGGGCCGAGCCAGAAGTGGCTAAACTCGCCAAGCAGGTGGTGATCATGGGTGGCGCCTTTGGCTATCAGGGGCGCAGCGGCAATATCACCCCGGCGGCAGAGGCCAATATCCATGGCGATCCGGTGGCCGCCGACGAAATCTTTGCGGCGGACTGGCCGGTGGTGATCGTGGGCCTGGATGTCACGCATGACATCATCCTCGACACCGACTATCTCGCCGCACTATCGCGCGAGGTCGGGGCCAATGGCGCGTTGCTGGCTCAGATGTGCGACCATTATGCGCGCTTCTACAAGGAGATCATGGGTCTTTCCGGCGTGGTCGGCCATGACCTGCTGGCTGTGACCTATGCCCTGCATCCCGAATGGTTCGAAACGCGGCGCGGCCCGGTGCTGGTGCAGCGCGACGGGATTGCCGCGGGCCAGACCATTCAGATGCCTGAAGAACGCAAGGGCGGCCATCCTGCCTGGGCGGGGCGGCCGGCCCAGACCATCTGCACGAGCGTCGATGCCGAAAAGGTGCTGACCCATTTCCGCCAGACCGTGGCCCGCTGAGTGGGGCAGCCGGGCCAAACGTGATGGTGCGTCGCCGAAGGGGTGATTGCGCAATTGCGGAAACTCCTTAGTGTCTTCTCACAAGAGAGAGGATTCAGGATTTGGCGGGCAAGCATCATCGCGCGGGATTTGAAGAGAGCTTCCAGAGCGGCTTCGCGCTGGAAGACGCTGTCGCATTCCGCGGATTGATGCTGGGACTTTATGGCGAGCGCTGCGCGGTCACAGGCCGTGCGGCGGGGGCAGAGGGATCGGGCGAGGGACTGGAGGTGTTCCTGTTCCAGCCGCTTGGCCATGGCGGCGCGATGAGCACCGGCAATGCGATGGTGGTCGAAGCGGCGGTGGCCAGCCTCCTGACCAAGGGCCTGATTTTCATCAGCGATGACTTCCTCGCCTATACGCCGCATCCCGAGATCATTGGCGCACCCAGCGATCCGGAGCGCATGCGGGGGCGCCGCCTGTGGCTGCCCGAGGATGTGTCGCTGTGGCCGGAGCGCTCCATGATCGGCTATCATCGGAGCCTGTTTCGCGCGCAATGAGTGGTGGGCAAATGCCGCTGCGGACTGGAAAAACCGGTTCCCGGGGCGCAGATTGTCGCCGCTGAAACCTTTTACCCGGACCCGTCATGCCGTTTCCCGATCTCGTTCATCCTGCACTTGACGCCTATGAGAGCGCCGTGCCCTTGCCGGCCGACTTTGGGTCGTTCTGGCAGCAAACCCTTGCTGAAGCGCGGGCGGCGGGCGGCGGTGTCAGCATGGTGCCGGCGGAAACGACCCTCAAGCTGGTCGAGGTGTTCGACGTGACCTTTCCCGGTTTTGGCGGACACCCGGTCAAGGGCTGGCTGGTGCTGCCGAAAGAGCGCGAGGGACGGCTGCCGCTGGTGGTGCAATATGTCGGTTATGGCGGCGGGCGCGGGTTTGCGCATGAGCAATTGCACTGGGCGGCCTCGGGCTTTGCCTATTTCCGCATGGACACGCGTGGCCAGGGCTCGGGCTGGAGCACGGGCGCGACGGCCGACCCGGTGGGCTCGACCGGGCAGATCCCCGGGGTGATGACCAAGGGCGTGCTCGACCGGAACGACTATTATTACCGGCGGCTGTTCACCGATGGGGTGAGGGCCATCGACGCGCTGATCGAGCAGGATTTCGTCGACCCGGAGCGGGTGGCCGTGTGTGGTGGATCGCAGGGTGGCGGTATTGCGCTGGCGGTCGCGGGGATCGATGAGCGGGTCAAAGCGGTCATGCCGGATGTGCCGTTCCTGTGTGATTTTCCGCGTGCCGTGCGGGTGGCCGGGCGCGACCCTTATGGCGAGATCGTGCGGTTCCTGGCGCAGCATCGGGACAAGAAGGACTTGGTGTTCGAGACGCTGCGCTATTTCGATGGCGTCAATTTTGCACGGCAATCGAAAGCGGCGGCGCTGTTCTCGGTGGCGCTGATGGACGATATCTGCCCGCCCTCGACGGTCTATGGCGCCTTCAAGGCTTTTGCGGGCGGGGACAAGACCATCATCGAATACGAATTCAACAATCATGAAGGGGGCGGCCCCTTCCAGGATCGGCAGCAGATGGCCTGGCTGAGCCAAAGGTTTCTGTAGACCCATACAATTTCATCTGACAGCCGGTTTCTGCGCCGGCTTGCCCCTCTCCCCTGAGGGGGAAGGGGGCGCAGGAGCCAATGGCTCATGCACAACTCCAGATGTGATCGAACCCGGCTGGAACCTCGGTTCCGGCCCATCGTTGCTTGGCCAGCGTCATCACCCATTTCAGAACTGGAGCTGAAGACAAATGGCCGAAAAACAACTGGACGATCTTTTCCTCGACACGCTCAAGGACATCTATTTTGCCGAACGGCAGATCCTGAAGGCCCTGCCCAAAATGGCCAAGGCCGCCACCTCGCCCGATCTCAAGGCCGGGTTCGAGAAGCACCATGCTGAAACCGAGGGCCATATCGAGCGGCTCGAGCAGGTATTCGAACTGCTCGGCAAGGCCCCGCGCGGCAAGACCTGCGATGCCATTCTCGGGATCATCGAGGAAGGCAAGGAAATCATGGACGAGTATAAGGGTACCCAGGCGCTCGACGCCGGCCTCGTCTCGGCCGCGCAGGCGGTGGAGCATTACGAGATCGCCCGCTATGGCACGCTGGCGACCTGGGCCAAGCAGCTGGGTCACAAGGAAGCGCTGAACCTGTTCCTTGAAACGCTCAAGGAAGAGGAAGCCACCGACCTCAAGCTGACCGAGCTGGCCAAGACGGCAGTGAACCTCAAGGCAGCTGCCTGACCGCCCGCGCGCCAGCGTGATGCTGAAGAACACGGCCATGGCCGAGCAGATCCGGCAGACCGCCTATTTCCTCTGGGAGCAGGATGGTCGACCGGTCGGCACGGCCATGGACTACTGGTTGCGCGCCAAGCAGATGCACCAGCGGCAACTGGCCTATGATCAATGGCTGGCGGAAGGCGCGCCGATCGGGCGCGCGGACAGCCACTGGATCGCGGCCGAACGCGAGCTGGAATAGAATGAGAGCGGGCCCCCCCATGGGGGCCCGTTTTTTAGTGTCGAACCCCCACCCGGCCTCCCCTACAGGAGGGGGAGGAGCAGGTCGGTGTGCCGTAAGGCTACAGCGCCCCCGATGTACCCCTCCCCCCTTTATTCAGGGGGAGGCTGGGTGGGGGTGCCTCAACTTAGTCGCGAGCGCGTTCGACGTAGGAATTGTCTTCGGTGAGGATGACGATGCGGGTGCCGGTGCCGATATGGGGGGGCACCATGACGCGCAGGCCGTTGTTGAGCACGGCAGGCTTGAACGAGGAGGAGGCCGTCTGGCCCTTCACCACAGGCTCGGTCTCGACGATCTCGAAAGTCATGCGCTGCGGAAGCTCCATGGAGAGCGCGATGCCCTCATGGGTCATCAGGTGAACCTTCATGCCATCGGAAAGATAGGCCTTCTGGTCGCCGATCACGTCGTCGGGGACGGTAATCTGCTCATAGGTGGAGGGTTCCATGAAGTGGTGGCCCTCGCCATCGGAATAGAGATAATCATATTCGCGATCATCGACATCGGCCTTCTCGACCATTTCCACGGTGCGCCAGCGGCCGATGACCTTCACGCCATCGGAAATGCGGCGCATGGTGACGTTGGTCACCGAATTGCCCTTGCCGGGGTGGACGTTCTCGGCGGTGAGGATGACGTGCAGGGCATTGTCCTGCTCGACGACATTGCCTTTGCGCAGGGACGAGGCGATGACCTTGACCATATTTCTTCCTTGTTCGTTTGGCTGGCGCGGTCTAGAGGCAGGGCCGTCCGGGCGCCGGAATTCGACAGTGGTGCGCCCGATACAATATTCCGCGCCCTTTCGCCAGACCGGACGGCAAGAAACCCGATAATGAGCGCCGCTGACACATCGACTGCCTCGCCCTGGTGGCATCCCGACCGCCACCGGGATCGGCGTCCGGCGCTGCTGGCGCGTGCCCGGATCGACGCCGCAGTGCGCCTCTGGCTGGCGGAGCGTGACTTTCTGGTGGTCGATCCGCCGGGATTGCAGCGCTCCCCGGGCAACGAGACGCATCTGCACGCCTTCAGCACGACGATGATCGGCAATGATGGCGTGGGACAGGCGATGTATCTGCACACTTCGCCCGAATTCACCATGAAGAAGCTGCTGGCCGCAGGAGAAGCCCGGATTGCGAGCCTGCAACATGTCTGGCGCAACCGGGAGCGCAGCGCGTTGCACCATCCCGAATTCACGATGCTCGAATGGTATCGGGCGGGCGAACCCTATGAGGCGATCATCGCCGACACACTGGCCATCATCCAACTTGCCGCCGAGGTGACGGGGATCGGGCAGTTCGAATTTCGCGGGCGCGTCTGCAATCCCCGCGCCGTGGCCGAACGGATCAGTGTCGCGGAAGCGTTCATGACCCATGCGGGGATCGACCTGCTGGCCACGATGGATGCGGACGGCGTGCCGGATGGCGCGGCGCTGGCGGCGGAGATGACCCGGGTCGGCATGTCGGTGCCGGAGGATCGGAACTGGAGTTATCTCTTCACCCAGGTGCTGGTGGACAAGGTCGAACCGCAACTGGGCAATGGGCGGGTCACGGTGCTGGACCGTTATCCGGCCTGCGAAGCGGCTTTGGCGCGACGGGTGCCGGAAGACCGGAGGGTGTCGGAGCGGTTCGAGGTCTATGCGTGCGGCGTGGAACTGGCCAATGGGTTTGGCGAATTGACCGATGCGGCTGAGCAGCGCATGCGTTTCGAGGCGGAGATGGACGAGAAGGCGCGGATCTACGGCGAGCGCTATCCGGTGGATCGGGATTTTCTTGCGGCACTGGAGCTGATGCCCGAAGCGAGCGGGGTGGCGCTGGGATTCGACCGGCTGGTCATGCTGGCGACCGGGGCGCAGCGGATCGAGGCGGTGCTCTGGGCACCGGTGGCGGAATGAGCGGAGTGGCGAAGAAACCCCTCACCCGTCTCGGCCTGCGGCCGATCCACCCTCTCCCTCAAGGGGAGAGGGGGAGCTCCGTGTCCGACCAGCCACCGGATTTCCCTTCTCCCCTTGAGGGAGAAGGTGCCCGAAGGGCGGATGAGGGGTCGCGATCCATCAAGACGGTCGATGCGCTGGTTGCTTCCGGGGTTGTGACCGAGGCCGGCAACCTCGAAGCCGTTGCCGAAAAGTACGCCATCGGCATCACGCCGGCCATGCTGGCGCTGATTGACCCCAGCGATCCAAATGATCCCGTCGCGCGCCAGTTCGTGCCGACGCTTGATGAGTTGGTGACCACTCCGGATGAGCGGGCCGACCCGATTGGCGATCTTGCACATTCGCCGGTCCAGGGGATCGTACATCGCTATCCGGACCGGGTACTGCTCAAGGCCGTGCATGTCTGCCCGGTCTATTGCCGGTTCTGCTTCCGGCGGGAAATGGTGGGGCCGCAGGGGCTGGGGACGCTGACGCCGGTGCAGCTCGACGCGGCTATCGGCTATATCGCGGATCACTCAGAAATCTGGGAAGTGATCCTCACCGGCGGCGATCCGCTGGTGCTGTCGCCGCGGCGGCTGCGCGAGATCATGGAAAGACTGGCAGGGATCGAGCATGTCAAAGTCGTGCGGTTCCATACGCGGGTGCCGGTGGTGGAGCCCGAGCGGATCGATGAGGCCATGGTTGGGGCGCTCAAAGCCAGCGGCAAGACCACCTATCTTGCGGTCCACGCCAATCACCCGCGTGAACTGACCGACGCGGCGCGGGCCGGGTTCGACCGGATGATCGCGGGCGGGGTGGCGCTGATCAGCCAGAGCGTGCTGCTCAAGGGCGTCAATGACGATGTCGAGACACTGGCCAGCCTCATGCGCGGCTTTGTCGAGAACCGTATCCGGCCCTATTACCTGCATCACCCGGACCTGGCACCGGGCACGGGGCACTTCCGGGTGAGCATTGCCGAAGGGCAGGCGCTGGTCAGTGCGCTGCGCGGGCGGATTTCCGGGCTTTGCCAGCCGGTCTATGTGCTCGATATTCCCGGCGGCTATGGCAAGGCGGACATCGGCGCGGCGTCGATTTCCGGCGGGGACGGGTGTTTTACCGTGCGCGACTGGCAGGGCGGAGAGCACGACTATCGGGGGTGAAGGCGGTCTTGAAACACCCCCACCCGAGCTGCGCTAGGACGCGAGGCGTCCAGCTTCGCTACTCTCCCCACAAGGGGGAGGGAGACCATGAACACTGACACCGTGGCTCTGCGCGGCTCCGCCCTCGGGCATGACCCGCGGGCCACGCTCCACGCCGAACGAACTGATCATCTGGGCGCCGGGACAGGCCCTCGGATCAAGTCCGAGGGCAGCACTGTGATTTGGGATGTATCCGGGACTGTGGCCGCCGCACCTAGTCCACCACGCGCGGGTCGACATCCTTGGAATAGTCGACGCCGCCGACCGCGAAGCCGAAGAGCTTGAGGAATTCCTCGCGATATTTGGGCAGATCGGCGAGGGCGGGCAGGGTTTCGGTGGTCAGCTCGGCCCAGCGCCTTTTGAGTTCGGACTGCATGGGTTCGGACAATTCCCAATCATCGACACGGATGCGGTTTTCGTCGTCGAGCTGGAGCTTGGTGAGCTTGGTGCGGAACAGGCGGTCGATCTGCTGGATCGGTCCTTCGCCCAGGCCCATTTCGTCCTCGACCTTGATGAGCAGCGTGCCATAGAGCGGCACGACCGGAATGGCGGAACTGGCCTGGGTGACCACGGCCTTGAGGGCCACGACATGGGCGGCCTGGTCGCCATGGGTGGCGCGGAGGGCAGCGGCGGCGCGGTCGAGATCGCCCTTGGCCTTGCCCAGCGTGCCCTTGTGGTAGATCGGCCAGGTCAGCTCACTGCCCAGGTATGTGTAGTTGAGCGAGGTAAAGCCATCGGCGAGGACACCGGCTTCGGAGAGGGCCGCGATCCAGAGTTCCCAATCCTCGCCGCCCATGACCTTGACGGTGGCAGCGGCTTCTTCCTCGGTGGCCGGTTCGACGGTGACTTCGGAGACTTCGCCGGTGCCCGTATTGAGGGTCTTGGAGGTTACCTGCGATCCATAGGGCTTGATGGAAGAGCGATAGGTGACGCCGTCCTTGGGATCGGTGCGGACCGGCGAGGCCAGCGAATAGACCACGAGATCAACCTGTCCGAGATTGGCCTTGATGGCCTCGATGGTCTCGGCCTTGACCGCATCGGAGAAGGCATCCCCTTCGATGGTGATGGCCTTGCTGCCGGCGGCGCGGGCGCGGTTTTCAAAGGCGCGGTTATTGTACCAGCCAGCGGAGGCCGGCTTGGTCTCGCCCGGCTCGCGCTCGAAGGAGACGCCAACCGTATCGGCGCCCGAGCCAAAGGTGGTGACGATGCGCGAGGCAAGGCCGTATCCGGTCGAACAGCCCAGAACCAGCACGCGCTTCCGATCCGAAGCAATCGGCCCCTTGATCACGACATGATCGATCTGGCGCTGCACATTGGTGGCGCAACCAGTGGGATGGGCGGTGGTGCAGATGAAGCCGCGGATCTTTGGCTCGATAATCATGGGATTTGCTCCTCGCGTTCTTCCTGCCAATAGCCCGGATGGCGCCCAAGTTCCAGCCGGGGGCACAGGTTTTGCCCGGCCCCTTGACGAGGCATCGCCACCGCTTATATGGTTCATTAGTGAAGTAATGAACCAATGAGGCAATCGTGTTCAGCGCCGACACACCGATATACCGGCAGATTGGAGATCGCATCCGCGCCGATATCGTGACCGGCACGCTGGGCGCCGATCAACAGGTCATGTCCACCAATCAGTATGCAGCGTTTTACGGCATCAATCCGGCCACGGCGGCCAAGGCCTTCCAGGAGCTGATCGACGAAGGACTGCTCTACAAGCGTCGCGGCGTCGGCATGTTCGTGGGCCCTGAGGCGCGGGAAAAGCTGCTGACAGAGCGGCGGGAGCGGTTCTTTGCCGAGCATGTAGCGCCGCTCATTGCCGAGGCCCAGGCGCTGGGCATTCCGCTCAACCAGGTGGCCGACCAGGTGCGTGCCGCCGGCCAGAGCAAGCAGAACAAGAAGGACCCGTCATGAGCCTTTCGCTCGATATCCAGAATCTGACCATGCGCTTCGGCGATGTCATCGCCGTGGACGGTCTTTCGTTGCGGCTCGAAGGCGCCGGCATTTGCGGACTGCTGGGGCGCAATGGCTCGGGCAAGACGACGCTGCTGTCGGCGGTTGCCGGGCTGCGCCGGCCAGACGGCGGCCAGGTGCTGGTCGATGGGCAGCCGGTGTTCGACAATGAAGCGGTGACCAGCCAGATTTGCCTGATCCGCGAGAGCGGCGACATTGTCGATGGCACCGAGACGGTCGGCTATGCGCTCGAATTCGCAGCCGACATGCGGGCGAACTGGTCCGAGGCGGTCGCCGCCCGGCTGCTCGACACCTTCCGGCTCGATCGCAAGAAAAAGGTCGGTGCCCTCTCGCGTGGCCAGCGTTCGGCCCTCGCCTCGACGCTGGGGCTCGCCAGCCAGGCGCCGCTCACCATTTTCGACGAGGCGTATCTCGGTATGGATGCACCGACGCGCTACGCCTTCTACGAGGCGCTCCTGGCCGACTACATGGACAATCCACGCCTGATCGTGCTCTCGACCCACCTCATCGAAGAAGTGGCGCGGTTGTTTTCCGACATCATCATCATCGACGCGGGCAGACTGGTGCTGCGCGAGGATGCCGAAACACTGCAGGGGCGCGGGGCGACACTGGTGGGGCCGCGCGAGGCTGTCGATCGCGCCACAGAGGGCCTGCGGGTGCTGTCGGCGCGCGACCTGGGGCCAACCCGTTCGGTGGCCGTCTTTGGCGATATGAGCCAGGTGGCCGAGCGCGCCGGCGCCGAGGGCCTGGAGCTGGGTGGCCTGCCGATCCAGGACATTTTCGTTCACCTGACCGCCGAAGGAGACAGATCATGAGCGCCGCTTCGCAACGTATTCCAGCCGGCTATGCCGTCTTTCCGCGACGCCTTCTGGTTGAACAGGGTCTTTTCGGCACGATGCTGTGGGCGGGTTTTTCGCTGCTCATGCTCATCATCCCGGTCGTCGTGTCCTTCTTCCGGCCCATCGAGGTGAGCGGCTGGGTGTTCGGCCAGGCCATCGTGCAGTGGTATGTGCTGGCCATAGGCTGCTATGTGGGCTGGTCGGTGTTCGAGTTGCATGTCACCCACGGACAGAGCCGGCGCGGCTTCCTCAAGTCGGCCTTTGTCTTCGTGGTCCTGTTCTCCGGCATTGTCGCGGCGCTCTGTGCCTTCACTTTCCTGCCCGAAGCGCTGATCTACAACCTGGCCGGCTGGCCGCAGGCCGTGGATGAAGCGCGCCTCTACGAGGCGCCGCTCGAAGTGCATATGGTTTTCCTCCATGGCTGGCTGACCTTCGCGCTCTATGGAGCCGGCGGGCTGTTCCTGGCTATTGCGTGGTATCGCTCATCGCTGATCGGGAGCCTGGGCATTCCCTTCGCCCTGCTGATGGCAGCCGTGGCCGGGCTGGGCATGGCCAGCACGGAGGGTCCACTGCAGGTGCTGGTGCGCGAGGGCGTGGTGCCGCAGGAGCCCGATGTACTGCTGGCCATCGTGCTGCACGTGCTGTGTGTCGGTGCCCTGTTTACCGCAACCTGGTTTTGCGGGCGGGATGTTGCCATCCGCACGAAGGCGGCGTGAGGGATTGATTGAGGCCGCGTCGTCCCTTCTCCCTCGGGGAGAGGGCTGGGTGAGGTGGAGGCCCTTCGGCTCTACCTCTATGTTGAACCCCTCATCCGGCCCTGCGGGCCACCTTCCCCCGTCGGGGAGGGAAGAGTGCTCCGACGATCTAGTCCGTCTTTGCCGGACCGGCCGGGAAAATTCCGGACATGACGGTGAAGCCGGGGATGCGGCGGACGCGGTCGGTCCAGCGGCGAAGGGCGGGATAGTCCTGGCGGGAAATGCCACCTTCCTCGCTCAGCATGACATAGGGGAAGCAGGCTATGTCTGCGGTGGTCGGATGGGCCGGGGCGCAGAGCCAGTCGCGCCCTTCCTTTTCGCCGAACCAGAGATGTTCGTCCATCAGCCGGAAGATGCGATGGGCGCCCACCTGGCACTTCTCGATGTCGAAATCATAGTCGTAGCCCAGCGCCAGGCGGGCGGCCGACGAGGTCGAGGTGATGTCGTCGGCCACGGCATGCCAGCGCAGGATCTGGGCCGTGATCGCCGGGTCGTCGGGGAACCAGAGACCCGAAGTGTCATACTTTCTCGCGAGATAGGCGAGGATGGCGCCTGAATCGGAAAGGGTCAGGTCATCGTCCTTGAGGACGGGGAGTTGGCCGAAGGGATTGAGACGCAGGAACCAGTCGGCCTTGTGCTCGCGGCCGGGGAAGAAATCGACCGGAATGATATCGTAGTGAAGGCCGAGAATGCCCATCAGCAGGCGCAGCTTGTAGCAATTGCCGGAGAGTTCGAAGTCGTAAAGGGTAATGGTCATGGGTCAGGGCCTGGCTCGATCAGTCCCCTCCCCCTTGAGGGGAGGGTTAGGGTGGGGGTTCGGGCGCCTCGGTGGTACCAGGAAAGTGTTGCGGGGCCTGAACCCCCACCCTCGGTCCCTCCCCTCAAGGGGGAGGGAGGCGCTTTCCGCAGCTTCCTTATTCAAGTTCAGATATCCAGCACGAGGCGCGCCGACTTTGCCCGGCTGACACAGGTCATCATGCAGGTGTTCGAGGCCTTCTCGGTCTTGTTGAGATAGACGTCCTGGTGATCGACCTCTCCCTCGATGACGGCGGTGAGGCAAGTGCCGCAGGCGCCCTGTTCGCAGGATGAGGGGACAGTGAGACCGGCATCGCGCATGGTCTCGAGGATGGTCTTTCCGGCGGGGACATGGAGTGTCATGGCCGAGCGGGCCAATTCCACGTCAAAGGCGCTGGAGCTATCGATGACCTTGTCGTTCTGGAAATATTCGAAGTGGATGGCCTCGTCGGGCCAGCCAAGGGCGGCGGCGGTTTCGGAGATCATTTCGAGCATGGCGCCGGGGCCGCAGATATAGACGTGGTTGGCGAATGCATGGGGGCCGAGAATCTCGGCGACCCTCGACTTGATGGCGTCGCGTGCAAGGCCGGTATGGGTCTCGACCTTGCCGTGAAGCACCGCCAGTTCACTGCGGAAGGCGACGCTTTCGCCGGTGCGGGTGAAATAGTGCAGCTCGTAGGGCAGGCTCGATTTGTCGAGGAACCGGGCCATGGACAGGAGCGGGGTGATGCCGATGCCACCAGCGATCAGAACGGTGCGGGTGGCGTCGCGACGAAGCGGGAAATTGTTGCGCGGCTCGGAGATGGCCAGCACGTCGCCTTCGCGCACCGTCTCGACCAGCACCTTGGAACCGCCCTTGGAGGCATTCTCCTGCTTGACGCCGATGACATAGCTGGAGAGATCGCCGGGGCCATTGGTGATCGAATATTGGCGGACCAGGCCATTGGGCAGGTGAACGTCGATATGGGCGCCGGGCTGGAAGGTGGGCAGGTGTCTTCCGTCGCGGTCGGCCAGTTCGAAGCCGATGACGCCATCGGCGCTCTGCCATTTGCGCTTGACCACGACTTTGAGCGTGTTGCCGCGCGGGATGGCAATGTCGGGCATGGTGGAGAGATCTGCCGAGACCTTTTCATAAGTCGGCTGCAGCGGCTCCGGCGCGGGCTTGCGGGCAGCGGAGCGCTCAAGGCGGTCGCGCAGCTTGGTCAGCATTTCGTTGTAGTGCCGCAGCGTGGCGATGTCGTCGGCGGGACGCTCGGGTAGAAGACCGCGAATGACGGCACGGCCCGCATCGACGGGCTGGACGAAAAAGAGGGCCGTGCCCAGGCGGACGGCCAGGCCAGGGAGCAGGTCGGCGGGCTGATCGTCGGGCGCAAGGCCGGTGAGACCGGCGACAACGTCATCAGGGGTCGCATTGACGGGCATGGGGCGGAGCGCGAACCAGTCGTGAGCATCGGCGCCGGGAAAGGGCGCGAAGGGTGTCTCGTCATTGGCAGCGGACCAGATGAGACCGAACGCTTCCCTGACCGGATATTTGCGGTTCTCGATGCGGCGGGCGGGGGCATCGGCGGGGTGGGCCGGGATATAGGTGCAGCCGGCGGACTGATTGGCGTAGCGCCAGCCATGGTACTGGCACTTGAGCTCCTGGCCCTCGTTGATGCCGATGGACAGGCGCACGCCGCGATGCAGGCACCGGTTTTCCCAGACATTCACATTGCCATCATCGGCGCGCCAGACGGCCAGTTCGCGGCCAAGGAGCTGGCCCTGATAGACATGGCGGAAGGGCAGGTCCTCGCTTGAGGCGATGGGGTACCAGTTGGGGTCGGAGAGGCTGAGGGGCATTGATTTCATCCGAGGTTTGATCGCGCCACGATCAAAGTCATCGGTCAAGTCATAGTCCTGGCGTACGGGACTCGATCTGTTCCCTCCCCTTGACGGGGAGGGTTAGGGTGGGGTGTGACACGAGCACAGTGCTCGCCAACCCCCCACCCAGCTATGCTACGGCCCTGCGGGCCTAGCGTCGCTACTTGCCATTCGAGCATAGCTCTCATGGCCTCCCCGTTTCAAATCTCTCCACCGGAGAGATTTGCGCTGCGCGCCAACTCGTAGCCCGCGAAGGGGGAGGGAGGCGATGGAGCCGAGGGCTCCTCATATTCCTACGTCGCCTGGGGAATCACCCCATAAGTTATCCCCTTTTGGCTCAACCATCTCCGATAGGCGATGGCGGACTTGTCAGCGCGGATCGGGGTTTCGGCGCGTGGATCGAGGGGGAGCTTCTTGGGATACTGATTCTCGAGGATAGGTTTGTCCTGGCCGAAAATGGTCTGCTGAAAGCGCCGCAGTTCGGTCAGGGTCGAGGTCGAATCGATCATCGATTGCAGGAGATGGGCGCGGCAGCGTTCCTCGGAGACCGGCTGGAGGAAAATGCCGATGACGTCGCGGCGAGACTCGTCCTCGGGGCAGGACTTGTAGAGCACCGAGCAGAAGGGGTGGGGCACGCGATAGACATATTCCACCTCCATGGCCTGGGTCGCGGACTTGGCGGCGCGCGGCTGCATGAAACGGCATTTGGTGGCCAGCACCTCGTCGCGTTCCTCGGAGACCTCGACGTCGTATTCCTTGACCTCGGTATGGGGCTCGGAGCCGAGGATGTCGGTGTGGACATAGGGGAAGTGGCCCATGTCGAGGAAGTTCTCGACGGCGCGGGGCGCCGAGACGTGGATGCCGATGGAGCCGCAGCTCATATTGACGCGGTCCGGCTCGGCAAATTCGGGAATGGGGAAGAGGTCGTCTGAGGGCGTGCCGAGGCAGGTCCAGGTATAGCCATAGGCGGTCTTGACGGGCAGGCGGTCGAGAACGGTCTCGGCGTCGATGTCATCGCCGTCAACCTCGTCGCTGCGCAGCCAGACCACGGGCTCACCATCGCTGCCGCGCGTCAGGGCCAGGCGCGTATCGAGCAGCATGGTGGTTTCGACAAGGCCGATGGGCAATTCGTCGGTGGCGGCGACGACGTGCCAGAGATTGCGGGTAATCGGATCGGGGGCGTTCGGCATGGGGCAGTCTCAACGGGGGTCGGCCCAGCATAAACCGGTGTCCGGCGAGTGCCAGCACAAAGTTGCGGATGGGGCCATGCATTGGGGACATGGAGGTGGACATGGCCCCGCCATCGACTTCATGGTGTGCTCAGGTTGATGGGTTTGAAGGCGTTGCAGCGTGGATAGTGAAGCTCGCAGATTTAACGAGGGGCTGGTGCGGGCGCGCGTCGAAGCGCGTCTGTCGGAAGCAGGTGCGAGCGCTGCGTCGCGCGATGCAGCCGTGCGGGCCATGCTGCATGCCTCGCTGGTGGGCGTGGACAGCCATGGCGTGCGTCTGACCGGGCATTATTGCGCCATGCTGGGCGGCGGGCGGCTGAACAAGAACCCGCAATTGGGCGTCGAAACGCGCGGTGCAGGCAGCGCCATGATCGACGGAGATGACGGGCTTGGGCATTACGCGGCCTATAGAGCGGTCGAAGTTGGCATGGAACTGGCGCGCGAGGCCGGGGTCGGTGCCGTTGGCATCAAGCGCTCCTCGCATCTGGGGGCCGCGGGCGCCTATGCGCTGGCCGGGGCCGAACAGGGCTTCGTGACCTTTGCCACCACCAATACCGATTCCATGGTGGCGCTGTTCGACGGGGCGCAGAAATTCCATGGCACCAATCCGCTGGCCTTTGCGGCCCCGGTGCCCGGCAGCCGACCCTGGTTGCTGGACATGGCGACCAGCTCCATCCCGCTCAACAGGGTGCTGCTGCATCGCTCGCTCGACAAGGAATTGCCAGCGGGCGTGGCGGCCACGCCGGACGGGCAGATGACCACCGATCCGCATGCAGCCGATATGCTGCTGCCGCTTGGCGGTACGGATTATGGCTATAAGGGCGCGGCGCTGGCGGGGGTGGCGACACTGTTCTCGGCGCTGCTGACCGGGACGACGCTCGACCCCGATTTCATCCCCATGTATGGGGGCGACGATATTTCCACGCCCCGGAATATGGGCCATTTCGTCTTGGTCATCGACCCCGACAAGTTCGCCGGACGGGCGGTGTTCGGGGCGGCGATCAGCAGCTATCTCACCAGCCTGCGCGGTTCGCCGGTTCGGCAAGGCGGCAGGGTGATGGCGCCGGGCGACCGGGAATGGGAAGAAATGGACAGGCGGCG
>CBFGTF010000007.1:0-40825 GCA_965651655.1 uncultured Devosia sp.
CACCATGATCCTGAGTGGCGAACACTTCTTCGGAGGGGAGCCACGAATCTGGGCAGCTGCGAGCCAGGCAGAATATGAGCTCAGATATCGGCAGAAGCTGGCCCGTCTGAAGCAACTGCTAGCAGGACATGAGATCGAAATCATCGTGTTCCTGCGTCCGCAGGTCGATTGGCTATCCTCAGTGATCGCGCAGAACATCACGCATGGCATCCTTGCGGGTCGCGGCAGTGAAGTGAATGACGACCGCAAGCAGTTCGAGATGGCCTCGCCGCTTCTCAATTACGGCGATCGACTGCGCGCCTGGAACGAAATCCTGGTGCCCTCGAAATTTCATGTCATCCCCTATGTCAGGAGCCAACTGTCCGAAGGCAACTCCATTTCGGAGTTCTTCCTCAGGGTGGGCCTGGCGGTGCCGGCAAGAAGCGACCAGACTGTCGTGGAGGCCAATGCGACGCTGACGCGCGAGTATATCGAGGTCAAGCGCCGGCTGAACATGACCCCCAGAAGCAAGGCAGAGGAACGGGCAATCATCTATTGTCTGCGCACCTTGTCGCGCAGCAGCAAGCATTCCTCGACCTATCGCCTGCCGGACGACATAGCGGACGCCGTGCAAGATGTGGTTCGTCTCGACAATGAATCGGTGGCGCGCGACTTCATGGACGGGAAGCCCTTCCCAGCTGCAGGAAGCTATTTCGAGAAAAACCTGCCAGCGTTGACCGAAGCAGAAATCGACACAGCCGAGAAGGCTTTCAGAGCAGAATTCCGGAAGCCCCGATACCGGTGGCAAAGAATACGATATGGTTTTCTTACATTCGCCCGGACGCGAATGAAGCCGCTGCACGCCCTGCTCCACCAGACCAAGCGTGTGCGGCGCTGGTTTGCCTATCGCTAGACCGCCAAGGCAGAAATGAAACATCCCACCGTTACCATCGGCCTGACCTGCCACAATGCCAGCGACACCATTGCGCGGGCGGTGGAGAGCGCCCTGGCGCAGGAATGGCCTGAACTGGAAGTGGTGGCCGTGGACGATTGCTCGACCGACAGTTCCTGGGAGATATTGTCGGAACTGGCCGGTCGAGAGCCGCGCCTCAAGATCGTTCGTCACGAGGTGAACAAGGGTTATCCGTCGGCGCTCAATACCATCCTCGAGCGTGCATCGGGCGAGTTCGTCGCGATTTTCGATGATGACGACGACAATGTGCCGGATCGGGTGAAGGCCCAGGTCGAACGGATCACGGCCTATGAGGCACAGACGAAAGCGCAGCTCGTTCTTTGTTACTCGAACAGGGCAGTGGTCAAGAACGGGCAGAAAGAGGCAGATCACACGGCCTGGGCCATTGGCCGTACAGCTCCGGAACCTCATGGACCCGAGGTCGCAGACTACATCCTTGGGATTGGGGCGTCACCGGACCGCATGTGGGGTATGTTCGGCAGCTGCACGCTGATGGCGCGCAAATCCACCTTTGCCGCAATCGGGGCCTTCGATCCCGATTTCAGGCGCTGCGCGGAATGGGACATGGCCATCCGTGGCGCTCAGATGGGCGCGCATTTCATCGCCGTCAACCGGCCACTCATCACACAGTACAAGACGCAGAGCGCCGACAAGTCCGGCACCAGACCGCTGCACTTTGCCCTGATGCTGCGGGACAAGCATCGGGGGTATCTCGACAGCAGAGGCCTCTATCTGGCTTCCAAGATGTTCGCCCGCTCGAATTTCTGGGGAAACAAGAAGCAGAAGCTCAAGAGCCAGTTCTACCGGGCACTGGGCTATGTACTCGCGCCGCAATTGATCCCGTCTTATCTGAAGCGGCGGTCCGGCGGGATGGTATGACCCCCCTCGTCACGATCGGCATTACTGCCTTCAATGCGGCGGATTCAATCAGCCGGGCGGTGGCCAGTGCATTGGCGCAGGATTGGCGGCCCATCGAGATCGTCGTTGTGGATGACGCTTCGACGGACGGGACGGTCACGGCTCTAACGGCGCTGGCGGCGGCACATCCGGAGATAAGGGTCCTTCGGCAGGACACCAACCAAGGTGTCGCGGCGGCGCGCAGCCGGATCGTTGCGGAAGCGAAGGGCGCGTTCGTCGCCTTTTTCGACGATGACGACGTAAGCGCCCCGGAGAGGGTGCGGCGGCAGTTCGCGCGGATCACGGACTATGAAGCCGGTTTCGCAGCGGGCGGCATGGTCATTTGCCATACCGCCCGCCTCCAGCGCATGCTGGACGGTGGAAAGCGCATGGAGACCACGATGGGCACGCGTCTCGATCGGGTGGCGCCGCATGGACGGGCGGTGGCGCGGCGGATTCTGGCTGGCGACCGGCTCGAGGACGGGTACGGCTCGATCGCGACATGCTCGCAGATGGCACGGGTCGAGACCTATCGGGCGCTGGGCGGCTTCGATCCCGGATTCCGGCGCAGCGAGGACACCGAATTCTGTGTCCGCCTGGCGCTGGCTGGCGGACATTTCGTGGGGATCGACGCGCCCCTGGTAACGCAGACCTTGACGCGCCGCTCCGACAAGTCACTGAAGAGCGAGCTCGCCTACAAGCTTATGCTGATCGACAAGCACCGCGACGTATTTGACAGCACAGGGCACTATCAATTCTGCCGGGACTGGTTATTGGCCAAGCATGAGTTCCTCGCTGGACATAGGGGTCGTTTCGCGGCCCGGATGGCCCGGGCGGCATTGACGCATCCGCTTCTGACTTGGCAAAGGTTGTCACTTGCCTTACCGAACCTCGAAGGCAACCGGGCCTTTGCCCGATTTCACCGCGCCGGCAAAAATTCATGAGCCAGATCGACAGGGTCACCATCGGCATCACCTGCTACAATGCGCGGGCCACGATCGGGCGGGCAATTGCCAGCGCCTTGGCGCAGGACTGGCCGTCCATAGAGGTGCTGATTGCCGATGATGCGTCCACAGACGGTTCGGCCAACGTGGTGGCCGAGATCATCGCCAGCGAACCGCGGGCGCGGTTGATCGCGTTGGACCGCAATGGCGGTCCGGCGGCGGCGCGCAATGCCATCATTGCCCAGGCGGCCGGCGCCTTCATTGCTTTTTTCGACGATGATGACGAGAGCCTGCCAGGCCGCGTTGCGGCACAGGTGGCGGCTATCCTGGCCTTCGAGGCGGAGCGGCCCGGCGTGCCGGTCGCCTGTTATGCGGGCGGGGAACGGCTATACCCCAATGGATACCGCAAGCCGCTGCCAGCAATCGGTGCGGACGAAATCCGCCCGCATGGTCCCGCACTGGCCGATTACCTGCTGTTTCACCGGAAGCTGCCGGGCTGGCAGTACAATAGCGGCACACCAACCTGTGCGTTGATGGCCCGCACGGACCTGCTGCGGCAGATCGGGGGGTTCGACGCCAAGTTGCGGCGGGTGGAGGATATAGACCTAGCCATCAGGCTCGCGCTGGCGGATGGATGGTTCATCGGCACAAGGGATAAGCTGTTCGTGCAGCATGCCACCACCGGGGCAGATAAATCCTACGAAAAGAACCGCGACGCAGAAGTGGCCATCGCCGACAAGCATGCGGGCTATCTGCGCTCAATCGGGCGATACCACTATGCCCGCAACTGGCCGGTGCTGCGCTATCATCATTTCAAGCGCGACTACCTGCGCTTTGCGCTGCAATTCGCGCGGATCTTTGCGGTCAATCCGGTGCTGGCGACAGAACATATCCTTGCCACAGGCCCAAAGCGGCTCGCCCATGAGCGGCGCATGAAGACGGGGGCCTGACATGCGCATGATGTTTGCAGCGCGCGCCATGGATAACATGGCCGGCGGGGTCGAGCGCATGATCATAGCGATCATGAATGAGATGACCCGACGCGGGCACGAGGTGGCTCTGTTTAGCTGGGATCATGCGGACGCAGAGGCCTTTTACCCACTCGATCCGCGGGTTCAGTGGTTCAAGCTCGACCTCGGCAGCCCGGCCAAACGGGCGGGCCTGGGCCTGCGGCTGCAAAGGGCACCGAAGGTCCGCAGGATCATCAAGGCGTTTGCGCCGGACGTCATCGTGGGGTTTCAGGGCGGCGCTTTTCGCCCCATGGCTTTCTACACCTTGGGCTATGGCATCCCGGTGGTGGCGGCAGAACGGACGGCGCCGTCGCTCTATGAGTATGCCGGGACCGAGCGCAAACGGCAGATCGAACTGTTCTCGTTTCGCTTTGCCAAGACAATCACGGTGCAGTTCGACCGCTATCGCGCAGGCTATCCAGCCTACTTGCAGCACAAAATTGTCGAAACGCCCAATCCGGTGACCGTGGCCAGGCGCCATGCCGAACCAGATGCGCCTGGCGCCAACGGACGCTATACGCTGTTGTCGGTGGGCCGGTTGAGCTACCAGAAGAACTACGACGTACTGATCAACGCCTTCGTAGAAGTTGCGGAACGCTTTCCCCTGTGGGACCTGCGCATCGTGGGCGAGGGGGAGGACCGGGCCAAGCTGGAGGCGATGATCACAGCGACCCCGGCCTTGCAGGGACGAGTCTCCCTGCCCGGCGCCACGCAGGATGTTGCGACCCAATATACCACGGCGCAATTGTTCTGCTTGCCCTCGCGCTGGGAAGGGTTTCCGAACGCGCTGGCCGAGGCGTTGGCGCATGGCCTGCCCTCGGTCGGATTTGAGAATTGCTCGGGCGTACCGGACCTGATCTCGGACAAGAAATCTGGTGTGCTAGCACCCGGCATGAACGACGCGAAGGCACTGGCCGCGGCTTTGAGCATTCTGATGGATGACCCGCAGGGCCGGGCAGCGCAAGGACAGCATGCGATCGAATCGATGCGGCGCTACAGCCCCGAGCATTGCTTCGATCGATGGGAGGCCGTCCTGACCGAAGCGGTCAAGCGTTGAGCTCAAGACATGGATCAGATGGGGACCGTGCAATTTCCTTGCTGCAGCATCGTTCCTGCCATGGACGAGTTGTCACCGCGCCAAAAATCGTGTCGATCTGGTAGTGGCTGCAGGGCATCGGGATGACTGAGACACGCGAAAAATATCGAGCGGACATCGATGGCCTGCGGGCCTTGTCGGTAGCGCTCGTGCTCATCTATCACATTGATCACCGCGTCATTCCCGGCGGCTTCATTGGAGTCGACATCTTCTTCGTGATCAGCGGCTACGTCATCACGAAGATGATCCGGAACGAACTCGTCACCACGGGAACCTTCGACTTCGTCAAGTTTACCGCCAAACGCGCGCAGCGACTACTGCCCGCGCTGTTGGCCACCATTCTGGTCGTGCTGGCCCTGGCCCTGCTTCTCTACGAGAAAGGGCAAATTCGCTCTACTGCCGTCGAAGCGGTGGCGGCCTCCCTATTCGCATCCAATGTGCTTTTCTGGTTGCAGGCCGGGTATTTCGACGCGGCATCGCTGTCCAAACCGCTGCTGCACACCTGGTCTCTGGCAGTCGAGGCGCAGTTCTACCTGTTCTGGCCTTTGCTGCTTGTGGTGGGACACCGGTTTGCGGACCGCGGCAGGATCGCCGTCGGGGCGGCCCTTGCCACAAGCCTGTTTGCCGCCCTGTTGTTCATGGATTCGGCCGGCTTCTTCCTCACGCCCTTCCGCATCTATGAATTCGCCATTGGCGCCGCGCTGACATTTGTTCCGGCGTCCCGGTGGGGCTGGGCAAGGCCGAGTGTCGGCTGGGCAGGATTGGCGGTGATTGTCGCCGCGAGCCTTGTGATTTCAACCGAGACGCCATGGCCCTCCGGCCTTGCACTGATACCATGCCTTGCCGCAGCGCTGGTGATCCTCTCGGGCGCCCGCGACCAGAACCCGGTGCTCGGCACGAAGCTTGCGGCCCATATCGGCAGGGCAAGTTATTCGATCTATCTGGCACATTGGCCGGTTATCGTCTTCGGGCGCGACGTGTTGGGCGATGGCAGGATGGCCAGCGTGATTTTGCTGGGGCTATCAGTTGGTGCGGGCTATGCGCTGCACTATGCGGTAGAGCGGCACTTTTACGCGCGCGGGTCTCGTGGCTCCCAGATTTCCCGACGCGGCTTTCGCCTCGCCGTCCCGTCGGCGCTTTGCGTACTTCTTGCGGGATCTTTTGCGGCCTATGCGCTCAATCCGGAGCCCATGTTCAATGGACGGTCGCAGTCCGAAATCATCGAGGAGTCCCGGGTTCTGACCTGGAAGAACCTGCGCGCCATGGACAAGGATTTCACGTCGGACGAGAGACCCAAGGTGCTGATTGTAGGCGACAGTCAAGCCGGGGACTTCGTCAATCTGCTGCTCACGGCGGAACCAGACGCAAAGAGCCAGATCCGGACCTTCCCAAGCACCAAGGCGTGCCAGATCAAACTGGCCACAAGCTATTATGCCGATCGGGAGGTGCAGAACCACCCCGACTTCAAGTCACTATCGAGTTGCCGACGCGACATCGAGGCCTTCAAAGAAGACACCCGCATTGCTAGGACAGACGTTATCGTCCTTGCCTATGCCTGGACAGGCCCGGCCGCCCGCTATCTGAAGCAGGAAGTCCAGCTTCTGGCGCAATTGGCGCCGGACGCCGCTATCTATGTGGTGGGAAAGAAAGATTTCGCCGCGAGCAGTTTCGAGTATTTCGAGATGACGCAGTCCGTTGCGGAATCGGACCGGCTTGCCACTGAAGCCGTTCCGCTTGAGACCACGCGCTTCAACGAAAGCGTCGCCGAGCTGCTTGCCGAGCACTTCATCGATGTGCAGGACCTGTTCTGCGACATGGAATGCCAGGTGTTCACCGATGAAGGTATGCCTCTGCTCATCGATCCGCGCCATTTCACCAGGGACGCGCTTGTTGCTTTGGCCTCCGAAGCGGAAGCAGACGAAGTACTCGGTCCGCTGATCGACGACATGGAGGAGTGAAGGATTTTGAGGCAAATATCGGAGCAGCGACACCGAGCGGTCCGTTCGTCCGAGTGCGCGCTGAAGGCGGACACATGAAGCTGGTGTTTGTCATCAAGTCGCTGAGCACACTGGGCGGGGGCGCGGAGCGGGTCTTTGCCGAGGTGGTCAACGGCCTCCATCAGCGTGGGCATGATGTGGCGGTGATGACCTTTGAGTCCGTCAGCGCGCAGAGTTTCTACAGGCTCGACGAGTCCGTCCGCCGGATCGATATCGGAGCGCGAGGAAGCGGCAAGCTGGATCAACTGGCTCTCTTGCCTGCGGCGCGGCGGGCCATCGTCGCGGCGTCGCCCGACCTGGTCGTGGCGTTCATGCCTTCAAGCTATGTTCCCCTCGCGGCGGCCCTCGCGTTGAGCGGCATGCCGCTTGTTGCCAGTGAGCACAATGTACCTGAACGCTATGGCCGGCAGCCGGGACGCTGGCTTTCCATGCTGATGTCCAGCGCATTGGTACGCCGGTTTACAGCCGTTTCGGTTCAGATGCAGCAAGCCTACCCTGCCCTCATCCGCAAGAAGATGGCGGTGCTGCCCAATCCTGTGACTGTCGATCCTGACTTGCAGGCAGATGTCCTCGGCAACCACCCTGAGGGAGGTCTGATCGTCAGCGTGGGGCGGCTGCACAAGCAGAAGGATCACTTGACGATGATCCGGGCATTCGCCCTGCTGGCGGCGGACTTCCCGGGATGGCGAGTCCGCATTCTGGGCGACGGTGATGAACGCGGCAGCCTGGAAGCAGAAATCGCACGGCTCGGCCTCGCTGGCCGCATTACCCTGGCCGGCACGGTGCAGAATATCAGCGCGGAATATGGCGCAGCGCAGCTCTATGCCGTCCCGTCCCGCTACGAGAGTTTTGGGCTGGCCACGGTGGAAGCCATCGCCCACGGACTGCCTGCTATCGGCTTTGCCGATTGCCCCGGCACCAACGAGATCATCAAGCACGGCGTCAACGGAGTGCTGGTGCGGGCCGGCGCAGATCGAGCGGGGCCATTCGCGACAGCGTTGCGCGAACTGATGGCCGACCCGGAACGACGGCTGGCGCTGTCCTCCCGCGTGCAGGATGCGGGCCCGCATGCTCTGGGAGTGGTCCTCGACCAGTGGGAGCAATTTCTGCGAGATGTCGCAGGCAAGTAGAACCTTGCCCTCTTCCGGGGACTTCGCAGATAGCGAGGGCAGACCCGGCCGACTATTGCGCGGCGGAGGGGGGTGGTCGATAGCCTGCGAGAATGGCGGCGCGGATGGACTCGGCGACAGCTTCGGCCGCGCGTTCTGAGGCACCGGCAACGTTGGCGATGTCCACCGGATTGAGCTTGCCGCCCTGATAGGATGTGTCGCTGAATCGCGTGGCGGTGAAGATGGTGCTGCCATCCCTGGCAATGGTCACCGTCGCCTGCATGCGCACATTGCTGGGCCGCCCGACATCAAAAGAATCCGACATGGCGCTGGCGAGGCCGCCAGTGGTGTCAACGCGCACATCGAGCAGCGGGTCAGTCGGGAGAGCCGGGCCGGGGAAGGCCACTTTGAGGCGATCCAGCACGATCTGTTCGATCCGGCTGTCGGGCGCGGCAAAGTTGAAGCGGGCGTATTCCAGGCTGCTGACCGTGCGGTCACCATAGACGGGCGAAAAGCTGGTGCAGCCGGCTATCGTGCCGGCAATGATGCCGATGGCCAGGATGGCCCGAATGATGCGGTGTTTCACCGTTCCGTCCCCGCTCATTGAAACAGTCTCTCGATTGGCACCGCGGCGGACCGGCCCATGTCGAACCCGGCCGGGGCGAGCAGCCGGAATGATACCGTCGCGCGCAGGTCGTTCGGCGACCTATGCGTCGGTCCTGTGCCGCTCACCTGCCCCGAAACGACCAGATAGCTGTCATTGTACGTCACGCCGCCGCCGGCCTGAAGAAAGCTATTCGCGGACAGGTCCCAATAGGCACTTCCATTGACGGTCCAGAATTCGGCGACGGGAACGGCCAGCTCGGCGCCGATTTCGTGCATGTCGCGGATATTTCCGGTGGCGGGGGTTGCAGCAGAATATCCATAATTCAAAGTGGCGGACCAGCGATCGTAGTCATAGCCAACACCGAGCCCGGCGCGCGTGACCTGCGGTGTATTGGTGTCGACCTGCAGCTTGGCGCCGGCCTTGATGGTGTCGGCGTAGACCCCATAAGCGCCCAGGACAGCATAAGAGCTGGCGTTTTCGAGCCCCGAGCCGACACCTACCTGCTGCTGATTTTTGACGGAGAAGGCATTGGTGCCGGCCAGCTGGAAGGACTGGCCACCAACCAGTTCAACATAGCTGCCATCTGCCAGGGTGGCGAGGTAGCGGCCGCCGACATTGAGGCGCAGGCCGGTCTCCTGGCGGTCGATACCGGTGAAGCGATTGTAGCTGAAGACATTGGTGTCATCGAAGAACAGGCTCTGGGAATCCTCGTTGGTGATGCCCGGCGCGGTGCTGGAGGCTCCGCGATAAACGATCTGGCCGATGGGCTCGATCAGTTGGGTCACGCCGCCGCCGTAGGCCACGAGCGGGTAACGAACATCGAGCGCGGCAATTGGCGTGGCGCTGAGCAGCGTCTGTGCCGCGGGAGCAGAGGGCAAGGCGCTGTTGCCGTCATAGGCGGCGCCATCGAGGCGCAGTCCGAGGAAGGGCGTAACGACCGCGCCGCCGGCGATCCACTGGTTCTGCCAACTGGCCTGCGCCATACCGTGAACGCGGTTGCCGGCATATCCATAGTCATAGGGAATGCCATTGACGGTCGTCGAGTAGTCGGCGGCGCGGGACATGACCAGCAAGCGTCCCTCCACCTCGACCCGCCCGGCGCCGTCAGGCAGAGAGAAACTGCGCAAGAGCTGCACATTGGGCAATGCAATGCCCTGCTGGTCACGAGTCTGGTCGGTGGTGTCCCCGAGCAGATTGAACTGCTGAATGCGCGCGTCGACATAGGTGTCGGCCGTCAGGTGCGTGGCATAGACCTCGTTCACCGCTGAGCTTTTCCTGTCGAGCCGATAGTCCCCGAAATAGGCGCTGTCAGTGAAGACCGAATAGGCCGCGCCGACGGTCCAGTCCTCGACCGGCACGAACTCGCCGGACGTCTGGATGGCTCCGCGCCAGCGGCGCCGAGCATCGGGGAAACTGAACGCATCCGGATTGAACTGATAGAGGCCGGAGGCCTTGATGTTGAAGGAGCCGCGGTCGAAGCGCTGCGTCCATTCGGCACCCATCAGGAACCCCTGCCTGGTCAGCAGAGTAGGCGAAAGCACCACGCTGGTATGCCTGGTCGAATAGACGCTGAGCGGCAACTCGGCCTTGATGCCGATCTCCTTTGTGTAGCTGAGGCTGGGCCGCGGGATCGTATCCAGAGCCTCATTACGCAGGTCAGGGAGCCAGAGATAGGGCAGCCAGGCGACTGGAACACCCAGGATCGCGATAGAGGGTTGTTCGATGGTGATCGAATTGTCCTCGGCGCTCTGCGTGATTTTCGCGGCGCTGATGGACCATCCGATCCGCTGCCCGGAACTGCTTATGCACTCGCCGCAGGGCGTATACTGGACATCAGTCAGAATGGAATTGAGGACCTGGTCGAATTCCGAGCTATCAGCTGTGATGCGGGCGCCATCATTTGCCGTCAGGGTCATGCTGTCGAGCACCGCCCGCCTCAAGCCACCTGTCAGGCTAAGAGTGTCGCTTCGCGATACATTTCCGGCGGGATCGGTCACCGTGGCATCACCGATCAGGTCCATCTCGCCGTTGTCGCGGCGATAGACCAGTTCACGCCCGGTCAGGACATAGCCACTGATGCGCAGCACAACATCACCGCGCGCGGTGATGACATTGTTGACTGAATCAAAAACCAGTTCCTCGGCCTCGACGGCGGTTGGGGCGGAGGGATCGATGGGGGCGGCGAAGAAATCCTGCGGCAGCAGACCCTGGGCGTACACTGGCCCAGACATGGCCACCATCAAGGCAAGTGCAATAACCCGATGGAAGCGCCAGCACCTCATCAGCGAGCAACCTTCGCGTTCTTTTCGTGGAAGCTCCGGTTTGCCATAATCACACTATGCCAGCATTAGAGAACGCAACGCCGTCCAAAGCCGACACGCCGTGTTCGATAAACTACCCATCAATCTAGAACCCGGCAATGAAGAATGTGCAAACCCGGGTCCAAGTGAGGCTTCACGCCGCCTGAATACCACCGAGTCTGGCAAGAATGCCGCACTTGTCGGGCGAGCAGCGCAACGCTATTGGAAGCCATGATACCGCTTCCAAAAACCATCATCCCTGCCATCGCACTGGTAGCGAGCTTCGCCATGGGGCCGGTTGCCCCCGAGGCCGGCAATATCCTGTTTCTGATCGCTGGAGCGGCGGCCATTGCTTTCATGTGGCCAGAGGCCACAGAACAGTTGCGGCGGCCCATCGTCTGGATGCCGGTACTGGGTCTTGCACTCATCGCGCTCGCCTATGGGCTCAGTGCCGGAGCGGAAGGGCTGGCGGGCCTGATGTTTTTTGCACCCATATTGGCCGTCTGGCCACTCGTCACTCTGCTCAGAGGGATCGACACGCGGGAATTCGGCCTGTTGCTGGGAATCCTCGCCCTCTGCGGCGTGTCGGGAGCGGCGGTGATTGCCGTAAATGAAATCCAGACCACGGACACGCACCGTGCCGGGTTCAGCGTAGCGAACCCGATCCATTTTGCCGATGTCGCCTTGATGGTTGGCTTCCTGGCGCTAATCGGCGTTGCCTTTGCAAAATCCCATTGGCGCCTGCTTTTCCTGGCAGGTCCGCTGATGGCGGTTGTTGCCGTAGCGCTCTCGGGGACACGTGGGGCCGTCGCAGCCTTTGTGGTCATGCTGTTCATTGCGGCTACCTGCGCCGCGACCATGCGCCTTGTCCCTCGCCGCCTTGTGCTTGGTATGCTGGCGGCAATCATCGTGATCGTAGCGGTGGCGCTCGCCTTCGGCGGCGGCCACATTCCGGGGATTGACCGGATCACGTCCGATGTTGCCGAGATCCTGACTCAAGGCATACCAACGGATAAATCGACTGACCGGCGGCTGCAAATGTATGTGGGCGGAATGCTAGCGTTCCTGGACTCCCCGATCGTGGGCCACGGGCCGCTGGACTTTACCAGCGTAGCCATGATGCTCGCGGACGCTGATTTCCGCACACCACCACATTTGCACAACGACATCATCGACATGGTTGCCAGCGCAGGCATTCTGGGGCTGGCGGCCTATTTCCTGATGGTGCTTGCCCCGGTGGTCGAGGTATTGCGCGCGCCCACATCGGCCATCCGGCCGTGGGCCATCCTCCTGGCGTTCACCTCGACGGGCGGGTTCTTCGTCATGGGCTTGACCAATGCCATGTTCGGCATCCTGACAGTGACCACCACCTTTGCGGCGATCTGCGTGGCGGTGGGCGTGCTGGCAGATGGTCGCGCCTCCTCCGAAGCGCACATTGAGGGCGCCGATTGAGCCCTCAGGGCCGCCGGACCAGGTAGAACTACACCACATTGTAGCAGGCATTGCCGGTCCGCCAGCCATGCCAAAAGGTGTCTTGATCCAAACCGCTTGACTCCAGGGTTGAGCTCATTCATTGATGACACCGATGTCATGACATCGGTGTCATAGAGCGCCGGGGACATTGCGGAGGATCGGTTACCCGTCACGCGCAGCAGCGTAGAGTGCGGCGATCGATCCAGCCGGAGGAGGAATGAATGGCCACGATCTACGATGTTGCCAAAGCTGCAGGCGTCTCGCCCAAGACGGTGAGCCGGGTGATGAACGGCGATGCGCCGGTAAACCAGGCGACGCGCGAGGCCGTCGAGCAGGCCATGCTGGCCCTCAATTATGTGCCCTCGAGCGCTGCCCGCACGATGCGTTCGCAGCGCTCGGGCCTGATCGGCATGATCACGGGCGCCATCAGTTCCACGCACCAGTTCGAGGACGCCGGCCTGCCCGAGATCTACCTGGTGCAGGGCGCCCAGCGCGTGATTGCCCAGTCCAACCGCACCTTGCTGATTGCCGATAGCGGGGGCCAGGCCGATCGCATTGCCCCCCTGCTCCAGACCTTTCGCGAACACCGGGTCGAGGGCATTCTCTATGTGGCCGAATACCATCGCGAGGTCAGCCTCCCCGCAGCGTTGCGCGACCGGCCAATCGTGCTCGTCAACTGCTTCGACGCAGAGGACACGCCCTGTGTCCTGCCCGATGACGAAGGTGCCCAGCATGCCCTGGTCGAGGGATTGATCCGGCGCGGCCACCAGCGCATCGGCTATCTCACCCTTCCTGAACATTATGTCGCCTGCGACCTGCGCGTCGCCGGCTATCGGCGCGCTCATCAGGAGAATGGGATCGCGCTGGACGAGCAATTGGTCCAGGTCGGCGCCCTGCCCAGCACCACGCACGAATTCGACCTGCTCTGGGATGCCCTTGACCGCGTGCTCAAGGCTGAGCCGACGGTCATCTGCTGCGCCAACGACAAGATGGCCATGCGGGTCTATGGGCTGTTGCGCGAGCGCGGGTTCGCCATCCCCCAGCAGATGTCAGTCGCAGGATATGACGACTACCGCATGATCGCCGAGCACCTGCATCCGGGCCTCTCCAGCGCCGAACTGCCCTATGCCGCCATGGGCGCCCGTGCAGCCGACAAGCTGCTGCGCCTGATGAGCGGCACCACCAAACCCAACGAGCCGAACCGCGAACTGGTTTCGGCTCCGGTCGCCTGGCGCGAAAGCGTCCAAACACGTGACGGCAATGTCACGCAACTGAATACAAGGAGGAAAGAAACATGACGTCACTACGCCTTTTGGCAACCAGCCTTGCCATTACAACTGCGATGAGCACGGCAGCTCTGGCGCAGACCGAGCTGACCATGTGGTATCATGGCGCCGGCAGCACTGTTGAACGTGACCTGATCAACACGATCATTTCCGATTTCAACGGCTCGCAATCGGACTGGACTGTCACGCTGCAGGAATTCCCGCAGGCCGCCTATAACGACTCCGTGGTTGCGGCAGCCGTGTCCGGCAATTTGCCCGACATCCTCGACGTCGACGGCCCGGTCATGCCGAACTGGGCCTGGGCCGGGTATATGCAGCCGCTGCAGCTTTCAGACGGCGCCCTTGATGGTTTCCTGCCCGGCGCCATCGGCGAATATAATGGCGAAATCTATTCGGTCGGCCTGTGGGACGCTGCCATCGCCATGTATGCCCGCAAGTCGACACTCGAAAAGTTCGACATCCGCGTGCCGACGCTCGAAGAGCCCTGGACCCGCGACGAATTCGACGAGATCCTCGCTACACTCAAGGCATCGGGTGAATTCGAGTATCCACTGAACCTGGGCATGGCTGATCAGGGCGAGTGGTATCCCTATGCCTTTGGTCCGTTCCTCTGGAGCTTTGGCGGCGACATGGTCGACCGCACTGCCTATGAGACCGCAGAAGGTGCTCTCAACGGTGATGCAGCCGTGGAATTCGGCGAGTGGTGGCAGAGCCTGTTCACCAATGAATATGTGCCGGGCACCAGCCAGGACATGGCCGACCATGAAACCGGCTTCATTGACGGCGACTACGCCTTGCAGTGGAACGGCAATTGGGTGGCGGTGAATACGCTCAATGCCCTAGGCGATGACGTGCTGTTCCTGCCGGCTCCGGATTTCGGCAATGGCCCCAAGATTGGCGGCGCCTCCTGGCAGTTCGGCGTGTCGGCAACCTCCGAACACCCCGACGGCGCCAGCGCCTTCATCGAATTCGCCCTGAAGCCGGAATATCTGGCGGCCTTCTCCGATGGCATCGGGTTGATTCCCGCGACTGCTGAGGCGGCAGCGCTGACCGAGAACTACAAGCCCGGCGGCGCGCTCGAAGTGTTCTACGGCCTGTCCGAGGCCCAGGCCACATTGCGGCCGGTGACACCGGGCTATGTGTTCCAGGCACTCGAATTCCGCAAGGCACTCTCGGATATCGCCAATGGCGCCGACGTGGTCGATGCCCTCGATGCCGCGACCGACGCGATCAACGACGATATCAGCCGCAACAACAATTACGCCGTGGTTGAATAGGTTCTCCTCCCGACCCTGGCCGGCCCGGAGAAATCCGGACCGGTCGACCCCGCACGTTGCAAGGCAGTTTGCTCATGGCCCCGATAAAGACCAAATCGCTGCAGTCCCATTCACTGGCCGGCTGGCTGATGAGCGGCCCGGCACTGACCCTGGTCACACTGTTCCTGATCGTGCCTTTCCTTTTGGCCTTCTGGTTTTCCTTCACCAATCAGCGGCTGATCTCGCCCAATCCGACCCAGTTCGTGGGCACCAGCAATTTCGAGCAATTGCTGGGTGTCGGCACACTGGTGCTCGACCCTGAACGGGCCGAGGACGGGAGCCTGGTCGTCAGTGAGAGCGGCGAATTGAGCTATCCGGCAGTGCGCGCCTTCACCCGCAACAATCCCGATTATCCGCAGCTCGATGGCATGCGCGAATGGTTTGGCTGGAGCTGGGGCGAAAGCCGCGTCCTGGTGCTGGCGCGCGACCTGGTGTTCATGAAGGCACTGACGAACACCCTCTTCTTCGTGGCCGTGGTGGCACCGCTGCAATCGATCATCGCGCTGCTGCTGGCGCTGATGATCAACCAGAAGCTGCGCGGCATAAATGTCTTCCGCACCGTCTATTTCATGCCAGTCGTTGTCTCGATCGTGGTCGTCTCCCTGCTCTGGCGGTTCATCTATGACGGGCGCAGCGGGCTGCTCAACAACCTGCTGCAATTCCTCAGTTTCGGGCAGTTCCGGCCCGTGGACTGGCTGGGCAATCCCGACACCGCCATGTTCGCCATCATCGTCATGTCGATCTGGCAGGCCGTCGGCTTCCACATGGTGATCTGGCTCGCGGGGCTACAAAACATCCCCCTGACGCTCTATGAGGCGGCCGATATCGAGGGGGCGACGCCCTGGCAGAAATTCTGGTTCGTGACCTGGCCGGGGCTGCGCAACACCGCAGTGCTGATCCTTGTCGTCATCACCATGCAGGCCTTCGCGCTCTTTGCCCAGATCGATGTGATGACCAATGGCGGGCCGCTGGACAGCACCCAGACGCTGGTGTTCCAGGCCGTGACGCGCGGTTATGAACAGCAGAACATTGCCGGTGGCTCGGCCATATCGGTGCTGCTGTTCCTGATCGTTCTCGCCATCTCATTGTTCCAGCGATATGTCACGAGGGAGCGCTGATCATGGCCGCCGTCACTTCGCCCAACCAGAACCTCAAGACGAGCCTGAAATACCTGCTGCTGATCCTGGTGGCGCTGGTCTTCGTCTTTCCCATCGTCTTCATGGTGGTCAGCTCGTTCAAGCCGGACGCGCAATTGCTCCGCGACACGTCCTCGTTCAATGCCTTCCTGCCGGTGGGCGATGTGTCGCTGAACAATTATTTCGCCGCTTTCCGGCGCGCGCCAGTGGGTCTGTTCGTCTTCAATTCGATCCTGGTGACCGCAATCACTGTTATCGGGGCGCTGTTCCTGTGCTCGATGGCCGCCTTTGCCTTCGCCTTCCTCGAATTCCGCGGCAAGAGCGTGGTGCTTTCCATCATCATCGCCACGCTGATCGTGCCGTTCGAGACCATCGCCGTGCCGATGCTGATGGTGGTCAACGCCTTGCCCTGGATTGGGAGCAATGGGCTCACCTGGGGCTGGCTCAACAGCTATCACGTCCAGATCGTGCCGTTCCTGGCCGATGCACTGACCATCTTCCTCTTTGTGCAGTTCTTCCGCGACCTGCCCAAGGAACTGATCGAGGCAGCGCGGCTGGACGGGGCATCCTGGTTCCAGGTCTACAGTATGGTCATCGTGCCGATTTCCGGCCCGGTCTTCGCGACCGCCGCCATCCTCAAATTCCTGGCGATGTACAACCAGTATCTGTGGCCGCTGATGGTGACCCAGTCCGAACAGTACCGGCCCGTCATGGTGGGTCTGCAATACTTCTTCCAGCTCAACACCGCCTGGGGCGAAGTCATGGCCTACCTCTCCATGATCACCCTGCCGGTTCTGGCCTTCTACCTTTTCCTCCAGCGCGCCTTCATCACCTCGATTGCCTCCACCGGCATCAAGGGTTGATATCTACTCACACGAAAGCGACTACCTTGGTTATTGCACTTAAAGACAAATGGATCTGGGACTTCTGGATCTATCGCGATGGCGAGGATTACCACGCCTATTTTCTGCAGGCCGACAACACCCTGGCCCATCCCGACATGCGCCATCGCCATGTGACTCAGGGCCACGCGGTCTCCAAAGACCTCACCAACTGGACCCATCTTGGCACGACCTTCGCGCCGGCCGCGCCGGATGCCTGGGACGACTGGACGACCTGGACCGGCTCCACGCTGCGCGACGACACCGGCCTCTGGCACCTCTTTTATACCGGCACCGAGCATGCCGAAGATGGGATGAAGCAGCGCCTGGGACATGCGACCTCGGCCGATGGGCACAATTGGACCCGTGTCGGCGATGGCCTGGCGCTCGATATATCCGGGCCGGACTACGAAGAATATACACCGGGCCACTGGCATGACCGGGCTTTTCGCGATCCCTGGGTGATGAAGAACCCCAAGGGCGAAGGCTGGGTGATGTATTTCGTGGCGCGCCGCCCCGGCGTCGCCGAGCCCAACGCGGGAGGCACGATCGGGTTTGCCACATCGCCGGACCTCTACACCTGGACTTTGCAGCCTCCTGTCTATTCCGGCGGCATGTTCGGACAGATGGAGGTGCCGCAGGTCTTCGAGGCCAACGGCAAGTGGTACATGCTGTTCTGCACTGACGGTTCGCACTGGTCGGAGGCCTATAAGCGCCTCAACCCCGAGACACCGGTGCGTGGCACGCACTATCTGATGGCCAACGACCCGTTCGGTCCCTGGGAGGTGGCGCCCGGCGCATTCTTCGACGGTGCACAAGGCAGCCGCTATGCCGGCAAGATTGTCGAGACCGACAATGGCCTCGTCTTCATGGGCTTTCGCCATGACGCGGCTGATGGCTCATTCATCGGCCAGGTTTCCGATCCTATCCCGGTGCGCATCGATGCCGATGGCCTGCTGCATACCGAACTCGACAAACTTCCCCCCGGCGCCCAGGTCTAGGGCACAAGGAGATCATCATGGCCGGTTTGAGCCTGACCCAGATCCGCAAGACCTATGGCAAGGTCGAAGTCATAAAGGGCGTCGATCTGGAGATCGAGCACGGTGAGTTCGTGGTCTTTGTCGGTCCATCGGGATGTGGCAAATCCACCCTGTTGCGTATGATCGCGGGGCTCGAGGACATCACCGGTGGCGAGCTGAAAATCGGGGATCGCGTGGTCAATGGTGTGCAGCCGCGCGATCGCGGCGTCGCCATGGTGTTCCAGTCCTATGCGCTCTATCCGCATATGAGCGTCTACGACAATGTCGGCTTTGGCCTGAGGCTCAAAAAGACACCCAGGGAAGAGCGGGACGCCAAAATTCGTGAAGCCGCGCGCATCCTGCAGATGGAGCATCTGCTGGATCGAAAACCAGCGCAGCTCTCCGGCGGGCAGCGCCAGCGCGTGGCCATCGGCCGTGCCATTGTCCGGCAGCCCGAAGTTTTCCTTTTCGACGAGCCCCTGTCCAACCTTGATGCCTCGCTCCGCATGGACATGCGCATGGAGATTTCCAAGCTGCATCAGGATCTGGGCGCCACCATGATCTATGTCACCCACGACCAGGTGGAGGCCATGACCCTGGCCGACAAGATCGTGGTGCTCAATGGTGGCGTGGTGCAACAGGTCGGTTCACCACTGGAGCTCTATCACCGCCCGGCCAATCTGTTCGTTGCCGGCTTTATCGGCTCACCCAAGATGAATTTCGTCGAGGTGGCGGTCGAGGCCGTCGATGCCAGCTCAACCCGAATTGCCGGCCCCGCCATGACCGCCATCACGCTGCCGATCGCCGGCGGCGACCGGAAGGTCGGTGACATCCTGACGCTCGGCTTGCGCCCCTATGATTTCAAGCCGTCCCCTGCCGGCCCGTTTACCGGAACCGTCACCCTGGTCGAGCACCTGGGCAATGAGACTATCGTCAACATGGCGCTGGCCAGCGGGCAAAACCTGATCGTGGCACTGGACGGCGACACCGAATGCAGCGTCGGTCAAAGCCTGACGGTGGGTTTCGCGGCGGAGAAGGCCGCGCTGTTCGATCAGACCGGCCAACGCATCACAGGCTGAGCGGCTAAAGATTGTGGCAGCGGACCAAATGCCCTGCCCCGACCATGGTGGGTCCCGGCATGGTTTCCTTGCAGATCGCGGTCGCCCTCGGGCATCGCGAAACGAAGGGGCAGCCACGGCTTTGGCGGGTCCAGAGCGGGATATCGACGGCGCGGCGTGCCCGGCCGGTTTCGATCTTGCGATTGGGATTGGGAACGGATTCGATCAGGAGCTGCGTATAGGGGTGGCGGGGATTGTCGGTAATGTCCTGGCTAGGCCCCTGCTCCACCAGGTGGCCGGCATACATCACCGCCGTCTCCTCTGCGAAGTAACGGGCCGTGGCGATGTCGTGCGTGATGTAGAGCGCTGCCAGATGCCGTTGCTGCTTGATGTCCTCGAGCAGGTTCAGAACACCCAGGCGCACCGACACATCGAGCATGGAGGTCGGTTCGTCGGCCAACAACACTTCGGGTTGCACCGAGAGTGCGCGGGCAATGGCGACGCGCTGGCGCTGACCGCCTGACAGTTCGTGCGGCCGGCGCTTGAGATAGTCGGCCGCGGGCTTCAGCCCCACGCTTTCGAGCAGCGCCAGCATTTCGGCCTCGATTGCCTTGCCCTTCAGATCCGGGCGATGCAGGCGAATTGGCCGCTCAAGGTGATAGCCGATCGTCTGAGTGGGATTGAGCGACCCGAAGGGGTCCTGGAAGATCATCTGCACCTGCGCACGATATTGCTGCATGCGCTTGTCCCGGAAGCCAGCAATGTCCTGGCCGCGATAGCGGATGGCGCCGCCAGTCGGCTGGTAAGCGCCGGCCAGCATGCGGGCACAGGTGGATTTTCCCGACCCCGACTCGCCCACCAGCGCCAGCGCCTTGCCCTTGACCAGTTTCAGCGACACGCCCGAAAGCGCCTTGAGGAAGGTCTGGTTGAGGAAGGCCCCGCCAAGGACGAACTCCTTGTCGATATTGTCCATCTCAAGGACGGGGCTTTCGGACAGGCCGGCGGTTCGGCTGCGTTCTAGCTCAACAAGTGACATGCGGCCTGGCTCCGGTGTTCTGGGTAAAAGCGCAATTCGGGGGCGTCGGTGCGGCAGACGTCCATCGCGTGAGGGCAGCGTGGCGAGAAGCGGCAGCCCTTCGGCAAGTCGCGAAGATCGGGTGGCGTACCCGCAATACCCTCCATGCGGACGCGCGGGCCGGTGAGCGGGGGAAAGCTGTTGCCGAGCGCCCGCGTATAGGGGTGCTGCGGATCGGTCAGGATCGCCTCGGCCGGTGCGACCTCGACCAATTCGCCTGAATACATGACGCCGATGCGGTCACAGAACTCGATCATCAGGCCCAGGTCATGGGTAATGAACAGGACCGAGAAGCCGAGCCGGTTCTTCAATTCCACGATCTGCTCGATGATGTCGCGCTGCACCACCACGTCGAGGGCGGTGGTCGGCTCGTCCATGATGATGAGCTTGGGCTGCAGGGCCAGGGCAATGGCAATGCAGATGCGCTGGCGCATGCCGCCGGAGAACTGGTGCGGAAAATCGTCGAGGCGCCTGGGCGGGATGCCGACCAATTCGAACAGTTCAACGGCGCGGGCGCGGGCGCCCTCCTTGCCCAGTTGCGGCTCGTGGGTTTCGATCACGTCCATGATCTGCTCGGCGACCGGGATGACCGGATTGAGCGCGTTCATGGCCGACTGGAAAACGAAGCTGACCTCATTCCAGCGATAGGCCTTCAGACGGGCCTTGTCGAACTTGAGCACATCCTCGCCATTGAGGCGCACCTGCCCGCCCGAAACCAGGCCCGGCAGGCGGGTCAGCCGTGCCAGGGCAAAGGCCACGGTGGACTTGCCGCAGCCGCTTTCCCCGGCCAGACCAAAGGCTTCGCCCTCGCGGATGTCGAAGTCGATGCCATTGACGGCCCGGGCCACGGAATGGTCGCCGACATAGTCGACCGTGAGGTTCCGGACCTCGATCAGTGCGCGATCAGAAGACATCGGCGCTTCTCCCGCGACGGCTGAGGAACTTTCGGATCAACCCGATCTTGCGGGCAGACCGCAATTGCGGATTGGTGATTTCGTCCACCGAGAAATTGACCATGACCAGCGCGGCACCGGTCAGCATGATGGCGATGCAGGGTGGCCAGATTTCCCACCAGGCGTTGCTCTGCAGGGCCAGGTTGTTCTGGGCCCAGAACAGCATGGTGCCCCAGGTGATGGCATTGGGATCGCCCAGCCCGATAAATTCCAATGCAGCTTCGGCGAGGATGGCAGCAATGGTGCCCAGAACCAGCCCGCTCATGAAGAAGCTCAGCATGTTGGGGAAGATCTCGATCAGGATGATCCGCCATTTCTTCTCGCCCAGCAGTTCGGCCGACAGCACGAATTCACGCGTGCGCAGCGACAGGGTCTGGGTTCGGATCGTGCGCGCCGACCAGCCCCAGCCGGTTGCCGCCAGCACGACGCCGATGACCCAGGGCGAGGCCGTCTCCACCATTGTGGCAATGACGATGATGAGCGGAAGCCCCGGCAACACCAGCACCACATTGACAAAGAAAGTAAGGATGTCGTCGACACGCCCGCCGAAATAACCGGCGGAAATGCCCACCGCGAGACCGATCAGCGCTGCGGTGAACCCGGCACCAAAGCCAACGGCGAGGCTGATCCGGCCGCCATAGGCCAGCTGGGTGAAGACGTCCTTGCCCATGCGGGTGGTGCCGAGCACATGTTCCTGGCTGGGCATGACATGGGGGCCACCGGCACGGCGATTGGGATTGTAGTCGCTCAGCATGGGGCCGAAAATCGAGAACAGGATCAGCGCCAAAAGGACGATGACGCCCGTCATGCCCTTGGGATTTGTCGCGAAGGCGGCAAGCCCGGGCGGCAGGCGGCTGGTCCAGCCGGGGCGGGCCTTGACGCGCAGTTCCTTCATCAGTTGCGCCTGGCTGGGGGCGGCCGATGCCAGGGCCGCGGCATCGAGACGATCGGTAAGGGAATAGGAGGATGGCTGGGTGATTTCGGTCATGGCTCAGCCTTTCCTCAGCCGCGGATCGAGAATGACATTGGCGATGTCGGACAGGAGATTGGCGACCAGAACTGCCGTGGTCAGCAGCAGGAGCTGACCCTGGATGAAGGAATAATCCCGCGAGCCGATGGCGGTGAAGGTGAACTTGCCAAGGCCCGGATAGTTGAACACCTGCTCGGTCACCAGCGCCCCGCCCAGCATGTAGCCGACCGAAAGCGCCAGCGAGGTGATCTGGGGGAGAATGGCGTTGCGTGCCACATAGCGATATTTCACGCGGTTGTCGCTGAGGCCCTTGGCCCGCGCCAGGATGACAAAGTCATCGTTGAGCAGGTTGATCATGACGTTGCGCATGCCCAGGTGCCAGCCGCCGAAACTCACGAGGAAGATGGACAGGACCGGCAGGGTGGCGTGGTAGAGTACGCTGCCGATGAACTGCAGGTCGAACGCTGCCATCAGGTTCGGGTCATGCGCCCGGCCCAGTGGAAACCATCGCAGCTGGAGCGAGAACGCATAGAACAGCACCAGCGCCACAATGGCGGGCGTGAAGGCGTTCATCATGACATTGATGGGGGTGAAGAAGCTGTCGAAGAAGCCGCCCCGGTTCCAGGCGGCGTGGATGCCCATGATCGAACCGATAGTGAAGGCCAGCGCGATGGCGAGGCCGACAAGGACCAGTGTCCAGGTGGCGCCATAGAACAGCAGAGATGCCGTGGGCTCGGGAAACTGGACCGTCGAAATGCCGAAATCGAGCCGGAACACACTGCTGACATAGGTGAGATATTGCTCCCACAGGCTCCCCTCCAGCCCATAGGACTGGCGGATGGCAGCAACCTGGGACTCGTTGAGGCGCCCCTGGAACGAAGCAATGATGCGATCGGACGGGTCACCCGGCATGAGGCGCGGGATCAGGAAATTGAAGGTGATCGCTAGAAAAAACGCCGCGAAATAGAACGCGAGGCGTCTGGCCAGAAAGATCATGGCGGTTCGGTCCTTTCCACGGAAAAGTCGGCGGGACCCCGTTGGGAGGGATCCCGCCACTTGGCGCAGTCCTAGAACTGGGCGCCTTCGATGGGCTTGAGCGCCAGAGCATGCCAGACGCGCTCACGGGTGCCGTCATGGACCTGCGGACGGAACTTCTGGTCGTCTTCGGTGACCCAACCGGAGAACCGACGGGTCGAGTATTCGTACCAGATCGGGTTCGCAAACAGCGAGATGACCGGCAGGTTCTCGGCCACGGCCTTGTGGATGTCGGTGAGAGCCGCCTTCTGGGTGGCCTCGTCGGCCGAGCCCTTGAAGGTATCCAGAGCCGCCTCGACTTCGGGGATCTGCATCTGGTGCATGGCCTGGAAGTCGATCTGCCCCTCCACCATCAGGCGCGGGTTGAACATGGGCGAGTACTGATTGTAGGGCGTCGGGCCGCCATTGGTCCACATCACATAGACGTCGAAGTCGCCACGCGGCACGGCATCGAACCAGGCGCCCTGGTCGACGGTCTTGAGCGAAGCGTTGACGCCGATATCCTGCAGGTTCTCGGCCACGGTCTGCCCGGTATTGACCCAGTCGGTCCAGCCCGACGGCATCGATATGCCGAAGGCAATCGGGGTCCCATCAGGATTGTCGCGCCAGCCGTCACCGTCGGCATCGACGAAGCCGGCGGCGTCGAGGATGGCGATGGCTTCGTCCGGATTGTACTCCATCAGCGCCTTGTAGGGCTCAAGCGCGGCTTCGTCGTACCACGTGTTGTACATTTCACCCGTGCCGATGGGGTACTTGGTCGCCGTGGTCAGCCCGAAGGTCGAGATGTCGAGCAGGGTCTGGCGGTCGATGGCAACCGTCATGGCCTTGCGGAACTCGAGATTGTCGAACGGGGCCTTGGTGGTGTTGAGCTGCAGGTTCACGTCCGAACCGGCGGGCAGCCAGTAATTGTTGAATTCGGACTGCGGCAGGAAAGTCACGTCCGGATCGGTGAGGCCGTCGCCCAGCCAATCGAGATCGCCCGCGGAAAGGGCAGCCACAGTCTGCTCATTGCCATTCATCTGCGGGAAGCGCAGGCAGTCGATGGCATTGTCGTCGTTGTAGCGGCTCAGTTCGTTCCGGCAGAGGTCATGGCCATTGCGCGAGAAGTTGGCCGGCTTGGTCCAGGGACCGGTGGCGACCACTTCGAGATTTGCGTAGTTCTTGGGATCGTCCACGCCGCTCCAGACATGCTCGGGCAGCGGGTAGAGGCCGTTGATGCCATAGCGGGCCAGGGCATCAGGTTCGTTGAGGTTGAACTTGACCGTCAGGTCGTCGATCTTTTCGGCGCTGACGATATTGCCGGTCTCGCCGTTATAGACGTCCAGGCCCATCGGATAGTCCGGATGCGCCTTGGCATATTCGAAGCTGAACACGACGTCATCGGCGTTGAAATCCTCGCCGTCGCTCCACTTCACGCCTTCGCGCAGGGTGTAGGTGATGGACTTGAGGTCCTCGCCGATCTCCCAGGCGACGGCGAGCGCCTCTTCGTTTTCACCCGGATGCCAGATGTTGTCGATCCAGAGCGGCTCATAGGCGAAGTCGCGCATGCGCTGCTGCGGGCCGGTCGGGTTGTTGGGGTTGTAATTCTCCACCATCGCATCGGTGTGATAGGGCAGAAGCCGCAGGATGACCTGATCCTGGGCGATGGCAGGCGCGGTAGCTGCCAGCGCCACTGCTCCTACGCCCAGCAGGGCGATGGTTCTGATCGATTTCATAGTAAGTCCCTCCACTTGTTTCTCCTCCTCGTGGAACAGCATTTATGGGATCGATCCCACACTCCTCATGGGATCGGTATTCCTTCTTGTTCTTGGTCCGGCTTTGCGTCACGCCGGCCGGCGCAGCGTTCAGGCAACCTCCCTTTGCTGTCGTGGCGCGGCGACGCTTGCCCGGACCACGAGGCTGGTATCGACAGTGGACTGCAGGGGACCCGTGCCGGGTTCTCCGAGCAATTTGAGCAGCAGCGAGGCCGCAACCTCGCCAAGTGTATCAACGGGCTGGCGCACGGTGGTCAAAGGCGGCCACAGATGCCTGGCGTGAAAGGCATCGTCGAACCCCATGACCGACACGTCCTCGGGCACGCGCAGCCCCGCATCGCGCAGGGCCAGCAGCACGCCGGCGGCCATGTCGTCGTCGCCCGCGAAGATGGCGGTGAAGTCCCGCCCGGACTCGATCAGGTCGCGGGTCGCGGCGTAACCGAAGTCCTGGTGGAAGATACCGTTGACAATGTGAATGTCGCCAAGACCCAGCCCATGCTCGTTGAGCGCTGCGGCAATCCCCTGCATACGGGCGACGGTATCGCCAAAATCCACCTGGCCGGACAGGTGCACGATCCTGCGGTGGCCCTGTTCCAGCAGGTGGTTCATGGCGGCCCGGGCGCCAGTGAAATTGTCGAGAACCACCCTGCCCCGCGACACCGGGCACGGATTATGGCCAATGGAGACCACAGGGATGCGGGCGTTGCGGACAATGTCCACCACGTCCGCGCGCATGGGCCGCTCGAGATAGACCACGATGCCGTCGCAGGACCGGTCGACCAGTTCGATGATGGCGCGCGCTTCCTCGTCCTGGTCGGCATAGCCCGACGATACGATGAGCGACTTGCCGGCCGGCCGGGTGGCGCGCTGCACGCCGTAGATCATGTTGGCGAAGTAGGGGGTGCCGACGTCGACCATGACGGCCCCGATCAGGTTGGATCGATTGGACCGCAGCGCCTGCGCCATGGTGTTGGGCCGATAGCCGAGATCGGCTATGGCCGCCTCGATGGCCTTACGCTTGCTTTCGGACACATAGCCGTTTCCGGCCACCACCCTCGAAACGGTGGAGCGTGAGACGCCCGCGCGTTTTGAAACGTCGGTGATGGTGACCATACCGCCCGTGTCCTCCCCGTCGATCTCTTGTGGGACCGATCCCATAAATGATGAAATCGATTGCACCCCGGAGTCAAGCGGGACACGAACAAATCGCTCTATTTGTTTTCCGACAAGGGTTTACGCTGTGCATTTCGGCGTAGCTGGGCCGAAAAACTGCTCACATGCCAAGAAACACTCTACACTTTGTCGGCAACCAGTTTGGTGGGGAGCAGCTCGCCCTGCTCGCTCAGGATCGAATAGGCGATGCCAGTCAGGAGCGAGTTGATGCGGCGCAGGGCATGCATGGTTTCCAGGTGCAGTTCGCTGGTTTCGAAGCTGTTCGGATCGCCGGAGCGAAGACGGGCAAAGTGCTGCTCCATGCTGCGCCGTTCCATGAGCCCGACCTCGTCCTTTTCTGCGACCAATTGGCGGGCCGATTCGGCGTCCTCGGAGACCAGGACATTGAGCGCCAGCTGCATATTGGCCAGCACACGGGCATGCAGGTCCGTCAGTTCCTGCCAGCCCTGCTGCGAGAAGGCCAGGCGCCGCTCGGATTTCTGGTCGGCCACGCGCAGCAATTGGCGCGCGACAATGTCGCCGGCCTGTTCGAGGCCGATGGCAAAGGTGCTCAGGTCCGAGGCGCGCCGTGTCTGGTCGGCGTCCATCCGGTCCCAGTCGAGGCGGGTGAGGAACAGTTTTATCGCGTGATTTGCGCTATCGACTTCGGGTTCGAGATCCTTGACGCGGCGGATGGCGGCCTTGTCACCGCTGCGCACGATCTCCATGACCGGCTGCAGCATCACCTCGACCATCTCGCTCATGCGCAGCAATTCGCGGGTGGCACTGGCCAGCGAAGCGTCGATATTGCCATTGGGATCAACGGCCAAGGCGGTCTGGCGCAGGCGGGCGATGTCGGATTGTCCGGGCGGCGGCACGTCCTTGACGAGCCAGGACATAAGGCGCTCCACGGGCCGGGTCAGCGGCAGGCCGATAGCCAGGACCCCCAGATTGAACAGAATGTGAAGCAGGCTTGCCTGCTGGCCTACCGTTCCGGGCAGCCCAAGCTCGTGGATTTGCAGCAATTGGAACAGCACCAGGCATGCCAGGGCGGCGCCACCACGCAGAGCCAGAGCCCCTGCCGCGATGCGGCGGGCACGCACATCGGCACCACGCGTCATGCCAAAGGCGATCAGCGTGCCGCCCAGATTGGCGCCGAGCAGGAATGCGGCGGCGATCTCGATGGGGATGACCCCGGCGGTGCCGAAAGTGATGATGACCAGGACACTGGCCACGGAGGAGTAGGAGGCCCAGGTGATCAGGGCCGCCACGGCGAAACTGGTCCACAGGTCGCCGCGCAGATAGGTTACGACGGCTGCAAGAAGGTCACTGTCGCGCCAGGGCGCCGTCGCCTCGGAGACCATTTCGAGCGAGAGCAGCACGAATGCGATCCCCAGGATCATGCGACCGACCTGCTTGGTCCGGCGCTCGGTCCCCCGCAGGAACAGTAACCCGCCAATGATGATCAGCGGGGCGGTCAGCAGCGAGAGGTCGAAAGACAGGATGCTGGCGACGAAGGCCGAGCCCAAATAGGCGCCCAGCATGAGAGCCAGCCCGGTCGCCACCGACATCAGCCCGCCGCCGGCAAAGCTCGCCGCAAGGGCTGCTACCGCCGTCGAACTCTGCAGCGCGAAGGCCAGCACCATGCCGATGGCCGCGGCGCCCAGCCTGTTACGCTCGGCCCGGCCCAGGGTGCGTTTGAGTTCGGCCGCATAAGCCCGTTCCACGGCCGTTCGCACCATGCGCACGGCCCAAAGCAGGAGGACAATGGCGGCCAGCAGCTGGACGACGATGAAATACATGAACCTCCCCACCTGCACGCGTGTGCAGAAATCAATCACCCATAGTGTTCACATGAGCATAAATAGCGCAATGCGCTCAAATGAATGTTGAAAACATGTGGCTATTCCACTTTTAATATCGGAAAAACAGTCAGTTAGCAGACCACCGATCGTCCGCAGGTCACCCGATAATGTTCAAATGAACATTTTTTGGTTGCAATGCGACGGTCCGATGCTACCGTCTGGGCCAGCCCGAGGCGGGGAGGCCTCGGCATAAAAACAAAGGGAGTGAGCATGTCCAAGAACACTTTGTGTCTGACTGTCGGGCTGGCCGCCATGCTGGCAGCAACACCGACCATGGCCCAAACCGAGATTGCCTGGTGGCACGCAATGGACGCGGAACTCGGGCAGCGGCTTGAGGCCATCGCCCAGGGCTTCAACGACAGCCAGGACGAATTCGTGGTGGTGCCGAGCTACAAGGGCACCTATCCCGAGACCCTGACCGCCGCCATCGCCGCTTTCCGCGCCAATGAACAGCCGGCCATCGTGCAGGTGTTCGAGGTGGGTACCGGTACGATGATGGCCGCTTCGGGCGCCGTCAATCCGGTCTATCAACTCATGGCCGACAATGGCGAACCCTGGGATCCGAGCGGGTTCCTCGCCCCGGTGACCGGCTATTATTCGGACACCGATGGCAATATTCTGTCGATGCCGTTCAACTCGTCCACCCCGATCATGTACTACAACAAGGACGTGTTCGAGGCGGCAGGGCTTGATCGCGAGACGCCGCCCAAGACCTGGGCCGAGCTCGAAACGATGAGCCGCCAGATCATGGAATCGGGCGCCGCGCCCTGCGGTTTCACAACAGGCTGGGTCAGCTGGGTACAGCTGGAGAACCTGTCGGCCATCCATGACCAGCCCTATGGCACGCTGGAAAACGGCTTCGGGGGCCTGGGCACCGAGTTCACGTTCAATGGCCCGGTCCAGGTCAAGCACTGGGAAAATCTCAAGGCCTGGGCCGACGAAGGCCTGTTTGAATATGGCGGCCCCGTGGGCGGCGGCGATGCCCCGCCGAAATTCTACTCGCAGGAATGCGCCATCTACATGAACTCCTCGGCCTCGCGCGCCGGCGTGATCAACAATTCCAAGGAGTTCGAGGTCGGTTTCGCGCCCCTGCCCTATTATGACGACGTGACCACCGATCCGAAGAATTCGATCATCGGCGGCGCAACGCTCTGGGCCCTCAATGGCAAGGATCCGGAAGTCTACAAGGGCGTTGCCCAGTTCTTCACCTACCTCTCCAGCCCCGAAGTGCAGGCGGAATGGCACCAGGCGACCGGCTACCTGCCGATCACCAATGCCGCCTACGAACTGGGCCAGGAACAGGGCTATTATGAAGCCAATCCGGGTTCCGACATCGCCATCAACCAGATCACCCGTGGCACGCCGACCGCCAATTCCAAGGGTATCCGCTTCGGCAACCTGACCCAGGCGCGCACGGTGGTGGACGAAGAGTTCGAAGCCCTGCTTTCGGGTAGCAAGACTGCCCAGGAAGCGCTGGATGCCGCGGTGGAACGTGGCAATCAGATCCTGCGCGACTTCGAAGCCGCCAATAGCTGAACCTCCCCGGATCGTCCCGCGCCACTGGTGCAGGACGATCCACCCGGGCCAAAGCCCCTCCCCCTTGAGGGGAGGGGTTGGGGTGGGGGTTCCGGACCGCCTCCAGGCTCAACGCTTGCGAATAGGCCCGAACCCCCACCCTCGGTCCCTCCCCTCAAGGGGGAGGGAGGCGACTGCCCTCGTCACCCAGTGCGACCACACCCGCCAGGATTACCATGCAAACCAAGCGCACAATCTTTCCAAACAAGCTGTTGCCCTATGCGCTGCTGGCGCCGCAACTGGCCGTGACGCTGATCTTCTTCATCTGGCCTGCTGCCCAGGCGGTCAAATCGTCCTTCGAGCGGGAAGATCCCTTCGGGTTCCGCACGACCTTCATCTGGTTCGACAACTATACGCGGTTGTTTTCCGAGCCGGGCTATCTGAACTCCCTGACCAAGACGGCGGTCTTCGCAGTTTCAGTGACCCTGTTGTCGATGAGCCTGTCGCTGCTGCTTGCGGTGGCGGTCAACCGGGTTCTCAAATCCAATCGCGCCTATACGACCCTGCTGGTCTGGCCCTATGCGGTGGCGCCGGTGGTGGTGGGTATCCTGTGGTGGTTCATGTTCAATCCCACAATCGGTATAGCGCCCTATCTGCTGCGCGGCTTCGGCATTGCCTGGAACCACAGGATCGACGGCAACCAGGCGATGATCCTGGTCGTCATCGCCGCGAGCTGGAAACAGATTTCCTACAATTTCCTGTTCTTCGTGGCCGGGCTGCAATCGGTGCCGCAATCGCTCAACGAAGCCGCGGCCATTGATGGTGCCGGCCCTTTCAAGCGGTTCTGGACCATCGTCTTTCCGCTGTTGTCGCCGACGACCTTCTTCCTGCTGATCGTCAATATCAACTATGCCATGTTCGACACCTTCGGGCTGATCGACGCGACCACCAATGGCGGGCCGAACCAGGCCACCAATATCCTGGTCTACAAGGTTTATGCCGACGGTTTCCTCGGCCTCAATATCGGCTCCTCGGCCGCCCAGTCGGTCGTGCTCATGCTGATCGTCATCGCCCTTACCGCCATCCAGTTCCGCTATATCGAGCGGCGCGTTCAGTACTAAGGAGCCACGAGAATGGTCGAAAATCGTCCCTGGCTCAGCTTTCTTACCCATCTGGTGCTGATCGCTGGCGTCGTCATCGTCGTCTTCCCCGTCTACCTGGCGTTCATTGCCTCGACACATGGCAGCGGCGACTTCATGCGCGGGCTGGTGCCCCTGCTCCCCGGCCCGCATATGCTGGAAAATTACGGCCGGATGCTCACCCAGGGCATCTCTACGGCCGGTGCCCCGCCCGTATCGATCATGCTGATGAATTCCACGATCATCGCCATCGTCATCGCGGTGGGCAAGATCGCCATCTCCCTGCTCTCGGCCTATGCGATCGTGTTCTTCAAGTTCCCGTTCCGGCTGCTGGCATTCTGGATCATCTTCATCACGCTGATGCTGCCGGTGGAGGTGCGCATCATCCCGACCTTCGCCGTGGTGGCGAATCTGGGGCTGCTCAATTCCTATGTGGGCCTCACCCTGCCGCTCATCGCCTCGGCCACGGCCACCTTCCTGTTCCGCCAGTTTTTCCTGACCGTGCCGGACGAATTGATGGAAGCGGCGCGCGTCGATGGCGCCGGACCGATGAAGTTCTTCCGCGACATCCTCATCCCGCTGAGCCGAACCAATATTGCGGCACTGTTCGTCATCCTCTTCATCTATGGCTGGGTGCAGTATCTCTGGCCGCTGCTCGTCACCACCGACAGCAAATATTACACCGTCGTCATGGGCATCAAGCGGCTCGCCGCGACGGCGGATTCCGAGCCGCTGTGGAACCTCGTCATGGCCTCGGTGATCCTTGCCATGCTGCCCCCCGTCCTTGTCGTCATCTTCATGCAGCGCCTGTTCGTCAAAGGCCTCGTGGACACGGAGAAATAAGTCATGGCCACCATCAACCTGGTCGATCTCAAGAAGAATTACGGCAATGTGCCGGCCGTCAAAGGCGTCAACCTGAGCGTGGCCGACGGCGAACTGATCGTATTGGTCGGCCCCTCGGGCTGCGGCAAGTCCACCCTGTTGCGCATGGTGGCCGGCCTGGAAACCGTCACCTCGGGCCGCATCGAGATCGGCGGACGCGACGTGGTCAAGGCAGAGCCCGCCGAGCGCGACATTGCCATGGTGTTCCAGAACTACGCGCTCTATCCGCATATGAGCGTGCGTGGAAATCTGGAATATGGCCTCAAGAACCGGGGGACGCCGCGCGACGAGATCGACCGCCGGGTCAACGAGGCCGCCGAAATTCTGGAAATCGGTCCGCTATTGGAACGCAAGCCGCGCCAGCTTTCGGGCGGGCAACGGCAGCGCGTTGCCATGGGCCGCGCCATCGTGCGCGAACCGGCGGCCTTCCTCTTTGACGAACCACTCTCCAATCTCGACGCCAAGCTGCGGGTGCAGATGCGGGTGGAGATCCGCAAGCTGCAGCGGCGGCTCAAGACCACAAGCCTTTACGTTACCCATGACCAGCTCGAGGCCATGACCCTGGCCGACCGCCTTGTGGTGATGAATGGCGGCCTGGTCGAACAGATCGGAACGCCTACCGAGGTCTATGATCGCCCGGAGACCCTGTTCGTGGCCGGGTTCATCGGCTCGCCGCCCATGAACCTGATTGAAGTTGCATCACTGACCGAAAAGGCGGGACTGGGTGCATTGCCAGCGCATACCGACATTGTCGGCATTCGCCCCGATGCCCTGTTCCTGACCCCGCAGGAGGGCGAAACACTGACCATGCAGGGCGCGGTGGAACTGCTCGAACCGATTGGCGGCGAGAGTCATCTGCATGTGCGCCTGGACAGCTCCGGGCAATCAGTGATCCTGAGTGTGCCGGGGCGGCCCGAGATCGCCGAATTCACCCCCGTGACCCTTCATGCCCGCCTCTCGGACGTCCACCCTTTCAACACCAGGACCGGGCGCCGGACCGACGCCACTGTCGCAAATCTGTAGCAAAATCAGCCTAAGGGCCTGCCACCCCTTTCACAAAGACGCGTCATGACACCCAAAGCATCCATCGGTCCCGCGCGGGACGAAGTCCAGGCCCATCGGGGCGCTTCGGCGATTGCCCCGGAGAACACCATCGCCGCCTTTCGCGCTGCCGCCGAAGCGGGCGCCAGATGGGTGGAGCTGGACGTGGCGCTCAGCGCCGACGACAAGCTGGTGGTGATCCATGACGACAGTGTCGACCGGACGAGTTCGGGCAAGGGCTCGCTTGGCGCCCTGACGCAAGGCGAGATCGCCGGATTTGACGCCGGCAGCTGGTTCGACCCGCGCTTTGCCGGAGAACGCATTCCGACGCTGGCAGAGACCATAGCGGCACTGGGTGAGCTGGGCCTCAGCGCCAATGTCGAGATCAAGCAGCACAAGCATCACAAGTCGCTCGACCAGCTGGTGCATGCCGTGAAGGCCGATATCAGCAAGCGCGCCGCCGGCACCGATATCATGATTTCAAGCTTTGACCCGGAAGCGCTCAAGGCCATGCATGTGCTGGAGCCGGACCTGGAAATGGCGATGCTCTGGGGCCGACCGCCCGAGGACTGGGCGGAGCAGCTTGCCGCCATTCCTGCCAATACGATCCACATGCATTTCAAGGCGCTCAGCATCGGCATGCTGGAAGAAACCACCAGGCGTGGACTGAAAGTGCGCGCCTGGACTTGCAACGACCCGGTGCAGCTTGTCTCCTTTTGGGGCGCAGGGCTGACCGGGGTCATAACCGACGACCCGAAGGTCTTCCTCGGGTAGTGGGGTCAATATGGGGCAAGACATGCTGTCGGGCCGGCAACGCGACATTCTGGCCCTGATCGAGGCCGACGGAGCTCAATATATCGAGCAGCTCGCCGGCCGTTACGGGGTCACCACCCAGACCATACGGCGCGATATCAACGCGCTGTGTGACCTGGGCTATGCCCGCCGCTTCCATGGTGGCGTCGATGCGCCGGTTGGGAACCGCAATATCTCGATCAATGCCCGCGCGGCGCTCAACAGCCTCGCCAAGCAGCGCATTGCCCGTCGCATCGCGGCCGCCATCGAGCCGGGCTCAACCGTATTCATGGGCATTGGCAGCACGGTGCAGTTCGTGGCCGAGGCCCTGCGCGAGCATGAAGGATTGCGCGTGGTCACCAATAATATCGATGTGGCGCTGATGCTGTGTGATGCGCCGCAGGTCGAGGTGCACATGACCGGGGGCCTGCTGCGCCACAATGACCGCGACGTGGTGGGCGCAGACAGCCTGCAGTTCTTCGAGAAATTCTATGCCTCCTATGCGGTCATCGGCGCCGGGGCGCTCAATCCGCAAAAGGGTGTCCTGGATTTCAGCTATTCGGAAGCCCAGACGACCACCACGCTGATCGCCAATTCACGGGTGCAGTTTCTGGCGGCAGACGTGAGCAAGTGGACCCGCGACGCCTCGGTTCGCGTCGTGCCGTTCGAGCGCATCACCGCGCTGTTCACCGACACACTGCCGCCCGACGGGGTCGCGGCTGCGGCGCTGACCGAGGCCGGCACCGAGATCGTGTTGTGCGACCAGGAGCCAGGTTGATGTTCCAGGGCCCAGCTCCCGCCCCCGAGGACCTGAGCGGCGTACGCTATCTTTTCACCGATATCGACGACACGCTGACCACCGAAGGCCGCCTGCTGCCCCAGACCTACCAGGCCCTGTGGGACCTGCATGAGGCCGGGATCAGCATCGTGCCGGTCACCGGTGGTTCAGCCGGATGGTGCGAGCATATCGTGCGCGCCTGGCCGGTAATCGCGGCCATTGGCGAAAGCGGCGCATTCGTGATGACCGCAAGGGGCAACAGGGCCAATTTCGAGTTCTGGGAAGACGAGGACCTGCAGCAGCAGCGCAAGGAACAGCACCTGGCCGCCATCCTGCCGCTGCTGGGCGAGCGGTTCCAATTGGCCCATGACCAGCGCCTGCGGGTGGCCGATGTGGCCGTGGACATTGTGGGGCATGAACGCGCCGAGGTCGAGGCGCTGGCCGCACGCATCCGCGCCATGGGCGGCACGGTGGCGATCAGCTCGGTGCATATCAACACCTGGCTGGGCAATTACGACAAGCAGGCCATGAGCCAACGGGTGCTGCAGCGCCTCGGTGTCGGGGACAGCGATGTCGCGCGTTTCGTCTCCTTCGTGGGAGACTCGCGCAATGATGCACCGATGTTCGGCTATGTGGGCAAGTCGTTCGGTGTCGCCAATATCGTGCCGATCCTGGGCGACCTGCCTGCCAAGCCGCGCTGGATCACCAGCAGCCCGGCGGGCCTGGGCTTTGTCGAAATCGCCCGGGCGCTGCTCGATGCCCGCGGACGCTAGCGTTTCCACATTGCGGATTTAATCTGATATTGACACTCATCTTAATTTGATCGCATAAGCCCCTATTCCTGATCCTGCGGGTCAGATTATCGAGGGCATTATGCGAGCAGAGCATGACCAGGCCGCGGCGACGGGTCGGCTGGAGACCCTGGGCCTCGATGCCGGGTATTCGGGTACGAAGATCCTCGACGGCGTCGACCTCTCGCCGCCCGACGGCAAGGTCACCATCCTGGTCGGCCCAAATGGCTGCGGCAAGTCGACCCTGCTCAAGACCATGGCGCGCATCCTTGCCCCCACGCGCGGCAATGTGCTTCTCGATGGCAAGGACATCCACACGCTCGACACCAGGGCCGTGGCCGCCACGCTGGGCCTCCTGCCGCAGGGACCGATAGCCCCCGAGGGGCTGACCGTTCGCGAACTGGTTGCCCAGGGGCGGTTTCCGCATCAGTCGCTGCTGCGCCAATGGACACAGAAGGACGAGGACGCGGTCAACGGCGCCATGGCGACAGCCGGGATCACCGGCTTCGCCGACCGGGCCGTGGACACGCTTTCGGGCGGCCAGCGCCAGCGCTGCTGGGTGGCCATGGTGCTGGCCCAGGAAACCGAGCTGATCCTGCTCGACGAACCCACGACCTTTCTCGACCTCAAGGTGCAGGTCGAGCTGATGGACCTGCTGACCGGTCTTGCGCATGAGCGCGGCCGGACCCTGGTCATCGTGCTGCATGAACTGAGCCTGGCCGCCGCCTATGCCGACTACCTGGTGATGATGAAGCATGGCCAGATTGTCGCCTCGGGCAGCCCCGACGACATCTTCACCGCCGGGCGGCTCAAGCATGTCTTCGATCTCGATGCCAGTGTGCTGCGCGATCCGGCTAGTGGGCGCCTGGTCTGCGTGCCATTCGGCATGCGCCGCCGGGTTACCGAGGCCGCGGAATGAACCAGCTCACCGCACCAGTGGCTGTCCAGCATCCGGTGCGCGCCTGGAGTGGCGTGCCGGCCCTGCTGCTCGCGCTGGCCGGTGCCTTCCTGCTGCACATCGCGGTCGGCGCCAAGCAGCTGCCGCCCGCCACTGTCATCGAGGCGCTGGTCCGGTTCGATCCGGCCATATTCGATCATGTCATCGTGCAGAACCTGCGCCTGCCGCGCGCCATACTGGCCGTGGTCGTGGGCGCCAGCCTGTCGCTGGCCGGGGCCCTCATGCAGGGCGTCACCCGCAATCCGCTAGCCGATCCGGGCCTGCTCGGCCTCACCACCGGCGCGGCCTTTGCTGTCGTGGTGTCGCAATCGGTATTCGGTTTGTCCGCCATGGCCGCGACGCCCTGGATCGCCATGTCCGGGGCGCTCGGCGCTGCGGTGATCGTGTTCTTCATTTCCCGGATGGTGCCGGGTGGCGCGACGCCGTTGAGCATGACCCTGGCGGGCGCTGCGGTCAGCGCGTTCCTGGGCACCATCATCTCGGTCATTCACCTGCTCAACCAGGATACGTTCGAGAATCTGCGCGTCTGGCTGACCGGTACGCTGGCCGGGCGTGACATCAACCTCTTGTGGTCTGTCGGCCCCTTCATGCTGATTGCCCTGGTCGCCGGCGTGCTATTGGCCCCGCGCGTCACAGTCCTCGCCATGGGCGACGAAGTCGCGCAGGGACTGGGCGTCAAGACCGGCGTGCTCAAGGCGCAGCTGCTGGCCGTGGTGGTTGTGCTCACCGCCTGCGCGGTGGCGCTGGCCGGGCCGCTGGGCTTTATCGGCCTCGTCATCCCGCATGTCGTGCGGCTCTATGTCGGCTCGGACTACCGCTGGATCGTGCCCTATGCAGCGCTGACCGGCGCCCTTTACCTGGTCTCGGTCGATATCGTGGCCCGGGTCGCCATCCCGCCCCGCGAAATCTCCACCGGCATCATCACCGCCCTCATCGGCGCGCCGTTGTTTGTCCATCTGGTGCGCCGGAGGGCCCGCTGATGCGTGCTGCCAACCTGCCGCGCCAGTTCATCCTGCGCACGCCAAGAGAGGGTATTGCGCTGCGCCTGCCGGTGCGGGGCATGGTGGTGGCCGGCCTGCTGCTCCTGGCCCTCGTGCTGGTCTCCTCGGTGAGCCTGGCCACAGGCAGTTATGGTGTTGCCCTGGACGAAGTCTGGGAGACGCTGCGCGGCGTCACCATCAGTCGCGTCATCGACAATGTGGTGTGGGAGTTCCGCTTCCCGCGCACGCTCAGCGCGGCCCTCGTCGGAGCAATGATGGCGCTGTCGGGCGCGGTGCTGCAGAACGCCACCCGAAACAGTCTTGCCGATCCGTCGCTGGTCGGCGTCAGCCAGGGTGCTGCCCTCGCCGTGGTGACGCTGACGGTCCTGTTTCCTGAATTGAGCAGCGGCTGGCGCCCCTGGATCGCCTTTTTCGGCTCGGTGCTGGTGGCCGTGGCCATCCGGGCGCTATCGCATACCAACCAGGGCGGCAGCACGATCCGCTTCATCCTCATGGGTATCGGGCTTTCGGCGTTTATCTCCTCGATCACCTCCATCCTCCTGACCTATGGCGAGATCGACCGGGCCATGGCGGCCCTGGCCTGGCTCGCCGGATCGATCAATGCCGCCAGCTGGAACGACGTCTGGACGCTGACCGGCTGGACCGCGGTGCTGTTCCCGGCCCTCCTGCTCATCAGCCGGTCCATGAGCGCCATGCGGTTCGGCGAAGCGACCGCCACGGGCCTGGGTGCACCGGTGACATTTATCCGCAACCTGCAATTGGTCATTGCCGTCGGCTTTGCCGCCATTGCCACCTCGGTCGTCGGGCCGCTGGGCTTTGTCGGGCTGATCGCCCCACATGCCGCAAAGCGCCTCGCACCGACCGGCATGGGCCTCCACCTGGTGCTGACGGCCCTGCTCGGCGCCGTCCTTGTCGGCCTTGCCGACCTGGTCGGCCGCGCGGCCTTCGCCCCCATCCAGATTCCCGCCGGCATCCTTACCTCGCTGATCGGCGTCCCCGTCTTCGTGCTGCTGCTCATGCGCAGCCGGCACGCGTCATCTCACTGAATTGGAGCGTCACATGTCCAACACCACCATCCGCGCCCTGCTCACAGCCAGCGCAGCGACGCTATTGCTTGCCCTGCCGGCCCTGGCGCAGGAATTCCCGCTCACCATCGAGCACAAGTTCGGCACGACTGTCATTGAAACAAAGCCCGAGCGCGTCGCCAGCATCGACTATGCGGGCCTCGACAACCTGCTGGCCGTGGGTGTCTCGCCCGTGACCGTACGCCAGTGGCGCCCCATGGACGGGTTCGCGCATACCGCCGGACCCTGGGCCGCACCGCTTCTGACCACCGAGCCGGTGCTCGTCGAAGGCGAGATCGATTTCGAGGCCATCGCCGCGACCGAGCCCGATGTCATCATCGCGCTGTATTCGGGCATCGACCAGGATGCCTATGACAAGCTCAGCCTCATCGCCCCGGTGGTCGCCGTTCCGGAAGGGGCCAGCGACTATGGCCTATCCTGGGAGGACCGCGCGCGCCGCGTGGCGCAGGCCGTCGGCGAAGAAGCCATGGCCGAGGAACAAATTTCCGCCATCGGCCGGCAGCTTGCCGACATTGCCGCCGCACACCCGGAGTGGGCCAGCATGACGGCGGCGCTGGGCGGCTTCACCGACGGCGCGCCATGGGCCTATTCGATGCATGACGTGCGGGCCAAGTTCCTCTACGAAATGGGCTTTACCCAGACTGCCGCGATGGAAGAGCTGGCCGACGCTTCGACGTTCTGGCTCGAACTCTCGCCCGAACAGCTCGAGGTCATCGATGCCGATGTCCTGGTCTACTACACCATGGACGAGCAGGTAGGGGCGGTTCTCGACGAACCGAACCGGCAGTTCCTCAAGGCCAGCCAGACCGGCAACGAGGTCTTTCTGGGCGACCTGGCCATCGCGGCCCTGTCCCGCGTGTCCCTGCTCTCCATTCCCGTGGCGCTGGACGCACTGGTGCCCATGCTGGAAGCCGCCACGGACGGCGATCCCGCGACCATTGTACCCGACGCCCGCCAGTAAGTCTGGCGGCGTCAGGCCGTCCCGAAGTCATCCACCATTCAGGCCCCAAACCTGGAACTCAAACATGAACATGATCAAACTCGGCGCGCTCGCAGTCGTCGGCATCCTGACCCTGGCCAACCTGGCCCATGCCCAGGAAACGCGCCTTTTCGTCGACGACCAGGAGCATGAGGTCACCATTCCGGTCACCCCGCAGCGCATCGTGTCGTTGCGCGGCGAACAGTTCACGGCGCCCCTCTACGAACTGGGGGCCAATCTTGTTGGCTCCTCGGGTCTGGTGAACGAAGCGGTCAATGGCGGCCTGCCCTATGTGCGCGGGGCCTATGATGCCCTCGACTTCCGCTTCGAAGAGTCCGGCGTCACCTGGGTCGGCAGTCCCAATGAACATGACTATGAGGCCATTTCTGCGGTCGAGCCGGACCTTATCATTGTTCCCGACTTCGCTGCGGACGACTATGACCGCCTCGCACTGATCGCGCCGACGGTGGTCCTGCAGGTCTGGGGCCAGGACATGCTCGACATGTATGCAAAGGTTGCGGACCTGGCCGACCGGGAAGCCGAGTTCGAGCGGCTCAGCGCCCGGTACGCCGAACGCCTCGAACGTGCGCGCCAGACCCTGGCAGATACGATTGGCGATCCCTCGACGATATCGGTGGCTGTGGCATCGGCCTTCGAAGATCGCATCGCGGTCTACCGCGACTATGGAACTCTGGGCCAGGTGCTGCGCGACCTGGGCTTTTCCATGCCGGCGGTGATCGCCGAGATGGAAGACGCCAATGCCGAACTGAGCCTCGAACTGATGCCCCAGATCGATGCCGACTTCATGATCGACACCTATTGGACGGCCCGTGGCCAGAGCCCGACCCAGAAGCTGGACGCCTGGGACGCCGCAATGCCCGGCTGGCGCGAGGTGCTGCATACCGGCCGCCACAACCAGGTGTTCATGATCAATCGCGAGGAGATGCGCGCGGTCAGCTTCCAGGCCCTGCGATCGGTGCTCGACATCGTGATCTCCCAGATCGGTACGCGCGATTTCGTGGCCCTCCCCCGCAACTGACTTCATATTCAAGGACCCTCACGACAATGAGCCTCAGATTGTTTTTCGCGGCCGCCGCAGTGGTGGCGAGCCTCGCCAATCCCGCCTTGGCGCAGGACACCCGCTCCTTCACCGCCGCCAATGGCACGTTCGACATTCCCGTCGCGCCGCAGCGTATCGTGGCGCTCAATGACCAGATCGTTGCCCTGCCGCTATATGAACTGGGCGCGCCGGTCGTCGGCTCCGCCGGCCGCGTCGACGCCGATGGCAATTTCTTCATGCGCGGCGGCATGGACACGCTGGGCATCGATTATTCCAATACCGACATTGCCTATGTCGGCGGCTTCAACGGGCTGGATGTGGAGGCGATTGCGGCCCTGCAGCCCGACCTGATCATCGGCGGCACCTATACCGATGCCGCCGTGGTGGATCAGTTGCAGGCGATCGCCCCGACCCTGGTGATCGACAATGGCGCATTGGGGCTCATCGAGACCCTCAAGACATTGGCCGATGTCAGCGGCAAGGCCGGCGATTTCGAGGCCCGCTACGCGCGCTACCTCGCCAATGTCGAACGCACCAAGGCCTATATCGGGGACACGTCGGCAATCTCGGCCACGATGACCTTCATGTTCCCGGCGGGCGAGGAACTCTGGGTCTATCGCACCGGGCTGGGCGCCATTTCCCAGCTCCTGTCGGACCTGGGCTTTGCCCAGCCCAAGGCCGTCGCGGCCCTGAGCGAGAACCAGCTGTCGTGGAGTGCCGAGCTTATCCAGGATCTCGATGCCGATTTCATCTTCGGCTTCTATCGCCAGCAGCCCGACGCAACGCCCAGAGCGGTCTTTGCCGCCTATGAGACCTTCGCGCCCGGCTGGTGCCAGGCGTTGACCGCCTGCCAGAACGGCCAGTTCGTGCTCCTGCCGGGCCCCACCTTCGGCTCAACCATGACCGGGCTCGAACTGGC
>CBFGTF010000008.1:0-38653 GCA_965651655.1 uncultured Devosia sp.
GTCACATGGGGAATGACCTGCACGGTCGCGCCGAGGAACTCGCCCTTGCGCTCCTTGGCCAGGAGATCCGAATAGATGCGGCCCGAGGTGACATTGTCGCGCTTGTTCGCGGCCCGGCCGGTGAAGCGCTCGTAATGCCCCAGGTCAAGGTCGGTTTCGGCACCGTCATCGGTGACGAAGACCTCGCCGTGCTGGGTCGGCGACATCGTGCCGGGATCAACATTGAGATAGGGGTCGAGCTTGCGGAGGCGCACCTTATAGCCGCGCGCCTGCAGCACAGCGCCAAGCGCCGCTGAAGCCAGACCTTTGCCAAGGGAGGAGACCACGCCTCCGGTGATGAATACGTACCGAGCCATGGGCGATCACCATAAGCACATCAGAAATGATTCGCAGAGACGGAAGTCCGCTCTACACAAAAAGAAGAAGGGGATGTTGCCATCCCCTTTTCCAGCTACGCCTTGCGGCGGATCAGTTGCCCGCCGGAGCGGCGGGGGTTTCCTCGGGCGTAGCCGCCGCGCCGGAATTCTCGGACGGAGCTTGCGGAACCGGAAGGTCGCCGTCCGTGGAAGTCGTGTCGGCGGCCGGCGCCTCGGCTTCTGCTGCAGGTGCCTGATCGTCGACCGGCAGCGGCAGGTCGGACGTATCGTCACCCTGCAGAGCGTTCAGCGCATCCAGAACCGTCGTGGGCTGTTCACCCTCTTCCACCGAAATGGCGCTGTCCAGAATGCTCGATGTGCCGCGATCGAGTTCATTGAGAATGGTCAGGCCGATTGCCGAGGCAAAAAACAGCGTGGCCAGGATCGCCGTTGTGCGGGTCAGAAGGTTCGCCGAGCCGCGGGCGGTCATCATGCCACCCCCGCCGCCACCGCCACCAATGCCCAGGGCGCCCCCTTCGGAGCGCTGGATCAGGATGACGACAATCAGCGCCAGCACGATCAGCAGATAGGCGACGAGCAATACGTTGGCCATGAATCTCTTGTCTTCGCGTCAGTCCGGGCGTGCCAAATGGCCTCGCCCGGTTTGGAAAGGATGCGGGGTCATACACCCCTCGAATGGCAAATGCCAGCCGCCTGCGACGCTTTTTCGCCGCAAGCGGAGCCAGACGATTGCCTCTAGACGGCGGAGATAATCGTATAGAAGTCCTTTGCCAAGAGGCTGGCGCCGCCAACCAGGCCGCCATTGACGTTGCTGACGCCCAGAATCTCCCGGGCATTCTGGGGTTTGAGCGAGCCGCCATAGAGAATTCGGATGCTTTCGCCCTTGGAGAGGCCGAACCGGTCGACCAGGCGCGCACGGATGGCGTCATGCATCTGCCCGATCTCCTCGAGTGTAGGCGTGCGGCCGGTTCCGATGGCCCAGACGGGCTCATAGGCGACGATCACCTCATGCTGTTCGGCGGCGTCGGGGATCGAAGCGGCAAGTTGGCTGGATACAATCGATTCTGCTTCGCCGGCATCGCGCTGGGCCTCTGTCTCGCCCACGCAGATGATCGGCTTGAGGCCCGAACCGATGGCGGCTTCGGCCTTGGCGCGCACCGTTTCGCTGGTCTCGCCATGATCGCTGCGACGCTCGGAGTGTCCGACAATGACATATTGTGCGCCGGCATCTGCCAGCATGGAGGCCGAGATATCTCCCGTATGGGCGCCTGAAGGCTCGGCATGGCAATCCTGGCCACCGGCAATGATGCCGCTAGAGGCGCCCTGAGCCGCCACAGCGGCCAGCAGAGTTGCAGGCGGGCACACCACGACGATGGCGCGCGGCGCCTCCCCGGTGGTCAGCAGACGCGCCAGTTCACTCAGCTCATCCAGGGAATGGGTGAGCCCGTTCATCTTCCAGTTTCCTGCGATCAGCGGTGACATGGTCGTCAATCTTGCTACTCCTGCCTCTTGCGCCGGAGAGGGGTTTGCCCTAACCCCGGCTGTCGTAATTGTCTTACTAGTCCGCCCCAGCCGCTATGGTAAAGGCTTGGACCCGAAACTGGAACGCTTCAGATGCTCGATGGTTTGCGTGATTTTGCAAAATCCTGGCCGGGAAAGATCATGGGGGCGTTCCTGCTGGTCGGTGTGGCAGGTTTCGGCATCAACAATGTGATCGTCGATCTGGGCAGCAATACGCTCGCCCGCGTCGGAGACGAGGAAATCAACTCGCGCGAATTCCTGCGCGCCTACCAGAACCAGGCCAATGCCGTCGCCCAGCAGCTTGGCTCCATTCCCACGGCCAGCCAGGCCGAAGCCATGGGCATTCCCACGGCCGTGCTGCTCGGACTGTCGGAGGGCGCGGCCCTCGATACGCTGGCGAGCCAGTTCGGCCTGGGCGTGTCGGAAGCCAAGCTGGCCGAGCTGTTGCGCGAAGATCCGTCGTTCCATGGTACGCTGGGCAGGTTCGATCCGGGCATTTTCACCCAGACGCTGCAAAGCGCCGGCTGGACCGAGGCCGAGTATTTCGAGGTCCGCAGCGATGAAGCCCGCCGGGACCAGCTGACCAATTCCCTGCTGGCGAATGCCATCATGCCCGCAGTGGCTTCCGACCTCATCAACAATTATGCCAGCGCGACGCGGACGATCGACTATATCACGCTGAGCGAAACCAGCATCGAGACGCCGGCCGCGCCCACCGAAGACGAACTGGCCGCCTATCTGAGCGAGCACCAGGCCGAGTTCCGTACCGTCGAGACCCGCAGGGTCAAGCTGCTGGACCTGTCGATGGCATCGCTGGCTGCGACCAAGGACCTCTCCGAAGAAGCCATCGCGGCCGAATACGAGGCCACCCGCGCCTCGCTGACCACGCCGGAGCGCCGCACCATCGAGCAGGTTGCGCTCTCCACGCCGGAACTGGTGGCCCAGTTTGAAGCGGGCCTGGCCGCTGGCACCGATTTCGGTGCCCTGGTTGACGAAGCCGCGCTCACCCCCGCCGGCCTTGGCACCCTGGCGCAGTCGGAAATCACCGATGCCCGCCTCGCAACCGCGGCCTTTGGCTTGGCGGAAGGTGACTTTGCCATCATCGAAGGGATTGGCGGACAGCGCGCCGTACATGTGGTCGAGATCGAGGCCGCGCGCGAACCGACCCTTGAGGAAGCGCGGGCCGACATTGTCGAGCGCCTGTCGCTGGCCGAGGCCCGCTCGGAGATCAACGACGTCCTCGACCAGATCGAGGAATTGCGGGCCGCCTTCCAGCCCATCGACCAGATTGCCGATCGCTTCGGCCTGCCGGTCTATGAGGCCGATGTCTCTGCCTCGGGTGCCGAACTCTCGGTCCTGCCCAATCTGGCACCCACGGATTACGCCCGCGTGTCGCAGGCCATCTTCGCGGCCGCCGAAGACCGCCTGATCCCCTCCGTTCCGCTCTCGGGCAATGCCCATATCTGGTTCGACCTGGAAGAGGTCTCCCCGGCCCGCGACCAGACGCTGGACGAAGTCCGCGCCGAGGTCGAGGCGGCAATGATCGAGGAGCGCACCAACAACGCGCTGCTGGACAGAAGCGAGGAAATCGTGGCGCGCCTTGAAGCGGGCGAGACGCTGGCCGATATCGGCTTTGAACTCAGTGCCTTCCCGCAATTGAGCGCGCCCTTTACCCGCTTCGGTTCGGAAGATGGGCTGATCGATGGCACGATGGCCTCCGCCGCCTTTGTCGGTGGCCCGGACCATGTCGGCTCCGTCGTCAATGAAAGCGGCGAGGTCGTGGTGTTCCAGGTCGTGGACACGGCAGAGCCGTCCGCCCCGTTCGAGGCCGCGACGATCGGTGCACTCGATAGCGAGTATCGCGCGGGCCTCAGCTCCGAATTCGTCGCCGCAGTGCGCGACGATGCGGGCCTGAGGATCAACCAGCAGGCTCTCAACCAGCTGCTGGTACAGAATTACGGCCAGTAACGGCGTAACCACCAACGGAACCAGACCAAAATGGGCGACGACTATTCCAAGACCTTTGCCGCGCAATACGATGCCGGAAAGTCTGGACTCGTCTGGCGTCGCATCGTGGCCGACCTGGAAACCCCGATCGGCACCTATCTCAAGCTGGCCGCCGACCGGACCCATTCCTTCCTGCTCGAAAGCGTGCAGGACGGGACCACGCGGGGCCGCTATTCCATCATCGGTCTGTTGCCGGACCTGATCCTCAAGGTCGAGGACGGCAAGGCCGCCATCAATCGCAGCGCCCAGACGGCGCCCGATGCTTTCGAGCCCATGACCGACCTGCCGCTCGATGCGCTGCGCAAGCTCGTGGCCGAAAGCCAGATCGAGATGCCGGCGGGCCTGCCGCCGCAATCGGCGGGAATCTATGGCTATCTCGGCTACGAGATGGTCCGCTATATGGAAGTGCTGCCCAACGGCAATCCTGACGACCTCAAGACGCCTGAGGCCGTGTTGATGCGGCCCTCGCTGCTGGCCATCTTCGATACGGTCAAGGACGAGCTCTATCTGACCGCGCCGGTCTATGTTCGGGCGGGCGTCAGTGCCGCCCAGGCGCTGGCCGCGGCCGAAAGCCGGATCGATGACGCCATTGGCCGGCTGTCGCGGTCGCTGCCCACCAGTCCTGCCCTGCCCGACCTCGATTCCATCGCGGTCACCAGCAATACCTCGCGGGATGATTATTTCGCCATGGTGGCCCGGGCCAAGGACTACATCACTGCGGGCGACATCTTCCAGGTGGTGTTGAGCCAGCGTTTTTCAGCCGAGTTCACCCTACCCCCCACGGCGCTCTACCGTGCGCTGCGCCGCACCAATCCCAGCCCCTATATGTATTTCCTCGATTTCGGCAGCTTTGCCGTGGCCGGATCGAGCCCGGAAATCCTGGTGCGGGTGCAGGATGGCGAAGTCACCATCCGTCCCATTGCCGGCACCCGCAAGCGCGGCTCCACGCCGACACGGGACCAGGAACTGGCGGCAGAGCTGCTCAGCGATCCCAAGGAACTTTCCGAGCATCTGATGCTGCTCGATCTTGGGCGCAACGATGTGGGCCGCGTGGCAAAGACCGGCACGGTCAAGGTCACCGACAAGTTCTTCCTCGAATATTATTCCCACGTCATGCACATCGTTTCCAACGTGGTGGGCGTGCTTGATCCCCAATATGACTTTGTCGACGCCCTCTCGGCTGGCTTCCCCGCCGGAACGGTCTCGGGTGCGCCAAAGGTGCGTGCCATGGAGATCATCGACGAGCTCGAAAAGTCGCGGCGCGGCATCTATGGCGGTTGCGTAGGCTATTTCGGCGCCGACGGGACGATGGACACCTGCATCGTGCTGCGCACCGGTATCGTCAAGGACGGCAAGCTTTACGTGCAGGCCGGAGCCGGCATCGTTGCCGACAGCCAGCCCGAACTCGAGCAGATGGAATGCGAGAACAAGGCCCGCGCCCTTTTCAGCGCCGCCGAGGAAGCGCTACGCTATGCTGGCGAGGCAGGAGTGGGGCAGTGATCGTTTCGACAAACTCGATGAAACTCCTCCCCCTTGACGGGGGAGGCTGGGTGGGGGTGAGCCACGCGCTTCCCGCCTGTGAAGCCCCCCACCCCAACCCTCCCCGCGAGGGGGAGGGAGTTGGTTCGGCGCGTGGGATGAGCAACGAATGTCGATGGCAAAGCTGGTTCTGAACGTCGCCAGCAGAACCACTTCATGAGGACAGGCCAATGACCAAGACCCTCGTCATCGATAATTACGACAGCTTCACCTACAATCTCGTTCACTTCCTGGGCGAACTGGGTGCCGACATCACCGTGAAGCGTAACGACAAGATTACGCTCGAAGAGATAGCCGCCATGGCGCCGGAAGCCATCGTGCTTTCGCCCGGCCCCTGCACGCCCAACGAGGCTGGCATCTGCCTTGCCGTGATCGACCGCTTCAAGACGACAATTCCCATGCTGGGCGTGTGCCTCGGGCACCAGGCCATGGGCCAGGCCCTGGGTGGCGATGTGGTGCGGGCGCCGAGCCTGTTTCATGGCAAGACCAGCAGGATCAACCACACGGGCAAGGGTATCTTCCGTGGCCTCAACAATAATTTTGAAGCAACGCGTTACCATTCCCTGATCGTCAAGGCGGACACGCTGCCCGACGTGCTGGAAGTGACCGCGACCACCGATGATGGCCTGATCATGGGCATGCAGCACAAGACATTGCCTATCCACGGCGTGCAGTTTCATCCCGAGAGTATCGCTTCGGAGAACGGACACGCGCTCCTGCAGAATTTCCTCAACATTGCCCGCGACTTCAATGGAAGGAAGGCTGCGTGATGGACATCAAGACGGCCCTCGGCAAAATCGCGGACGGCAAGGACCTGACCGGCGAGGAAATGCGCGGGGTCATGCGCGTGATCATGGCCGGTGAAGCGACCCCGGCCCAGATTGGCGCCTTCCTCATGGGCATGCGCATCAAGGGCGAGACAGTGGGCGAGATCGCCGCTGCCGTGTCCATCCTGCGCGAACAGATGGTGCCCGTGTCGGCGCCAGACAATGCCATCGATATTGTTGGCACCGGCGGCGACGGCCTTGGCAGCCTCAATATCTCCACGGCAACGGCCCTGGTGGTCGCGGCTGCCGGCGTGCCGGTCGCCAAGCACGGCAACAAGGCACTCTCCTCCCGCTCCGGATCGTCGCAGGCGCTTGAAGCCCTTGGCGTAAAACTCGACCTGACGCCGGACCAGATCGGCAAGACCATTGCCGAAGCCAATATTGGCTTCATGTTCGCGCCGCATCACCATCCGGCCATGCGTCATGTCGGTCCTGCCCGCGCCGAAATGGGTGTTCGTACGCTGTTCAACCTCCTGGGCCCCCAATCCAACCCGGCCGGCGTGCGGCGCTATCTGCTCGGTGTCTATTCGCAGCAATTGGTGGAACCGGTGGCCGCCGCCCTTCTCGCCAACCGTGCCGTCAAGGCCTGGGTGGTTCATTCGAGCGAGGGCCTGGACGAGTTGTCGACTTCCGGTCCCAATTTCGTGGCCCAGATTGCCGATGGGGATCTGCGGAGTTTCGAAATTCACCCCGACAAGGTCGGCCTCAGCCTCACAGACCCCAAGGACCTGCTGGGCGGGGAGCCGTCGGAAAACGCGGCAGCCATCGTGGCCCTTTTCGATGGCGCGCCCGGCGCCTATCGCGACACTGTGCTGCTCAATGCCGGAGCAGCCCTGCTGGTCGCCGACAAGGTATCCACCATCGAGGACGGTATTGCGCTGGCCCGAGACACCATTGACAGCGGCAAGGCGAAAGCGACCCTCGCTCGCCTGGTCGCCGTATCGAACGGACAAGCCTGATGAGCGACATTCTCCAGCAGATCGAGGCCTATAAGCGCGAAGAAATCGCGGCAGCCAAATCCATGCGGCCCTGGGCCGAAGTGGTGGCCGAAGCCCATGACCAGCCGCCTCCGCGCGGCTTTGTCAGGGCGATCAAGGACAAGCGGGCGCGGGGGGACTATGCCCTGATTGCCGAAGTCAAGAAGGCCAGTCCATCCAAGGGGCTGATCCGCGCCGACTTCAATCCGGCAGAGATTGCCCGCGCCTATGAAATGGCCGGCGCCGCCTGTCTCTCCGTGCTCACCGACCGGCCGAGCTTCCAGGGATCGCCCAGCTATCTCATCGAGGCGCGCGCCGCGACCCGCCTGCCGGCCCTGCGCAAGGATTTCCTCTTCGAGACCTACCAGGTCGCCGAGGCCCGTTCCTGGGGCGCGGACTGCATTCTGATCATCCTGGCGGCGGTCGGAGACGATGTGGCGCGCTATCTGCTCGATGCCGCCGAGGAATGGCATATGGATGCGCTGGTGGAAGTGCATGATCAGCTCGAACTGGACCGTGCCCTGGCACTCGACGCCAAGTTCATCGGCGTCAACAACCGCAATCTGCGCACGTTTGAAACGACGCTCGAGACCACGGTCAACCTGGCGGCGGGCGTGCCCGACGATGTGCTGCTGGTCAGCGAAAGCGGGATCGTCACCCATGAACATGTCCGCATGCTCGATGAGCGGTGCAATGTCGGAACATTCCTCGTCGGTGAAAGCCTGATGCGACAGGACGACGTGGTGGCCGCCACGCGGACGCTTCTCATGGGCCAGGCGGAGGCCGTGCGCTGATGGTGCAGGGCCTCACCCATCTCAATGATCGGGGCGAAGCCCATATTGTCGATATCGGTGACAAGCCTGTTACGCGTCGGCGTGCGGTGGCGCAGGCGCGGCTGAGTGGCGAGGCTGCCACCATGGCAACGATCCTGGGCGGTGGTCTCAAGAAGGGCGATGCCCTGGCGGTGGCGCGCATTGCCGGCATCATGGCGGCAAAGAAGACGTCGGACCTTATCCCGCTCTGCCACCCGATCCCGCTGACCAAGGTCAGCGTCGAGATAAATGGCGATGGCGCTGCGGCCATCATGATCTTGGCCACCGCCGAGACCACTGGCCAGACGGGTGTGGAAATGGAAGCCCTGGTCGCTGCCTCGACCGCAGCATTGACACTCTATGACATGGCCAAGGCCATCGACCGGGCGATGGTCATTTCCGACATCTGCCTTGTTGAAAAATCCGGGGGCAAGTCGGGCGACTTCGTTCGGACATCGTGAGCCTGCTTCCGGTAGACGACGCGCTCAGCGCCATTCTCGCGCATGTGCCGCCGGTATCCACCGAAACGGTCCCCCTGAGCGAGGCTGCCGGCCGCGTGCTCGTCGAACCGCTGATGGCCCGCCACGACCAACCGCCATTTGATGCCTCTGCCATGGACGGTTATGCCCTGCGCGCCGCGGATGTTGCCGAAGGCGTCTTCCTCGATGTCATTGGCACGTCGCAGGCCGGGGCCGGCTTCACCGGTTCTGTTGGTACCGGTCAGGCCGTCCGCATCTTCACCGGTGCGCCAGTGCCTCTGGGGGCCGACACCGTCATCATGCAGGAGGAGGCTCTGCGCGAAGGCGACCGCGTGCGGTTCACCGCCCCTGCCCGGCTCGGCCACAGCATCCGTCCCAGAGGCAACGACTTTTCAACCGGCCAGGTGCTGGTGACGGCGGGCACACGTCTCACACCCATGCAGATTGCGGTAGCGGCCGCAGCCAATGCGGCGAGCCTGCCTGTCGCACGACGTCCAAATGTGCACCTGATGGCAACCGGTGACGAACTGGTCCTGCCCGGAACGCCCCTGGGCCCCGATCAGATCGTGGCTTCCAACAGTTTCGGGCTTGCGGCCATGCTGGCCCCTTACGCCCAGGCCATTACCGACCACGGCATTGTCCGCGACGACGCGGCAACGCTCCGCGCCAGGGTTGCCGCCAGCCTGGCCGCCGAGCCCGATTTCCTCATCACCACGGGTGGCGCCTCGGTGGGCGAGCATGATCTGGTCCAGGACGTGCTGAGGGATCTCGGTGTGACGCTCGATTTCTGGCGCATCAATATGCGGCCCGGCAAGCCGCTGATGTTCGGAACGCGCGGCCGGACCCTCGTCTTTGGCCTGCCGGGCAATCCTGTGTCGGCCATGGTCACTGCCATGGTCTTCCTCAAGCCGGCCCTCAGGGCCTGGCTTGGCCTTGCAGATCCGGTGATGTGGAACCTGCCCCTGGCCGAGCCGACACCGCCCAACACTGCCCGTCGGCATTTCATGCGGGCCCGCCTGGTGCAAACCGACAGCGGCCCCATGCTCCGCCCCGTCTCGCAGACGGACAGCGGACACACCTCATCTCTGGCTGGGTCCGACTTCCTCATTGTGCAGCCTGAGCACGATCCGGGACAGCCTCCGGGGACCATCGTAACGGCTTTGCCCCTGGATGCCTTCTAGAGGGTCCCTCCTGCTGAATTTCGTTCATCAAGGGACTCCAGGAGGGGGGCATTGCAGAACATTAGTGGAACATGTATGGTCGTTCCGTCTATGTTCCGATTCTGGATGGTGGGGCCAATGCTGACACGCAAACAACACGAATTGCTGATGTTCATCCACGAGCGGATGAAGGAGAGCGGCATTCCCCCAAGCTTCGACGAGATGAAGGATGCCCTTGATCTTGCATCGAAATCCGGCATCCACCGGTTGATCACTGCCCTTGAAGAGCGCGGTTTCATCCGCCGACTGCCGAACCGGGCGCGGGCGCTGGAAGTGGTCAAGCTCCCCGACTCGATGAATCCCTCGCTGGGCGGTCGCAAGACACGGTTCGAACCCGCCGTCATCGAAGGCAATCTGGGCAAGGTCGCCACTCCGCCTGCCCGAAATAGCTCAAGCGGATCAGACGATTACGCCCGGCCGATTTCCATTCCGGTCATGGGTCGCATTGCGGCGGGCACGCCCATCGAAGCGATCCAGACCCACTCCCACACCATTGCCGTACCGCCCGAAATGCTGGGCGCCGGCGAGCATTATGCCCTTGAAGTACGGGGCGATTCGATGATCGAGGCGGGCATTTTCGACGGCGACACCGTGCTCATCAAGAAGCAGGAACATGCCTCGACCGGTGAGATCATCGTAGCCCTGGTGGATGACGAGGAAGCGACCCTCAAGCGCCTGCGCCGCAAGGGCGATACGGTGGCGCTCGAAGCCGCCAATCCGGCCTATGAAACGCGCATCTTCCCGCCCGACCGGGTCAAGGTGCAAGGTCGGCTGGTCGGCCTGCTGCGAAAATACTGAGCCGCATCAGCAATGAGAGAAGGCCCGCCGGATCGGCGGGCCTTTGTTTTTGACACGAGTCCACGGGATCTAGTGGTTGTCGCGTGGCACACCTTCGGTCTGTGCAATCCGCTGATACTTGACGGCCGGGCGCAGGACGGCACCGCTGCCAAGCTGATCGACCAGGCCGCGCTGGATTTCCTGCCACGGGGTCTGGTGCTTGGGGAACTTGTATCCCCCTGCCGCCTCCAGTGCCGCGCGGCGCGTAGCGATTTCTTCGTCGGAAATGAGGATATCGGCCTCGCCCTTGTTGAGGTCGATGCGAACGCGATCACCAGTCTTGAGGATGGCAAGGTTGCCGCCGGCCGCCGCTTCCGGCGACGCATTGAGAATGGAGGGGGAACCCGACGTGCCGGACTGGCGACCATCGCCAATGCAGGCCAGCGAGTGGACACCCTTCTTGATCAGATAGTCAGGCGGCCGCATGTTGACCACTTCGGCAGCGCCCGGATAGCCGATGGGACCAGCCCCGCGCATGAAGAGCAAGGTATGCTCGTCGATGTCGAGAGCCGGATCATCGATCCGATGATGGTAATCCTCCGGGCCATCGAACACCACGGCCTTGCCCTCGAACATGCCCGGATGCTGCGGATCGGACAGATAGCGTTCACGGAATTCGGGCGATATCACGCTGGTCTTCATGATGGCGTTGTCGAAGAGATTGCCGCGCAACACCAGGAAACCAGCTTCTGCCTTGAGCGGATCAGCAAAGGGACGAATGACCTTGTCGTCCTGAATGGGTGTCGAGCGGCAGTTCTCGCCAATGGTCTTGCCGTTAACGGTCGGGGCATTCTCGTGGATGAGACCTTGGGCCATCAACTCGTTGACGACCGCCGGGACACCGCCGGCATGATAGTAGTCCTCGCCCAGATATTCACCCGCAGGCTGCAAGTTCACCAGCAGCGGCACCTGCAGCCCGTACTGCTGCCATTCATCGATATTGAGATCGACACCGATGTGGCGTGCAATCGCATTGATGTGGATCGGTGCATTGGTCGAGCCACCAATGGCGGAATTGACCACGATGGCGTTGAGGAAGTTTTCCTTGGTCAGGATGTCGGAGGGCTTGAGGTCCTCATGCACCAGCTCCACGGCGCGCTTGCCGGTGCGGTAGGCCATTTCCTGGCGATCGCGATAGGGCGCGGGAATGGCGGCCGATCCAGGCAGTTGCATACCCAGGGCCTCGGCCAGCGAGTTCATGGTCGAGGCGGTGCCCATGGTGTTGCAATAGCCGGTCGAAGGCGCGGACGAGGCCACCAGTTCGATGAATTTGGGATAGTCGATTTCACCAGCCGCCATCATCTGGCGCGCTTTCCAGACAATGGTACCCGACCCGGTGCGCTCGCCCTTGTGCCAGCCATTGAGCATTGGCCCGACGGATAGAGCGATGGCTGGAATATTGACGGTCGCGGCGCCCATCAGCATGGCCGGCGTTGTCTTGTCACAGCCGATCGTCAGCACTACGCCATCGAGAGGATAGCCGTAGAGCACTTCGACCAGGCCCAGATAGGCCAGGTTGCGGTCGAGGCCGGCCGTAGGGCGCTTGCCGGTCTCCTGGATGGGGTGGACGGGGAACTCAATGGCGATGCCGCCCGCTTCGCGAATGCCCTCGCGTACCCGTTCGGCCAGCGCGATATGGTGGCGATTGCAGGGGCTGAGATCGGACCCGGTCTGAGCGATGCCAATGATCGGCTTGCCGGATTGCAGTTCCTCGCGCGACACACCGAAATTCATGTAGCGCTCCAGGTAGAGCGCAGTCATGTCGGGATTGTCGGGATTATCGAACCACGCGCGCGAGCGTAGTTTGCGGCCGCCGGTGCCGCCATTGTCTGCAGTCATCTTGCCTGTTCCTTGCTCGTCCGCAGGGCGCGGATGTGAGGGCCTTGGTGGACGCTGTTCTATCACGCCGAAGCGTTGTGTGAATGGGTTGGAGGAAAAAATCATACAAATAAGGCCGACTAGCGCGTCTTGTGGTGGGAATCTGCCTTGCGAAGCGGTTCAACTTACCGTCAGACATGCCTGCAGTCGGGCGCCGCGCTATTGAATGGCCGGCGGGAATCGGTCTGGCCAGTTCCGCAACAGGGCATTAGGGTCGCGCCGCGCCAGTGCCGATACCAGGGAGCGAGGACAACTTGACTGAGTCGATTGCATGGATCGCCGTGGACTGGGGAACGTCCAACCTGCGCGCTTGGGGCATGAGCGCCGATGGCTCTGTGGTCGCGACAGCAGGGTCCGACAAGGGCATGGGCAAGCTAGTACCCGACCAGTTTCCGGGGGCGTTGAGCGCGGTAGCGGCTCAGATGCCCTTGCCGTCGGGCATGGTGGATGTCGTTGTCTGCGGCATGGCTGGCGCTCGACAAGGCTGGATGGAAGCGCCCTATCTGGACGCACCCACAGATCTCAGCCAACTGGGGCGCGGCGCCGTGCACCCCACGGTGCCGGGTACGCAATTGACTGTTTCCATCCTGCCCGGCGTTTGCCAGCGAGACGGTGGCGAAAATGTCATGCGTGGCGAGGAGACCCAGCTTCTGGGCCTAGCTGCGATCATACCAGGTTATTCGGGCCTGGTGTGCATGCCAGGAACACACTCAAAATGGGCGCAGCTTGACGGCACGCGGATCATGAATTTCTCCACCGCCATGACCGGGGAGATGTTCGAACTTCTCAAGACTCACTCCGTGCTGCGGCATTCTCTTTCGGGTGATCTCGATGGGCCGGAGCGGGAAATTGGCTTCCAGACCGGTGCGCGTGATGGCCTCGATGACCCCGCGGGATTGTTGGGCCGGTTGTTCCGGGTCCGAGCCAGCGCGCTGCTTTCGGGCCGCCCCCCCGACTGGTGCGCGGGCTACCTCTCGGGCCTGCTCATCGGCACGGAGATTGCTGCCAATCGTAACCTGGTCGGTACCGATCCGGTGCCGCTGATCGGGTCTGCCGCACTCTGCGCGCTCTACGCGCGGGTGCTGGCCATGGCCGGGGCATCCGGTCGCGTCGTTGATTCCACCGAGGTGGTGCTGGCGGGCCTCAATGCCGTCCGTGCCTCCATTGCCTGAGGATTTCAGAAGTGACCCATCGTCATATCATCGCCATTCTGCGGGGCATCGCCCCAGACGAGGCAGTGCCCGTATGCACAGCCCTGGTGGAAGCGGGCGTTACGCTGATCGAAGTGCCGCTCAACTCGCCCAATGCGATTGACAGCATCGGCCGCGCCGCTACCGTCCTCTCCAGCCGAGCAGAAATCGGTGCGGGGACTGTGCTGACGCCGGATGATGTGCGGGCGGTTGCCGGAGCTGGCGGCACCTTCATTGTGTCCCCCGACACCAATCCTGACGTCATCATCGAGACCGTTCGGCTGGGCCTCAAATCTTATCCCGGCGTATTTTCTCCCACTGATGCCTTTGCTGCCATTCGGGCAGGAGCGACAGGTCTCAAGTTCTTCCCGGCGGAAGTGCTCGGTGCGAAGGGCATCAAAGCGATGAAGGCGGTGCTCCCGCCTTCCTTGCCCATCTATGCCGTGGGCGGGGCCAATCCCGACAATTTCCACGAGTTCTTCGCGGTCGGGTGCACGGGCTTCGGGTTGGGTACTTATCTTTTCAAGCCCGGCATGAGTGTCGTCGAAGTCTCTGAACGAGCCGGACGTGCCGTGGCTGCCTATGACCGGGGTGTCTCGAAGTGACGGAAATGGCCAAGCTTCTGATCGACAGCAAATGTGCCCTGGGTGAAGGGCCGATCTGGCATGATGGACGCGCGCAATTGTTCTGGTTCGACATCAACAACCAGACGCTGTTCGCCGCCAGCGCCGAGGGGGAGGTTCAGGATCAATGGCATTTCGACGAGTCCGTCGCCGCTGCTGCCATTATCGATGACCTCAGTCTCGCGATTGCCAGCGAAACGGGCCTGAAGCGCCTGGACCTGATGACGGGCACCGTAACCGAAATTGTCGACATCGAGCGCGACCTTTCCACCAACCGCACCAATGACAGTCGGGTACACCCTTCGGGGGCCTTCTGGATCGGAACGATGGTCAAGGAAGAGGGCCCCAAGGATGGTGCGGTCTACCACTACCGTGCGGGCGTCCTGACCAGGATCATCGCCAATGTGGCAATCCCCAATGCCACCTGCTTCTCGCCTGACGGCCGGATCGCCTACTGGGCCGATACACCCAGCCAGAAGATCCTCAAATGTGAGACGGATCCAGAAACCGGCATGCCGCTGGGTGAATGGACACTTTTCGCCGATGTATCCGATCATCGCGGCTATCCGGACGGGGCTGTGGTCGACAGCGAAGGCTATCTCTGGAATGCCCGCTGGGGCGGGTCCTGTGTCATCCGCTATGCGCCCGATGGCACGATTGATCGCGTCATCGAGGTGCCCGTCAGCCAAGTGACCTGCCCCGCTTTTGGCGGCAAGGACCTCAAACGCCTGTTTCTTACAAGCGCCAGCAAGACCCTGCCAGCCGACCAGCTTGCGGCCGAGAAGGTCGCTGGCGGCGTCTTCTACGTCGACGTCGACGTAGCCGGCCAGCCCGAACCAAGAATCAAGCTCTGAGACCTTCATGATCCCCAAACTTGGCGTCTGCTACTACCCTGAACACTGGCCGGAAACGCTCTGGGACACCGACGCGGCCAGAATGGCCGAGGTGGGCATAAAGGTTGTCCGTATTGGTGAATTCGCCTGGTCGCGCATGGAGCCGAGCGAAGGCAATCTGCAACTCGACTGGCTCATACGGTCCATGGACGTGCTGGGCCGGCACGGTCTCGAGGTCATCGTCGGCACACCCACGGCGACACCGCCGCGCTGGATGATCGACAAGCATCCGGACATGCTGGCCATGGACGCCGAAGGGCGGCGCAAAGGCTTTGGATCGCGCCGTCACTATGACTTTTCCCATCTCGGCTATCGCGCCGAGGCCGGCCGGATCACGCAAATCCTTGCCGATGCGCTCGGCGACCATGCAGCATTGGCCGGCTGGCAGACCGACAATGAATATGGTTGTCACGGCACCACCTATTCCTACTCGCCAGCGGCACGGGATGGTTTCCGGCTGTGGCTGGAGAAGAAGTACGGGACCATCGAGGCGCTGAACGCCGCCTGGGGCAATGTGTTCTGGTCGATGGAATACAACCGCTTTGATCAGATCGAGCTGCCGAACCTGTTGGTGTGCGACGCCGCTCCTGCGCATGAACTGGATTTTCGACGCTACTCGTCGGACCAGGTCTCGGCCTTCAACAGGGTGCAGTATGACATCCTCAAGGCCCGACGCCCGGACCTGCCGGTGATCCATAATTTCATGAGCCGCTACAGCGAGTTCGATCACTACAAGTTGGCAGAGACGCTGGATGTCGCCAGCTGGGATTCCTATCCCATCGGACATCTGGCAATGAGCGACGAAAGCGAGGAGCACAAGGCGCAATATCTGCGGCAGGGCGACCCCGACAATGCTGCCTTCCATCACGATCTCTATCGCACCGTCGGCCACGGTCGCTGCTGGATCATGGAACAGCAGCCCGGTCCGGTGAACTGGGCCAACGCCAATCCCGATCCGCTCCCCGGCATGGCGCGGCTATGGGCCTGGGAGGCCTTCGCCCACGGCGCCGAAGTGGTGTCCTATTTCCGTTGGCGCCAGGCGCCCTTTGCGCAGGAGCAGATGCATGCCGGGCTGTTGCGGCCCGACAGCGAACCGGCGCCGGCCTATCACGAGGCCAGCCAGGTGGCACGCGAACTGGGCGCGGTCGGTCTTTCCGGTGTCGCGGCCAAGGGCAAGGTCGCGGTGGTCTTCGATTATGAGAGCGAATGGGCCTGGGAGATCCAGCCGCAGGCGGCGGGCTTCAAGCATGGCAATCACGTGCGCGGGCTCTACGCTTCGTTTCGAAAGCATGGGCTGGACGTCGACGTGCTGCCGCCTTCAACCACCAGCTTTGCCGGTTATGACATTGTCGCAATACCAGCGTTGCTGACCTGGAGCGATGCGCTGCGCGAAGCCGTGGCCAGCTTCGAGGGCCACTTGCTGGTCGGTCCGCGGACCGGCTCCAAGACCGAACACTTCGCCATTCCGTCACGGCTGGGGCCGGACCTGCCGCAGAACCTGTTTGATGCCAGGGTGGCGCGGGTGGACAGTCTGCCACCCAGCGTTGAAGTGGCGGTAAAGGGTGGCGGTGCCGCGCGGTTGTGGCGGGAAAAGGTCGAGGGCGGCGCGGAAGTGGTTATGGAAGACGTCGAGGGCGTACCCGTGCTGCTATCACAGGGAAAGCTCTTCTATCTCACGACCAGCGGCGACAGGGCCCTGATACAGCGTGTCGTAGACTACCTGATTGCCGAGGCGGATACGCCGACGCTCACCCTTCCCGCCGGTGTCCGCTGCCGGGTTCGCGGCGGCTTCCGTATCTATGTGAACTATGCTGCGAGCACACAGAGCCTCACTCCGGCTATCGATGAGACCGGTTATGTCCTGGGCGGGGCGGAAATCCCGGCTGCTGGGGTCAGCGTGGCGAAACTCGCCAAGGGCGGTTGAGGGTTTCGATGGCGGGGCGGATATCGAACCGCCCTGCCCCTGCATTCCAGACCAGCCAGTGGACCCCGCCGCTCGAAAGCTGTGCGGGACCTATGACCTGCCCGAGAGCAAAGCAGTCTTTAGGTGGATAGATGCGGGCAATCAGCAAGTCATGGCGTCCGCAATCTTCGGCAAAGGCAGCGGCATTCCGGACAATGGCCAGGCTGAACTCGGGTGCGATGATGATGCAGCCGAGGCTATCACAGCGCATGTCGGAATGGCTTGCGGCAATCTCGGTCTGATAATGCTGGCTCCAGACATCAACGGCAAAGCTGCCGGTGCGCCCGCTGCCCAGTGCCATGCCGTCGCCATCGCGAATGGCAATTGCCTGGGTAGTATCGGCCACCAGGACGTCCGGCCGTGGTTCGAAGCCAAAGGCGAGAATTACCGCCGCCACGCCTACTGGAGCAAGCAGGCGCCAGCGGTTTTCAATGAAGGCGAACCAAGCGAGGCCAAGCAGCCCGAGGCCCAGCGTCCACCCTGCTAGCAGGGGATTGCCGGTAATACCCTCACTCCAGCCGGCCACCAGATCGGCCACGTCAACCATGCGGTCGATCCCCCAGCCCATGATGGTGATAAACGGTGCCTCGACGCCGAATGGCATGGCGAGCACCGAAAACACTCCGAATGGCATGATCACCAAGCTGACAAAAGGCAGGGCCAGGACATTTCCGATGACCCCGAGCGGCGCTGTCTGCTGAAAATGGTAGGCAGAAAACAGCAGCGTCGCCAATCCGGCAATGAAGCTTGTCCAGGCCGTAGCCGCGATCACGTTGCCGATGCGCGCCAGCCGTCCGGGAGGTCCGGCAATCTGCGGCCGGGGTAGTTCATAGATGCCGATCAGGCCGACCACTGCGGCAAAGGAAAGTTGGAAGCTGGGACGAAAGATGCTCGATGGATCGATCAGCACGATCAGGATGGCAGCAATGGCGACATTGCGCATGGTCAGCGCTCGCCGGCCCACCAGTACTGCGCCAAAGATCAGGGCCAACATCAGGGTTGAACGGAAGGCGGGCACGTTGTCGACCCCTCCGGCGAGCAGCAGGTAGAGAAAGGCCGCGACTATGCCGACCAGCGCCGCGATCTGCTTGACGGGCCAACCTACCAGGGCCGGAACGGAGGCCATCGCGAGGCGGACAAGCCAGAAGATGCCTCCTGCGACAATCGACAGGTGCAGCCCGGAAATCGAATAGATATGAGCCAGGCCCGAGGCCGCCATGACCTCACGCGTTTCATCGGTGATTTCACTCTGATCGCCCACGACCATGGCCTTGCCGATGGCCGCGCTGTCGCCCTGTAGAACCGTAGCGATGCGGTTGCCAATGGCCATACGCAGCCCCAGGACCTGCCGACCCAGGTTGAAACTGTCGCCATCCGCAATGCGTTCAACACCGCCGGTGGCCGAGCCATAGGCGCCAACGCCGATGAAATAGGCATGGAACTGGCCGTCATGGGCGCCGGGCAGGATAGGTCCTGGTATGGGTGCCAGACGCAGTGCGGCGCGCAGGCGGTCGCCCGGTTGCAGTGGCGGATCGGAAGGTAGCAGCAGGCGAGCGCGACGGATCGGTACGGATCGCGCATCCTCGACCGGCGTGAGGCTCGAAACGATCACCCGGCGCTGACTGTCATCGGCGGAGAGGACTTCGTCGACCACCGCCTCGTAAGTCCCATAGGCAGGAAAGGCGAGCATTGGTGTGCCGAAAGCCAGACCATGAAGCGGCAAGAGACAGAAGCCAAGCCATAGTCCCATGGCCTGCACGGCGACTCGAACCGCGGGGACCGACTTCTGCCAGATCGCACCGAACAGGGTCAGAAGCGTCGCCAGTGTACCGCCTAGATAGATATGTGCAGGCGGCTCGACGGGTAGAACGGCGTAGCAGACTAGGCCCACAATCAGACCGAACGGCAGGAGAACGAAAAGGCGCCGTTGCTGCATTGCGGCGGCAATTGCGGCGTATAGGCCATTGGGCCGGCCAACCTGGCTTTCGCCAGGCGGCCAGGTCAAACCCGTCTTGCGGTCCCGCAGCCAGTCCACTAGCCCGGCGGCGCTGCCCAATGCCCCCTGTCCCGCCTCCATGCGCCCCTACCCTTGCGCTCAAGCCCGCCTATGCTACACACGGCCCGCAATTCCTCCAATCCTCCCGGTTGTCCATGTCTCAGGTCGTCACCCGTTTTGCTCCTTCTCCCACCGGCTATCTGCACATAGGCGGTGCCCGCACGGCCCTATTCAGCTGGGCGTACGCGAAGAACCAGGGCGGAAAGATGCTGCTGCGCATCGAGGATACCGACCGGGAACGCTCGACCGAAGCAGCCGTGACGGCGCTGATTGATGGGTTGAAGTGGCTGGGGCTGGATTGGGATGGCGAGCCGATCAGCCAGTTCGCGCGAGCCTCACGCCATGCCCAGGTTGCCCATGAGCTGGTGAAGATGGGGCACGCCTATTACTGTTATTGCTCGCCTGAAGAACTCGATCAAATGCGCGAGGAAGCCCGCGCTGCCGGCAAGCCGCCGCGCTATAACGGCTTCTGGCGCGACCGCGACCCGGCGGAGGCGCCGGAAGGCATCAAGCCTGTCGTCCGGATCAAGGCCCCGCTCAGCGGCGAGATCGTGGTGCATGACCATGTCCAGGGCGATGTGGTGTTCAAGACCGAAAATCTCGACGACTTCATCATCCTGCGTTCAGACGGCACGCCGACCTACATGCACGCCGTCGTTGTGGACGACCACGATATGGGCGTCACCCACATCATCCGCGGCGATGATCACCTGACCAATGCGGCGCGCCAGATTGTCATCTACAACGCTATGGGCTGGACCGTGCCGGAAATGGCGCATATTCCGCTGATCCACGGGCCGGATGGCGCAAAGCTGTCCAAACGCCACGGCGCCCTTGGCGTCGAGGCCTACCGGCAGATGGGCTACCTGCCCGCGGCCGTGCGCAATTATCTGGCGCGCCTGGGCTGGAGCCATGGCGACGACGAAATCTTCTCCACCGAGCAGATGGTGGAATGGTTCAGCCTCGAAGCCCTCAACAAGGGCGCGGCCCGCTTCGACTTCGTCAAACTCGAGAACATCAACGGCCACTATATCCGCGAGTCCGATCCCTCCTACCTCTATCAGGTGATGGTTGCGACAGCGCAGGAAGTGGGCCGCGACGCGGACGCAAAAGGGCTGATGGCCAACCACAATACGGTGCTGGCAGCCCTGCCGGAACTACAGCCGCGCGCCAAGACGGTGCTGGAACTGATCGACCTGGCGCAGTTCATATACGCCCTTCGTCCTATCCAGCCGGACGCTGCCGCTGAGGCGCTGCTGACCGACGATGCCAGGCTGGTGCTCAAGAGCATTGCCGAAACGTTAGGGGGGCTTGCCGATTGGTCAGTGCCGGCCATCGACACGGCCATGCGTGCCTTGGCCGAGGAGAAGGGGCTCAAACTGGGCAAGCTGGCCCAGCCCTTGCGCGCGGCGCTCACCGGACGCACTGTTTCTCCGGGGATTTTCGAGGTCATGGTCCTGATCGGCCGCGAAGAAAGCCTGGCCCGACTCGGTGACCAGATCGGCGGTTGATGCCGATCGGCGCGCCTGTCGCCAGCCTGTCGGATAGATAAGTCATACTCACCTATCGGTTGCTTGCCACGGGCAAGACCTGATACCTCTTCACGGGAAAATCGGCGCTTCCAAAGCGCCGACCCCGGGTCCGCATTTCCTGTCCTTTCCTGCGGGCGAGAGGGGTGAAGCGAGGAGAGCTCAATGACCGAAAAAGTCGCCAAACTCGTCATCGGAGACCAGACTCACGAATTCCCGATCCTGAGCGGTTCGGTGGGTCCGGATGTGATGGATATTCGATCGCTCTATGCCAAGACGGGCCTGTTTACCTACGATCCCGGCTTCACGTCCACGGCAGCCTGCGACAGTGCCATCACCTATATCGACGGGGACAAGGGCGAGCTGCTTTATCGCGGCTACCCCATTGAGCAACTGGCCGAGAAATCCAACTACCTGGAAGTGTGCTACCTGTTGCTCTATGGCGAACTGCCGAGCAAGACGCAGTTCAAGGAATTCGAAGAGCTGGTCACACGGCACACCATGGTGCATGAGCAGATGCACTATTTCTACCGTGGCTTCCGCCGCGATGCACACCCGATGGCGATCATGACCGGCGTGGTCGGCGCCATGGCCGCCTTCTACCATGACTCCACCGACGTCAACGATCCGCAGCAGCGCGAGATTGCCTCGATCCGCATGATCGCCAAGATGCCGACGATTGCGGCCATGGCTTATAAATATTCAGTTGGCCAGCCTTTCGTCTATCCGCGCAATGATCTCGATTACGCGTCCAACTTCCTGCATATGTGCTTCTCGGTTCCGGCCGAGGAATACAAGGTCGATCCCAAGATCGCCCGGGCCATGGACCTGATCTTCACCCTGCATGCCGACCATGAACAGAACGCGTCGACCTCCACGGTCCGCCTCTCCGGTTCGTCAGACGCCAATCCGTTCGCCTGCATCGCAGCGGGCGTGGCCTGTCTCTGGGGACCAGCGCATGGCGGGGCCAACGAGGCATGCCTCAACATGTTGCGCGAGATCGGGACCGTTGACCGTATCCCCGAATTCATCGCCCGCGCCAAGGACAAGAACGACCCGTTCCGCCTGATGGGCTTCGGGCATCGCGTCTACAAGAACTTCGATCCGCGCGCCAAGGTCATGCAGGCAACGGCCAAGGAAGTGCTCGAAATCCTTGGCGTTGGTAACAACCCGACCTTGCAGGTGGCCCAGGAACTCGAACGCATTGCGCTCGAAGACCAGTATTTCATCGACCGCAAGCTCTATCCCAATGTGGACTTCTATTCCGGTGTGATCCTGGACGCGATTGGCTTCCCGACCTCGATGTTCACGGTGCTGTTCGCCGTGGCCCGTACCGTGGGCTGGATCAGCCAGTGGAAGGAAATGATCGGCGACCCGCAGAAGAAGATCGGCCGGCCGCGCCAACTCTACAATGGCTCAGTGGCCCGCGACTACGACCGCTGACCGCGCCAGACCGACAGGATCTGCTCTGCCGGATCCTGGCGGCCATGCGGCGGCATCCCCGCCTGCATCACGCTTGCAAGCTCGCCAAAGGCCGATATCTGGTCCTGGCGGGCTTTTTTGTTGGACAGCAGGTCCATGATTGCCGGCTGCACACGTGTGGCAAGCAACGGTGCTGCGACAATCTCGGGCACCAGGGGTTGTCTGAGGATGATGTTGGGCAAGGACACCTGGGGGCGACCCAGTTTCTCGTAGATGCGCGCCTGGTGGCCATCGAGTGCATAGATGACCAACATGGGCACGCGCGCGAGTGCCAGTTCCAGGGTGGCGGTACCGGATACGCAGATCGCCGCTATCGACGCCGCATAAAGCTCGCGCCGTGCCGCCCTGGTGTCCACCACACGGACGGGCACCGGCCACTTTGCCGTTTCGGCCTCAAGCCCTGCGCGCAATCGCGGCAAAGTCGGGATCACCAGTTCACTCACTTCCGGCCGGGCCGCCAGTTCCCGGGACAGGGCCGCCAGGACCGGCAGATGCCGGCGAAGCTCCCCGGTGCGGCTGCCGGGCAGCAGGAGTAGCGGGCCGAGATCGGGTGGAGCCCGACCCGGCAGCGCCTCGGCGAGCGCCGGGTGGCCGACATAGCTGGTGGGTGGTCCATCCAGCTGTTTCATGACGGCCGGCTCGAAGGGCAAGACAGCCAGGACGGCATCGAACAGCGGCTTCAAACGGGCGGCACGTTCCGGGTTCCGGGCCCAGACGGACGGGGCTACGTAGAGGATCAGCTTGCCGGCAAAGCCGCGCTTGCGCAGGCGGGCGGCCAGCAGACGGGAAAAATCCTGCGCATCGACCAGCACGACGACATCGGGACGCGATGCCATGATCGCCCGCGCCGCCTGCTCCAGTCGCCAGAGCAGCCTTGGCAGGTTGATAAGCACGTCGGTGATGCCCATGACGGCCAGATCCGACATGGGAAATAGCGAGTGAAGGCCTTGAGCCGCAAGTTCGTCGCCGCCAATCCCGGTGAGCGTCAGTGAGACCTGCTGGCGGAGGCGCATGACCAGGTCCGCGGCGATACGGTCACCGGACGGTTCGCCGGCCAGGATGAACAGGCGCAGCGCTTGGCTCATGGCCATCTCCCGTGGCGACGCTATTCGCTCTCGTGCCCGTTACGCGGCAAGAGAATGGGGCGATCTTCTGCCTCGGAGATGAACCGCACCACCTCCTGCACCAGCACATCGTCCCGGAACAGTTCTGCGGCATCCTCGACCCGCTCGCGCAGCGTGCCTTCGCTGGCAAATATCTGCCTATAGGCCGCGCGCAGCCGGTGAATGTCTTCACGCTCGAAGCCCCGGCGCTTGAGACCGACGAGGTTGAGGCCGGTCAGCGCGGCGCGGTTGCCGACAGCCATGCCATAGGGAATGACATCGCCATCGACCATGGATTGAGCGCCGATAAAGGCGTGGGCACCGATGCGCGTGAACTGGTGGATGACGCAGGTGCCGCCAAACCGCACAAAGTCACCAATGCGACAATGCCCGGCGATCCCAACATAATTGGTGATCACCACATCATTGCCCACGATCACATCGTGAGCAATGTGTGCGCATGCCATGATCAGGCAATTGTCTCCGATGCGGGTGAGCATGCCGCCACCTTCGGTGCCGGGATTGATGGTTACAGATTCGCGGATCGTGCAGTTCGCACCGATTTCGAGGCGCGAATCCTCTCCGTGAAACTTCAGATCCTGCGGCTGATGCCCCACCGACGCAAAGGGAAAGACGCGCGTACCGGTGCCCAGCGTGGTATTGCCTTCCACGACGGCATGAGACACCAGCTCGACATTGTCCCCAAGCGTAACGCGGGGCCCGACAATGCTATAAGGGCCGACGCGAACGCCTTCCCCGAGCCTGGCACCGTCAGCGATGATCGCCGTCGGATGAACGACGGGAGCACTCACGAGGCCACACCTACGATCATCGCGGTGATTTCGGCCTCTGCAATCACAACGCCGTTGACCTTGGCTTTGGCCTCATAGCGACCGACATTGCGGCGGCGATGCATCTTGGTGATGTGAAATTCAATCGTATCGCCGGGCCCCGCCGGCTTGCGAAAGCGCGCATTGTCCACGCCGAGCATGAGAACGATGTTCTTCTGGCCGCCCGTTGAGTCATGCTTGATGACGATCGCACCAGCAGTCTGGGCCATGCCTTCGATGATCAGCACACCCGGGAAGATCGGATTGCCCGGAAAATGGCCGGTGAATATGGGCTCGTTGTAGGTGACGTTCTTGATACCGACAGCCGATTCATCGCCGTTGATGTCGACGATGCGATCGATCATCAGGAAGGGGTAGCGGTGTGGCAGCGCTTCCAGAATTTCGGCAATGCTCATGGCATTGAGCTCGGTTACGGCGGTGGTATCGTTCATCCCCGCTTCTCCCCCTTCGACAGTTTGCGCATGACGGCGAGTTCACGCCAAAAATCTCTTATATCCTGTGCCGGCGCACCGGCAAGTTTGGAGCCGGCTGGCCAATCCTTGGTGACCGCGGCGCGGCCATGGATGACCGATCCGGCGCCGATGCTGAGGTGGCCGGAGGTGCCGACGCCACCACCCATCAATACCCCGTCGCCGACGATGGTGGAGCCGGAAAGGCCGCTCATGGCGGCAATCAGGCAGTAGCGGCCAATGCGGCAATTGTGGCCGATCTGTACCAGATTATCGATCTTGGTTCCCTCACCCAGCACCGTATCGCCCAAGGCGCCACGGTCGATGGTGCTGTTGGCGCCGATCTCCACCCGATCCTGGATGATGACCCGGCCAAGCTGGGGGATCTTCCGGTTGGACTGGCCAAAATCGAGCCAGCCGAAGCCTTCCGTCCCGATGCGTACGCCGGAATGCAGCACGACTTCATTGCCCAGATGGGCGCAATCGATGGTGCAATTGGCGGCAATGACGCAGTTCCGGCCGATCGTGACACCCGCGCCAATGACAGTGTTGGCGCCGATAATAGTTCCCCGGCCGATCTCGACACCGGCACCCACAACGACATTGGTGCCCAGGGTCACATCGCGCTCAAAGATCGGCGCGCCCAGATCGTCTCGGCCAGAAGCAATCACCGAGCGCGTACTGGAGGGGTATAGGGTGTCCAGAATTTCGGCAAAGAGGTTGTGCGGCTTATCGACTGCGATGGCGACGCACCCATCAGGAACCGCGTCGAGCAGCGCTGGCGCCACCAGAACGGCACCCGCAGCGGTGCGGCGCAGTTCCTCGATATAGCTGGGCTGGGCGGCAAGAGCCAAGTCACCGGGTTCGGCCAGGTCAAGTTCGGATACGCCGGTGACGACATGGTCCGCGTCTGACAGGGTCCCGGCAAGGTCGGCACGACCAAGCTGGGCCAGCAGGGCGCCCAGTGTCAACGGGCCGGCGAAGCGGTGAAAGCGGGTGTCGACCATTGTATCATCTGGCGCGCAGGCCGATCTTGCCGAACCGGATCGCGCGCTCTGGATCCCTGTTCTTGCACCGGGTTGCCCAAAAACTGCTTCGCACTTTTCGGTCCGGTGCTTGAAATAAAAAGAGCCGCGGCGCTACCGCCCCGCGGCTCCAAAACTTTGTCACGCCACTGTTACTAGAGCAAGGTCGAGATGGTGAACTGGAACATCTGCGTCCGGTCGTCCGTCGACTTGTTCAACACGTGGGCAAAATCCCCGCGCAGCGGACCGAACGGCGAATCCCAGATCAGCGACGCACCAACCGACGTGCGCCAGGGCTGGTCATTGCTCGTTCCGACAACCGTGCTCGTACCTGTACCGATATTGCTGCCATCGCCGATCCAAGCCGCATCGGCCCAGACGGCGCCGCTCAACCCGTAGCTCTCGGGCAGGCCGGGAATCGGGAACTCGATCTCGCCGGAAATGCCGGCATACATCGTTGTTCCCAGATATTCGCCATTGGCCAGACGAGGCCCATAGCCACGGCCTTCGAAGCCACGGATCAACTGCGAACCCGGCGTGAATGCCTCGACGGCGTGGATATTTGCGCCGTTCAGGCTGTTGATCACACCTGCCTGACCACGCACGCTGGCCACGATCCCGCTATCGGGAATGAGTGGCATGAAATAGCGCGCCCGTGCTTCCGTACGCAGCAGATTGTGATCCCAGCCGATATACTGCTGGGTGAAGGTGGCATAGAGGCCTTCGGTCGGGTTCTGGACGTCGTCGACGCCATTCCATGTCAGCGTGTAGCCAATGAAGGCCTTGTTGAACTCCTGGCCATCGACCACGACGGCCGACTTTGGTTTGTCAGCATCAACGACCAGCTTTCGTTCGTAGCCACCGAAGAACTGAGCGTTAAGAGCGCTTGTTAGCGGCACGCCGACGCGCAACTGACCGCCTGTTGTCTGGGTGCCGTAGAAGCTGCTCGACGTTTCGTCGTTGATGCGGTGATAGGCATCGACGCCAGCCGAGACCCGGAGGCCCATGAAACGCGGCTCGGTGAAGGAGAAGTCGAAGGTGCGTCCCGACTGCGATGCGCCAATGGCTGCACGCAGGTACTGGCCACGACCAAGGAAATTGCGTTCCGAGAGAGACAATTCGCCCAGAATGCCATCGGTGGTCGAATAGCCCGCCGTCGCGCCATATTCGCCGGTCGAGGCTTCTTGGACATTGATGTTGAGAACGATCTTGTCGGGCGCAGAGCCGGGACCAGTCGTCACGTCAACCTTCGAGAAGAAGCCGAGCTCGTCGATATTGTTACGGCCGCGTACCACCATCGAGCGGTTGAACGGGTCGCCTTCAGCAAAGTCCAGTTCGCGCCGGATGACGAAGTCGCGAGTCTTGACATTGCCGGTGATGTTGATGCGCTCGACATAGATGCGGGCGCCTTCATCGACCAGATAGGTCACGTTGAAGCTGTTGGTGGCCACATCGCGGTCGAGACGGGCACGAACGTCGGCGAAGGAATAACCCTGGGCCGTGGCTTCGTAAGCCATGTCCTCGATGGATTTCTGCAAATCCATGACCGAATAGGTCGCCCCCTGCCCGGTCCGTACGGTACCGCGCAGCACATCGGTGTTGAGGCCATCAATGCTGGTCTCGATGCCGACATTGCCGAACTCGTACTTCTGACCTTCGTTGACGGTCACGTTGATGAAGTACGCATTGCGCGAAGCGTCATACTCGGCAACCGAGTTCACCTGGGCATCGGGGAAGCCGCGATTGGCGTAGTAGAGGCGGATGCGCTCGCGATCGACGGCCATCTTCTGCTCGTCATAGGTATCGTCGCGGAGCAGCCAGCTCAGCACGCCCGATTCCTTGGTGAGCATGGTGCCCTTGAGATTGTTGCCACCAATCGAATTGTTGCCGGTGAAATTGATCGCCGCGATACCTGCGCGCTCGCCCTCATTGACAGTGAAGATCACCCGGACGCGACCATCATCGGTCTGCTCGGTGCGTGCCGACACCGAGACGGACGTGAACCCGTCGCGGTCATAGGCCATGCGAATGCTTTCAATGTCGGCATTCAGGCGCTGCTGGCTGAAGATACCCGAGGTCGACATATCGACCATTGCCAGGAGCTGGCTGTCGGGGAAGCGGCGATTGCCCTCGAAGAGCACGGAAGCAACAAGTTGCTCCTGCGCCTGCGCAGTCACGACGCCAAGGACGGGCACGCCGGCGGCCATGGGGGCTGCCCCCAGAATGGCGATCGCGGAAACCGCGCCACGCATCAGCTTGGTGGGGTGAATCATATTGTTATTGCCTTCTGCGACCGGCCTGGAGAATCGCCATGCACAGCGCTCCCCCAAGCTAACTCCATTGAACTGTTTTACTGTTTTTTTAACCAGGAACAAGGCGTGAGTGGCCACGCGGTTAGTAATTCATTGGCGCACTTGTATTCATGCAACACCTTGCGAACCAAGGTTAACAATGGGTTAGCGCAAAATGCCGAAATGGTCGAATACCGTGTCATTGAACAGTGTAAAGACCATCAAGGCCAGCACCAGGGCAAACCCGAACCTGAAGCCGATCTCCTGAATGCGCAGGCTCAGTGGACGGCCACGGACAGCTTCGACCAGATAATAGAGCAGGTGTCCACCATCGAGCATGGGAACCGGCAGCAGGTTGAACACACCGATATTGAGCGAGAGCAGCGCCATCAGGTTTATCAGGGCGATTATGCCAAGAGTAGCCACCTCCCCGGAAACCTTGGCCACCTTGACCGGTCCGCCCAATTGCTCGACATCCCCCCGGCCAACGAAGAAATCTCCCAGGAAGGCCGCCGTGCGCTGCACGATAAAGCGTATCTCCTCGAAGGTCATGCCGACGGCCTCTACAGGGCCGGGACGGTAAAGGCGGACATCCTCCTGGGTGGCGTTGGAGCGAACACCGATCTGGCCGATCCGCTGGCTGTTGCCGAAACGGTCCTCCTCCTCCACCGCCTTGGGCACGAGGGTCAGCGTCAGAGCGGAGCCGTCACGATCCAGATCCACAACGATGGGTCTTTCGGGACTGGTAGCGACATAGCGGACAAGGTCGGAAAAGCCCCGCACCACGTATCCGTCAACAGCCAGGATTTCGTCGCCCGCCATCAGGCCCGCCGACTCGGCTACCGAGCCGGGCATGACTTCGCCCACTTCCGCGGGGATCGTGTAACGTCCATAGCCCAGCAACAGGGCGTAGAGGATGACGAAGGTCAAAAGCACATTGGCCAGTGGGCCAGCGGCCACGATAGCAATACGCTGCCAGACATTCTTGTTCACAAACAGACGGGGCGCCAGTTCGGGCGGCAGGGCCTTGGCCGCCTCGGGATCGGGAACGCTGGCCGCATTCATGTCTCCCACGAAGCGGACATAGCCGCCGAGTGGAATGGCCGAAATTCGCCAGCGCGTCCCGTGCTTGTCATCCCACCCGATCAACTCGCGGCCGAAGCCTATCGAAAAGGTCTGGATGGCGACGCCGTTCCAGCGCGCGACGAGATAGTGGCCCATCTCATGGACGAACACGATGACCGTGAGCACCAGAAGGAAGGGCAGAAGGTAGGACAGGAGCCAAAACGCAAATTCAAACATGCAGTTTCCAAAACAAGTGCGCCCGGCAGCCGGACCGGGGCACTACCAGTGGAGCAGTCCCTCGGCAATGGCGCCGAATCCGCCATGTGCCGCGCCCAGAATAACAACCAGGAACACGCCGAATGTGAGGCTGTCTAGTCGATCCATCAACCCACCATGGCCGGGAATGATGTCGCCGCTGTCCTTGATGCGGAAGAAGCGCTTGATGGCACTCTCTGTCAAATCACCGGCCTGCCCAAGGACGCTGATGGCAGCGGAAACCAGGATTCCGATCCAGATGGGCGAATCGGTCACCCAGATCCAGACAAGCAGACCCGCTCCAGTTCCCAGCGCCAGGCCACCCAATGCGCCCGACCAGGTCTTGGACGGTGAAATGTCGGGGGCCAACTTTTCTCCGCCGATCTGCCGGCCGGCAAAAAAGGCAGCCGAATCGGTCATCCAGACCACAGTGCCGAGATAGACTCCGGCCCATATGCCGTCGAATCCCGAGCCGCGCATGGCAAGAATTGAAACGATCAGCAAGCCGAAAAGCACTAGTCCGGCCACGCGCCAGACCAGGTGCTCCCGATCCATGAATCCGGCGAGGATGCAGGCTAGCGCGATTGCCGAAAAAGCTCCGAGCGGGCCGAAAGCGGGATAGAGCAAACCAGATATGCCAACCAGACCGATCAGCACCCATCCCATCGGGGTCAGGGGCGCACGGGACACCATGGTTTCCCACTCACGGTAGGCGCCGCCATAGACAGCTCCCACTACCGCCGCAAACAGATAGCTGCCGACATAGAGCGCGGTTGCCGTCAGGGCGATCAGCACAAAGGCCGAGGCCAGGCGCGGTCCGACATCGGCCCAGGAGCGTCGGGCCGGCGTTGCAGACTCTGCCTGGTGCCCCCGCGGTTCGCTCAACTCGCCGTCGCTCCGATGCCGCCAAAGCGCCGGTCACGCTGGGAAAACACTTCCAGGACCCGGACGAAGCTGGCTTCGTCGAAATCGGGCCAATGCTCATCGACGAAGACGAATTCGGCGTAGGCGGCCTGCCAGAGCAGGAAATTGGACAGGCGCTGCTCGCCGCTGGTGCGGATGATCAGATCCGGGTCAGGCAGCCCGGCCGTATAGAGGGCATCGCCCAGGCGCTGCTCGTTGATGTCCTCGGGATCGAGCCGCCCGGCCGCGACATCCCGCGCCAGATGGCGGGCCGCAGCCACGATCTCTGCCTTGCTGCCATAGTTGAAGGCAACCACCAGGACGAGGCCGGTATTGGCAGAAGTCTTGGCCTCGACATCTTCGATCAACCGCACCAGCGAGGGATCCAGTCCCTCGCGCGAGCCAATGATCCGTACCCGCACATTGTTGCGGATCAGCCGCTGAAGGTCCGAAGCAACAAAGCGCCGCAGCAGATTGAATATGAAGGAGACTTCATCGGGCGGACGTGACCAGTTCTCGGACGAGAAGCTGAAGACCGTCAGATAGCCCACACCATAGGTGATGCAATGCTCGACAAGGCCGCGAAGGGCCTTGACCCCCTCAACATGCCCCTCGGTCCGCCGCTTGCCGCGCGACTTGGCCCAGCGTCCATTGCCATCCATGATGACGCCAAGATGACGCGGGATTTTCAGGCCCGCGCCCGTCTCGACTTTCACACTGGCGGCCGGTTCCCCTGCCATCGTCGCCCTCCCGGCGCGAGACCTGCAGATCTATCAGACCTGCATGATCTCCTGTTCCTTGCTCGCCACCACGGCGTCAATATCGGCGACGGCGTCATCGGTGGCCTTCTGCACCAGTTCCGACTGCTTCTTGGCGTCGTCCTGGCTCATGTCGCCGTCCTTCTCCGCCTTTTTCAAGGCATCCATGCCGTCGCGACGAATATGGCGGACGGCAACGCGGGCCTGTTCGGCATAATTGTGTGCAACCTTGGCCAGTTCCTTGCGGCGCTGCTCGTTGAGCTCGGGCAGCGGGACGCGGATGATCTGGCCTTCGCCCATCGGGTTGAGGCCAAGGCCGCTGTCGCGGATGGCCTTTTCGACAGCGTTGGCCATGGACCGGTCCCAGACCTGCACCGAAAGCATGCGCGGCTCGGGAACGGTCACCGTGGCGACCTGGTTGAGCGGCATGCGCGACCCATAGGCCTCCACCGTCACCGGTTCGAGCAGGCTGGCACTGGCCCGGCCGGTCCGCAGGCCACCCAATTCTTCCTTGAGGGAGGCAATGGATTTCTGCATCCGGGACTTGAGGTCATTGAGATCGTAATTTGCGGCCATTGCCGTTTCCTTCCAGTTCTTTGCCGGGTCTGGTCTGCTGCCCGACGCCTGGCCTCTATCTGGTGACCTGCCGATCCAAGAACCGGCCGGCGCGTGCGCCAAGGTCAGGCCGGGTCACCAACGCGCGTCGAAAGGCCCCTGCCCTCCAGCACGCCGGCCAGGCCTGCCTCGTCGTCCAATGCATATACGATTATCGGCATGGCGTTGTCGCGGGCAAGCGCGAATGCGGCCGTGTCCATGACCTTGAGGTTCTGGCTGATGACATCATCATAGCTGATCTGGGTGTAGCGCGTCGCCGTCGGATCCTTCATCGGATCGGCCGAATAGACGCCGTCGACCTTGGTGCCCTTGAGCACCATGTCGCATTCCAGTTCGATGGCGCGCAGGGTCGCGGCCGTATCGGTGGTGAAGAACGGGTTGCCGGTGCCGCCACCCAGGACCACCACAAAACCTTCTTCCAGAGCCAGCTTCGCGTCACGCGCGGTGAAGGTATCGGCCACCGAAGGCATGGTGGCGGCGCTGAAGGGCTTTGACTTTACTCCCTGGCGGGTAATCGCATTGCTCAGGGCCAGGGCATTGATCATGGTGCCGAGCATGCCCATCAGGTCAGCCGTCACGCGGTCAGTGCCATCTGCTGCCCCTGCCATGCCGCGGAAGATGTTACCGCCACCCACCACAATGGCGACCTGTACGCCCGAGCGCGCCACCTCGGCGATCTGGGCCGCGATGCCCTGCAGGAATGGGGGCTCGATGCCGAAAGAATTATCCCCTGCCAGCGCCTCACCCGAAACCTTGAGCAATATGCGCTTATAGGCAGACGACATCGGCCAGACCCCTTGATCGGAATTGCGGGCCACCGAATCCGGCGGACCGGGGCGAACCCTAGGGCAAAACGCCCGGCAAATGAAGCCGAGGCCCTGCATGAAATGAATGAGAAATGCGTGGGCTCAATCCAGATCAGAATGGTACTGGAGAGCGGAGGACGGGCCCGAGGGCCCGCCCCCAAATTCGAGACGCTTACTTTACGCCGGCAGTGGCCGCGACTTCGGCAGCGAAGTCGCTTTCGACCTTCTCGATGCCTTCGCCGAGGGCGAAACGCACGAACTTGGTCAGCTTGATCGGAGCGCCAGCGTCCTTTTCGGCATTCTTGATCGCGTCCGCAACCTTGGTCTCGCCGTCGATCACGAAGATCTGGCTGAGCAGGGTCACTTCCTCGAAGTACTTGCGCATGCGGCCTTCAACCATCTTCTCGGCGATGTCAGCGGGCTTGCCGCTTTCCTTGACCTGCTCGAGAATGATGGCGCGCTCACGGGCGACCAGATCCTGGTCCAGCTCGTCGGGCGAAATGGCCTGGGGCTGAGCGGCAGCGATGTGCATGGCAAGCTGCTTGCCCAGGGCCGACAGGGCTGCCTTGTCACCGGTCGACTCGAGAGCCACCAGAATACCGATCTTGCCGAGGCCGGTCTTGACCGCATTGTGGGTATAGCTTTCCACGACGCCATCGGTCACCGACACCGTCTGGGTGCGGCGCAGGTTCATGTTCTCGCCGATCTTGGCGATGGCTTCGGTCAGTTCAGCAGAGACCGAGTGGCCGGTGCCGGGAAACGGCATCTCGCCCAGCTTGACGACATCGCCATCAGCGTCGAGAGCAAGCTTGGCAACGGCGCCAACGATATTCTGGAACTGCTCGTTGCGGGCAACGAAGTCGGTCTCGGAATTGACTTCCACGACAGCGGCCTTGGTGCCGGCGGTGGCGACACCGACCAGACCTTCGGCAGCAACGCGGTCTGCCTTCTTGGCGGCTTTGGCCAGGCCACGGGTACGCAGCCAGTCGACTGCGGCTTCCATGTCGCCATTGGTTTCGGCCAGGGCCTTCTTGCAGTCCATCATCCCGACGCCGGTCGAGTCGCGGAGCTGCTTGACCATTGCAGCAGTGATTTCCATGGGTTCACCTCTTGGCGGCCCCTTGCGGGGCGGCTTTCTAGAGTAGGGACAAGCCCGGAATCGGGCCGGGCGCGCCTCCCATCAAGGAAGGCACGCCTGCACGACGATTAGTTGACGGCAGCTTCGCCTTCGCTCGGCAGATCTTCGGCCGGCGCTTCGGACGAGGAACCGAGGTCGTTGCCGAGCGCGCTCGACGAACGGCCGATGCCATCGATGGCGGCGCGCGAGATCAGCGAGACATAGAGCTCGAGAGCACGGCTGGCGTCGTCATTGCCGGGAATGGCGAAGTCGACGATGTCTGGATCGCAATTGGTATCAACAATGGCAACGACCGGGATGCCCAGACGACGGGCTTCCTTGATGGCGTTCTCTTCCTTGTTGGTGTCGATCACGAACAGCAGGTTGGGGAGATTGCCCATGTCCTTGATGCCGCCCAGGTCGCGCTCAAGACGCTCCTGCTCACGGGACATCATCAGGCGTTCCTTCTTGGTGCGCAGGGCCAGGTCGGCCTCGCTCATCGACTCAAGCTCGCGCAGGCGGGCGATAGAGTTGGAGATGGTCTGCCAGTTGGTCAGCGTGCCGCCGAGCCAGCGGGAATTGACATAGTACTGGGCCGACTGCTTGGCGGCATCAGCCACCAGGGGAGCCGCCTGGCGCTTGGTGCCGACGAATAGCACGCGGCCGCCATCGGCAACGGTGTCGGACACGAGCTGCAGGGCGCGGCTCAGAGCCGGCACAGTCTGGCTCAGATCGAGAATGTGAATGTCGTTGCGAACGCCGAAAATATAGCGTTCCATCTTCGGGTTCCAGCGATGCTTCTGGTGGCCGAAGTGAACGCCAGCTTCCAGAAGCTGACGCATGGAGAATTCTGGCAGTGCCATGATGGGCTGCTCCTTTACCGGTTGATGCCTCCACGAAACGTGCAGCGGAACCCGCCACCGGATGGATTTCCAGCAAAGGAAAGCCTGCTTCGTGTGTGAAATCACGCCCGGCCCGTGCCGAACGCGTGGCTGCTATAGGCGAACGTGCCCCAATTGGCAAGCCATCAGCGCAATGCGCCCGGGTCCACGGCATTTTCACGAATATTTCAAGGAACCCGCCGCATCTGCGTGCTATTATTCCATCATAGACCCGCGCCTGGACGCGGGGACAAGGGTGAAAGCCCCCATGCGGGAGAGATGGAGCAGATGTTCCCTCTCCCGCGTTCGTTTGCGCCGCTGGTCAGGCGAAGCGCACGTCAGTCACGCCATCGAGCGCCTTGATGCCCCCGGCCACTTCCGGGGTGATGTTGTATTTGCCGGGTAGCTCGATCTCGTACTCGCGGGCGCCGCCATCGCGGATCACCACGAAATTGACGGTTCCATTGCCGCCACGCTTGAGCTGGGCACTGATGGAACCCAGCGCCTTGGCGTCAGCGGTGAAGACGGTCAGCCGTCGGTCGACACGCTCGGCCAGACCCTCGATGGGCTCGGCAGAAATCAGGCGCAGGCTGATGCCCTCGGCACGCTCGTCCGCCCCCACCTGAAGAATGACCGAGTTGCCCGGCTGCAGGATCGCGCCGAACTCATTGATCTGCTCGGAAAAGGCAATGGTTTCAAAGGTGCCACTCTGATCGGACAGGGTCAGGATCATCATCGGCGTGCCCTTGCGCGTTCGCCTGTCGTTACGCGATGAGATGGTGCCGGCCAAGCGCCCTGCCCCTGCCCCATCCTTGACGGCGCGCTCGAAATCACTCCAGCGCTGTACGCGCAGCTTTTCGAACAGGTCGGCATAGGCGTCCAGCGGATGGGCCGAGAGGTGGAAGCCGATGGCGGCGAGTTCCCGGTCGGCCCGCTCGGTGGAATTCCAGACCGCAACGCCGGTGGGAAGGCGGAACGGCTCTTCCTCGGCGCTGTCGAACATCGAGACCTGGCCACTGGAGCGATCAGCGGTCAGCGCCTGCGCCGTGCCGATGACAGATTCCACGGCGGCGAATGCCACCTCGCGACGGGGGGCAAGGCCATCGAAGGCGCCGGCATTGACGAGCGTTTCGAGCGTCCGCTTGTTTAGGACGCGGGGATCGACCCGGCGAGCGAAATCACCGAGGTCCTTGAAGGGGTGGTCGCCGCGAACCTCGACAATGTGCTCGGCCATGGCACGACCGACGCCCTTGACTGCGGACAAACCGTAGTGAACCCGGTCATCCTTGACCGAAAAGACGACTTCGGAGCGGTTGACGCAGGGCGGGACGACCTCGATCCCCTTCTTGCTGGCTTCGCGCCGGAAATCGGCAAGCTTGTCGGTCTGGGCCATGTCGAGAGTCATGGAAGCCGCATAGAATTCGTGCGGGAAGTGTTCCTTCAAATAGGCCGTCTGGTAGGAGACCCAGGCATAGGCAGCCGCGTGGCTCTTGTTGAAGCCGTAATTGGCGAACTTGGCCAGGAGGTCAAAAATCTGGTCGGCCAGGGCCTCGCTGACACCCTGCGGCCCGGATCCGTCGCGGAAGCGGACGCGCTGGGCGTCCATTTCGGCCTTGATCTTTTTGCCCATGGCGCGCCGCAGCATGTCCGCTTCGCCCAGCGAATAGCCCGAGAGAAGCTGGGCGATCTGCATCACCTGCTCCTGGTAGACGATGATGCCATAGGTCTCGTCGAGCACTTCCTTCAAGGCGGCGTGGGGATAGTCGACTTCCTCCCGCCCATGCTTGCGGTCGATGAAGCTGGGAATATTGTCCATCGGGCCGGGCCGATAGAGCGCGTTCATCGCGATCAGGTCTTCGATGCGGTCGGGCTTGAGCTCCATGAGCGCCCGGCGCATGCCCGCCGATTCAAACTGGAAGATGCCGTAGGTATCGCCACGGGCATAGAGCTTGTAGGTGGCCGCGTCGTCGATGGGGATGGCGTCGATATCGAGCTCGATGCCACGCTTCTTCACCATATCCACCGCGTAGCGAATGGTGGTCAGCGTCTTCAGACCCAGAAAATCGAACTTCACGAGCCCCGCTGGTTCGACCCATTTGAGGTTGTACTGCGTGACCGGCATGTCGGAGCGCGGATCGCGATAGAGCGGGAGCAAGTCCTGCAAGGGCCGGTCACCAATGACGATACCGGCGGCATGGGTCGACGCGTGGCGGAAGAGACCCTCCAGCGCCTTGGCGATCTCCACCAGCTGGCCCACGGTCTCGTCCTCGTCTGCCATCTGCTTGAACTGCGGCACCTCGTTCATGGTGCGCTCGATGGACCAGGGATCGGCCGGGTTGGCGGGCACCAGCTTGCAGATGCGGTCCACCTGCCCATAGGGCATCTGCAACACGCGGCCGACGTCGCGCAGAACGGCGCGGGCTTGTAGTGTACCGAAGGTGATGATCTGGGCGACCTGGCTGGACCCGTATTTGTCCTGCACATAGTCGATGACTTCCTCGCGCCGGTCTTGGCAGAAGTCGATATCGAAGTCGGGCATCGAGACGCGTTCGGGGTTGAGGAAGCGCTCGAACAGCAGGTTGTAGCGGAGCGGATCGAGATCGGTGATGGTGGTGGCATAAGCCACCAGCGAACCGGCACCCGAGCCACGGCCCGGCCCCACAGGAATGTCATGGGCCTTGGCCCATTGGATGAAGTCGGCCACGATCAGGAAATAGCCGGGGAATTTCATATTTTCGATGACGCCCAGCTCGAATTCGAGCCGGTCGCGGTATTCCGCTTCGGTCTTGCCCGGAGCGATACCGGTTACTTCAAGACGCTTGTCGAGCCCCTCTCTGGCAATACGGCGCAACTCCGCAGCCTCGGCGGCCACAACGGCCGCTTCGGTATCGTGCGAGCCGGCGGCGAATTTGGGCAGGATGGGTCCACGGGTACGCGGGCGGAAGGCCACGCGCCGGGCGATCTCGATGGTGGACTCGAGAGCCTCCGGCAGGTCTGAGAACAACTCCACCATTTCGGCGCGGGTCTTGAAATAATACTGGTCGTTGAGCTTGCGGCGCTCAGTCTGGGCGAGGACCGAACCACCGGCAATGGCCAGCAGCGCATCATGGGCCTCATATTCCTTTGCCGTCTTGAAGAAGGGCTCGTTGGTGGCAACCAGCGGAATGCCCTTGCGATAGGCATAGTCGACCAGGCGCGGCTCGACGCTTGCCTCCATGGGGCGGCCATGGCGCTGCAACTCGATATAGAACCGATCCCCGAAGAGATCGGCCAGCCGATCCAGACGGCGCACCGCATTGGCGTCCTGCCCATGGGCGAAGGCCATGTCGATGCCGCCTTCTGGACCGCCGGAAAGGCAGATGAGACCGGCTAGGCTGTCGCGGGTCATCCAGTCCAAACTTGCGCGCGCCAGGCCATCCTCGCCGTCGAGATAGGCGCGGGACACAAGGCGGGAGAGATTGGAGAAGCCCTCCTCAGTCTGGGCCATCAAGACGATGCTGGACTTGCCGGCCCAGGCCACGTGGCCGCGTTCACTCAGCCTCTCCTCGGCCGCCGCAAAATCGACGGCTAGTTCTACCCCGACCAGGGGCTGAATCCCCTTCTTGGTCGCCTTTTCGGAGAATTCGAGCGCCCCGAACAGATTGTTGGTGTCGGCGATGCCGAGCGCCGGCTGAGCATCCTCGGCGGCCAGCTTGAGGATAGTTTCGAGTTGCACCGCTCCTTCCAGAAGAGAGAAGGCGGAATGAACGTGAAGGTGAATGAAGCCGGGGCCGCGCATGAGCATCTCCTGATCCGACCTTGTGGCAGACCCCGCGCGGGGTCAAACCAAGGTTGTGTCAATCCACAGCCGATCAGGCGAAATGGGTGATGATGTCCATCCAGGTGAGCGAGCCGATGGTGAAGGCGCCCAGGGTGACAAAAGCAGCGAGGTCTTTGACGAAATTGAGCATCATGGTCTCCCGTGTTTCCGTAATGTTCTTATATGTTCGGTTTTTGTTCTCGTCCAGACGGGAACAGCGGTGAAACCGGGGACATCGGCAAACTGGTTAGGAATTCGTTAGGAGAGGTTCGCGGGTGTTAAGGATTCGGGGCGCGGGCGTGGGCGTGACGACGCGCCGCCCGGCCTTGTGGCTTGCGGTTGCACGAAGAGAGCGGAGTCCCGAGACGGCCTACGTCCCTGAAACAGACAAAAATATGAGACGGAAGCCGTCTCGGGACGCCGGGATTTCGCATTAGGGGGAACCAGACCACCTGCCTTTTTAACGGCAAGTGTTTGTCCCCGAGACCACGGCCGACAAGCGACTGTCCCGTGCCCGGCTGTCTC
>CBFGTF010000009.1:0-37351 GCA_965651655.1 uncultured Devosia sp.
AGCACGGCGGCTTCGTGGCCCAGGCAGCGGAATAGACATGACCCCGAGCCATGTGCGGATGCGAAAGCTATTGGCCGGCGGCACGGCCACACTCACGCCGCCGCAAGGCGTTGTCCTTACACCGGTCACCCACTTTCGACCGGCCGACTTGCACGGCCTGCTGAACCGCTCTTATGCGACGGGTGGCGGCGATGTCCCCCCAATCGAAGACTGGTAGTGGCCAGTGATATGGGATGCTGAGTTCGATCCCGACCTGATGATTGTTGCCGCCGACAAAGCGGGCGAACCGATTGGTCTACTGCATTGTTGGACCAGCAGCTTTATCAAGGACATTGTGGTTGATCCGCGTCAACGTGATCGCGGTCTCGGCAGTTTTCTATTGCAGACCGGCTTCGCAATATTGGCTGCACGCGGCAACGCTGCTGTCGATCTGAAGGTGCACACGGACAATCGGGATACCCGGCGCTTCTACACCCGTCATGGCATGGTCGAACTGGCCGACTAACCGCCACGAGGCCACAGGAGCTTCAGCCCTGTCGCACCAGCGCAACCACGGACCGCGGCGGCAATGTCGCTGTGCCTTCCGTCAGCGGGACCTCTGAGGCATCGTCGGACTGGATACCAAGGGCCCACTCGCCTTCGGGGAGGCGCGCGACCACCGGCTCGACGCGGCGATTGAACCATACCAGCACATCGTCATCCTTGTGGCGCAGATGCATGCCGAGCACCGACGCGGTGCTGTCATTCCAGTCGCCCTCGTTCATCTCTCGGCCGTCGGGATGCAGCCAGACCACATCGCGTACGCCATTGCGATCCTGCCCGGTCAGCCAGTGGTCGTGGCTGATCGCCGGATGCGCCTTTCGGAATGCGTTGATGGCGGCGACGAAATCCACCAGCGCGCCATCGGCGCTTTCCCAGTCGAGCCAGGTGATTTCATTGTCCTGCGCATAGGCATTGTTGTTGCCCTGCTGGGTCCGGTACATCTCGTCACCCTGCTGGATCAGCGGTGTACCGCGCGACAGCATCAACGTGGCCAGCAGCGCCCGCACATCGCGCTTGCGCGCATGATTGATGGCTTCATCCTCGGTTTCGCCCTCGACCCCGCAGTTCCAGGAGGAATTGTGGTTGTGTCCGTCGCGGTTATTCTCGCCATTCGCCTCGTTGTGCTTGTCGTGATAGCTGACCAGGTCGCGCAGGGTGAACCCGTCATGCACAGCCAGCATATTCACCCCGGCGCTGGGCTTGCGACCGGACACATCGAAGATTTCGGCCGAACCCGAGACCTTGCCGGCCAGCGCACCGATCTTGCCATTCTCGCCCTTCCAGAAGGCACGGATTTCATCGCGATAGGTATCGTTGTGCTCGGCAAATGCCTTGCCGAACTTGCCCAGGCCATAGCCGCCCGGACCCGGATCCCAGGGCTCGGCAACAAGGATCGCCTTCTTGAGCACCGGATCGGCCTTTATCTTCTCGAGCATTTCCGCTTCCGGATTGAACCCCGGATCGCGTCCGAGAATGGTCGCCAGGTCAAAGCGGAAGCCGGAAACGCCCATTTCCTCGATGTAGTAGCGCAGGCTCTCGATCACCAGCCGCTGCACCGCCGGGTGATCGCAACGTAGCGTGTTGCCGGTCCCGGTGTCGTTGACGAGGTGCTTCTTCCCGTCCACGTCGACCCAGCGATAATAGGTTTGCGGATCGAGCCCCATCATCGAGAGGATCGGCCCCTGGCTGTCGCCCTCGCCGGTGTGGTTATAGACGACGTCGAGGATCACCGAGATGCCGGCCTTGCGATAGGCATCGGTCATCACCCGCATTTCCTGCGGGCCCCGCGGCGCAAGGCGCGGGTCGACGGCAAAATAGGCCACTGGATTATAGCCCCAGGCATTGGTGAGACCGAGTTGGGGCAGATGTCCTTCGTCGATCCAGGCCGCCGTCGGCATCAACTGGATGGTGTCCACGCCCAGATGTTTGAAATGGTCGATCACCCGGCGCGTCGTCAGTGCCGCAATGCTGCCGCGCAGAGGTCCCTGTACGCTGGGGTGGCGCATTGTGAAGCCGCGAACATTGATTTCGTAATAGAGGCTCGGTGCCTTCCGGCGCGGCTGTGCAATCTCGTTTCCGCCACCCGGCACGATGGCCTTTGGCACCAGCGATGCCGTATCCACCGCGTCCTCGCGGGCCAGCCGCAACCGGGGCGAGCGCACAAAGACACGGTCGAGGTGCCGCGCGTAGGGATCAACCAGGAGCTTGTTGGGATCAAAGAACAGCGCCTGGTCCGGATCATAGGGGCCATCGGCGCGCAAGCCATAGCGTGCGCCCGGCCCCACATTGGCAATCAGTCCGGCATGGACGTTCTCTTCATGCACGTCCAGTTCGAAGCGCCCAATCTCCTTGTCCTGTTCATCGAACAGGCACACCCAGATCGCCGAAGCGCTTTCCGAATAGACGGCGAAATTGACGCCTTCCGGCGTGACCGTAGCGCCGAGTTGATCTATGCGCCCGCCCTGCGGCACCAGTTCAGGTTTCATCGACAGGGCTAGCCTAGGTGATGACGCTGGGCGCGTCGCGCCCGGTTCTGGACTTGACCCCGGCAAGGGCCTCGGCGATCCCGATAAGTGGCTCGAGGGCAAGCTGGGTATCGAGATCATGGCGTCCATCGGCGGCCTCATAGCGTTCAAGGTAGAGCCGCAACGTGGCGCCTACCGTGCCGGTTCCTGAGAGGCGAAGGACTATTCGCGACCCGTCGGTGAAACCGATGCGAATGCCCTGCTTTGCGCTGGTCGAGCCATCGACCGGATCGTGATAGGTGAAGTCGTCGGCATAGGCGATCTGAAGGTCGTCCTCGAAGGTCTTGCCTGGCAAGGCCGGCAACTGCGCCCTCAGATCATCCACGAGCTTGCCGGCAATCGCGGCATCGACCTCTTCATAGTCATGCCGCGTGTAGTAGTTGCGGCCATAGGTTTTCCAGTGTTCGCGCACGATGGCGTCCACACTCTGCCTGCGCACCGCCAGGATATTGAGCCAGAGCAGCACGGCCCACAGCCCGTCCTTCTCCCGCACATGGTCCGAGCCGGTACCCGCGCTTTCTTCGCCGCAAATGGTCACCCGCCCGGCATCGAGCAGATTGCCGAAGAACTTCCAGCCCGTGGGCGTCTCATGCATCTCGATGCCGAGCTTTTCGGCCACCCGGTCGGCCGCCGCGCTGGTCGGCATGGAGCGGGCAATGCCGGCAATGCCCCGTTTGTAGCCGGGCGCCAGATGCGCATTGGCCGCCAGCAGCGCCAGCGAGTCCGACGGGGTCACAAAGCGGTTCTTGCCGATGATCAGGTTACGGTCCCCGTCACCATCCGAGGCGGCGCCGAAATCCGGCCCCTCGGGGGTCATCAACAGGTCGTGCATCTGCTTGCAATAGACCAGGTTCGGGTCCGGGTGCCCGTCATTGAACGTAGGAGAAGGCACCCCATTGATCACCGTCCCTTTCGGCGCCCCCAGCATGCCTTCGAGTATGGCATGGGCATAGGGCCCGGTGACCGCATGCATGGCATCGAACGTCATGCGGAACCCGCCCGCGAACAGGGCGCGGATGGCATCGAAATCGAACAAGGTCTGCATCAGTGCCGCATAGTCGGCCACCGGATCGATGACCTCGACCACCATGTCGCCCACTTTCTGGACGCCGATAGCGTTGAGGTCGATATCGGGGGTATCCAGCGTCTTGTAGCTGTCGATCACCTGCGTGCGCGCATAGACCGCGTCGGTGATCTTCTCCGGTGCCGGGCCGCCATTGCCGATATTGTACTTGATGCCGAAATCGCCCTCTGGCCCGCCCGGATTGTGGCTGGCCGACAGAACCAGTCCGCCATAGGCCTTGTTGTGGCGGATCACATGGCTGGCGGCGGGCGTCGACAGAATGCCACCCTGCCCCACCAGAACCCGGCCGAACCCATTGGCTGCGGCGATACGGATGGCTTTCTGGATGGCGACATCATTGTAAAAGCGCCCATCGCCCCCGATCACCAGCGTCTGGCCGGCAAAGCCTTCGAGGCTATCGAAGATCGCCTGGATGTAGTTCTCGACATAATTGGGCTGCTGGTAAACGCTCACGCGCTTTCTGAGGCCCGACGTGCCGGGCTTCTGGTCCGAATACGGCGTCGTCTTAGTCACTTGCACTGTCATCTGTCGCATACCCGATCAACGAGGCGTAAAGCTGGGCATAGCGGGCGGCGCTGGCTTCCCAGCTCACATCCGACTTCATCCCCCGCCGCTGCATTTTCTTCCAGGATTTCTCATCGGCATAGAGCGCCAGCGTCCGGCGAATGGCGTCCGCAAGCGCCGTCTCCGTTGGTGGCGCAAACTGTATACCGGTCGCCACCTCCGCCTGGATCGCCGCCACATTGGCGTCGATCACCGTGTCATTGAGCCCACCCACACGGCTCACCAGCGGCACGCAGCCATAGCGCAGCGCATAGAGCTGGGTCAGCCCGCACGGCTCGAAACGCGATGGCACCATCATCACATCGGCCCCGCCCTGCACCAGGTGGCTGAGCTTCTCGTTGTAACCGGTGACCAGGCCAACCTTGCCCTTGTGCGTCACTGCGGCGCTGCGTACTGCATTCTCCAGTTCGGCATCGCCTGACCCAAGCACCGCCAATTGCCCGCCTGCTTCGATCAGCAGGTCGATATTGGCCGCCAGCAGGTCAATGCCCTTCTGCCAGGTCAGGCGGCTGACCACGGCAAACAGCGGACCATCCAGTTCATCGAGCCCGAAGGCCTCCTGCACGGCTCGCTTGTTGACCAGGCGGCCCTGCATGGTGCTCGCTGTATAGTTCTGGGCAAGCGCCGCATCGGTTGCCGGGTTCCAGGCGTCCATGTCGATGCCGTTGAGCACTCCGAACACGCTGGAAGAACGGTTGTTGAGCAGCCCTTCAAGCCCCATGCCGAAGGCCGGTGTGCGGATCTCGGCGGCATAGGTGGGTGACACAGTCGTGACCACATCGGCGCATTCCACCCCGGCCTTGAGATAGCCGACCCCGCCATAATACTCGACCCCATCAACTGAAAAGGCATGTGCCGGCAGACGCAGCTGGGAGAATATTTCGGCCCCGAAAGTACCCTGGAACGCCATGTTGTGGACGGTCATCACCGTCTTCAGCGACGATGACGGTCCATATTTGACATAGGCCGGCACCAGCCCCGCCTGCCAGTCATGGGCGTGGATAACCTGTGGCCGATAGCCATCGACCAAGCCCAGACCCAGTTCGGAAGCCACCCAGCTCAGCGCCGCGAAGCGTTTCCAATTGTCCGGCCAGTCCCAGCCCTCGGGCCCCATATAGGGATTGCCCGGACGGTCATAGAGTGCCGGCGCGTCGAGCACGATCAGGTCCAGCCCCTCCACCCGGCCCGCAATCAGCCGTCCGGGAACACCGAACAGATCCTCGAACCGCGCAACTTCGCGTCCGCCGCTCATCTTGCCGGTGACGGCGGGATAGCCGGGCACCAGCGTGCGCATGGTAACCCCGGATTCGCTGAGCGCGCCGGGCAGTGCTCCGGCGACATCAGCCAGCCCGCCCGTCTTGATGAGGGGGTAGATTTCAGAGGTGACCGAGAGGACTTCGATCATCGATCCGCCAGATACTTATTGACCATGGCCTGGGTGATGAGCGTGACGCCATCCTCGGTACGGCGGAACCACCTTGCGTCGAACTCGGGATCTTCGCCCACTACCAGCCCCTCGGGAATGTTCACGCCGCGATCGATGACCACCTTCTTGAGCCGCGCATTGCGCCCGATATCGCAATAGGGCAGCACCACCGCCTCCTCCAGCACCGAATAGGAGTGCACCCGCGAGCCGGTGGAGAGCAGCGTCTTCTGCAGATGCCCGCCCGAGACGATGCAATCGCCCGAGACCAGCGAGTTGACCGCCGAGCCGCGGCGGCCATCGAAGTCATGCACGAACTTGGCCGGCGGAGTGATCTCGGCATAGGTCCAGATCGGCCAGTCGCGATCATAGAGATCGAGCTGCGGCTTGATATCGGTCAGGTCGATGCTTGCCTTCCAATAAGCATCGATCGTGCCGACGTCGCGCCAATAGCTGACCTCTTCATTGCTCGAACGCACGCACGAGCGCGGGAAGCGATGCGCCCACGCGGTGCCATTCTTGACGATATAGGGGATGATGTCCTTGCCGAAATCGCGGCTGGAGCCTTCGGTGGCGGCATCGCGCTTGAGCTGCTCCATCAGGAACCGCGTCTCGAACACATAAATGCCCATCGAGGCGAGCGCCATGTCCGGCTTGTCGGGAATGCCGGGCGGATCCTTGGGCTTCTCGACGAAGTCGACCACCCGATCACGCCCGTCCACATGCATCACGCCAAAGCCTGTCGCCTCCATGCGCGGCACTTCCAGGCACCCGATGGTGACATCGGCGCCGGTGTCGACATGCTGGCGGAGCATGATTTCGTAGTCCATCTTGTAGATGTGGTCGCCCGCGAGGATCACGATGTAGCGCGCGCCCGAATCCTCGATGATGTCCATGTTCTGGTAAACGGCGTCGGCCGTGCCGGCATACCACATGTCCTCGCGCACCCGCTGGCTCGCCGGCAGCACGTCGAAGCTCTCGTTGCGTTCGGGTCGCAGGAAGTTCCAGCCGCGCGACAGGTGGCGGATCAGGCTGTGTGCCTGGTATTGCGTAGCCACCGAGATGCGGCGGATGCCCGAATTGATGGCATTGGAGAGCGCGAAGTCGATGATGCGGGACTTGCCGCCGAAATAGACTGCTGGCTTGGCGCGCCGGTCGGTCAGTTCCATCAGGCGCGTGCCCCGTCCCCCCGCCAGCACATAGGCCATGGCCTCGCGGGCCAGCGGCGATGGTACTCGATAGTCAGCCATTATATTTCCCTCCGCTAGTGCCCGGATTTCCCCGGGTCTTGTTTCGTCCCAGCCGGCTCACGCCCGCTCGAATTTCAGGAACAGTGTCGCAAGAGGCGGCAGGTAGAGCTCCGCCTCGGCCGGCCAGTGCTGCCCCTCGACAGCCTTGGCGACAACGCCACCCTGATTGCCTGTGTTCCCCCCCGCATACCAACCGGCATCGGTATTGATGCGCTCGACCCATCGCCCCGCCTTGGGCAGCGGCACCTTGTAGCCACTGCGCGGCACGGGCGTGAGGTTCGAGATCACCAGCACCGGATCGGCGTCCGGGGCCTTGCGAATCCAGGCGAGCACCGAATTGGAGTGGTCATTGCCGATCACCCATTCGAACCCGTCCGGCTCGCAGTCGCGCTCATGCAGGGCCGGCAGACTGCGATAGGCCGCATTGAGATCGGCCACCAGCCGCCGCATGCCCTCGTGACTGGGTGCATCGAGCAGGTACCAGTCGAGCGCCCGGCTCTCCGACCATTCCTCGCGCTGCGCGAATTCCTGGCCCATGAACAGGAGTTTCTTGCCAGGGTGGCCCCACATGAAGGCCAGATAGGCCCGGAGATTGGCAAATTGCTGCCAGTCATCTCCAGACATCTTGGTCAGCAGCGAACCCTTGCCATGCACCACCTCGTCATGACTCAACGGCAGAACGAAGTTCTCTGAAAACGCGTAGACCAGTCCGAAGGTCATGTCGTTGTGGTGGAAGCGGCGGTGCACCGCCTCCCGGCTCATGAACCGCAACGTATCGTTCATGAAGCCCATGTTCCACTTGAACCCGAAACCCAGCCCGCCCGCATAGGTCGGTGCGCTGACGCCCGGCCAGGCCGTCGATTCCTCAGCGATCATGAAGGCGCCGGGAAACTGCCGGTATACCTCGGCATTGACCCGCTGCACGAAGGCAACGGCCTCCAGGTTCTGGTTGCCGCCATGCTGGTTGGGCACCCACTCCCCCGGCTGGCGGGAATAGTCGAGATAGAGCATCGAGGCCACGGCATCGACCCTGAGCCCATCGATATGGAACTGGTCGAACCAGTAGAGTGCATTATTGGTCAGGAAGGCCGAAACCTCCTTGCGCCCGAAATTGTAGATCGCCGTGTTCCAGTCCGGGTGGAAGCCCTGGCGCGGGTCCTCATGCTCATAGAGCGCGGTTCCATCGAAATGGGAAAGACCATGCTCGTCGGTGGGAAAATGCGCCGGCACCCAGTCCAGGATAACCCCCAATCCCGCCTCATGCGCCGCATTGACCAGCCGCGCAAAGCCCGCGGGGTCGCCGAAACGTGCAGTCGGTGCGTAGAGGCCGGTGGGCTGGTAGCCCCAGCTGGGATCGAACGGATGCTCGGAAACCGGCATGAACTCAAGATGGGTATAGCCCATATCGGCCGCATAGGGCACCAGTTGCTCGGCGAGCTGGTCATAGCTCATGAAGCCACCATCGGCCCGGCGCCGCCACGATCCCAGATGCACTTCGTAGATCGACATCGGGGTGCGGCGCCAGTCGCGGCTGGCGCGCTCCTCCATGTATTTCTGATCGGTCCAGGTGAACGGCGTGGGATCGGGCACGACCGATGCCGTGCGCGGCCGCATCTCGGCCTGGCGCGCGAACGGGTCGGCCTTGAGCGGCAGCACCTGCCCATTGGGTCCGACGATTTCGTACTTGTAGATCGTGCCGGTCCCCAGCACCGGGATGAACACTTCCCAGATACCCTGGCGGTTGCGCATCGGGTGGCGCCGGCCATCCCACTCGTTCCAGGGGCCCACTACCGAAACACGCTGCGCATTGGGGGCCCAGACGGCGAAATGGGTGCCATGGATGCCCTCGAACTCCATCTCGTGGGCGCCCAGCTTGTCGAACAGCCGCAAATGGCTGCCCTCGCCGATATAGTAATCGTCCATCGGCCCCAGCACCGGGCCGAAGGAATAGGGATCATAGACGGTCCAACTGCCGCCGGAATTCCGGGCCTCGTAGCGCACCGGCTGGCGCGCCGAAATATCCACCTTGGCCTCGAAGAACCCGGCCGCATGGCGGGGAATCATGTGGCCGAGCGGTTCTCCGTCCAGGGTAAAGGCGTGAAGCGTCTCGGCATGCGGGACGAAGGCGCGGAGCACCCAGTGCCCATCCACCTCCTGCAGGCCCAGAAAGGCAAAGGCATTGCTATGGCGGCCCGCCACGATTGCCTCAACTTCTCGTCCGTCGGCCTGCCAGTTTTCCTTGCTCACGCTCACACCCGCACTCCCCACTGGCCTGTCGTTTCTCGGCAGGCCCAAATACACATTGCGCACGGACCTGGTCTTTGGCGCCAGGCAGGCTCCGCGCGCGCCTACGCCTATGCTGTCGGCACGTTCCAGATTTCCTCGGCATATTGCCGGATCGTCCGGTCAGACGAAAAGAACCCGACGCTCGCAGTGTTGCGGATCGCCATGGCCGTCCAGCGCTTCTTGTCGCTCCAGATGCTGTCCACCTTGGCCTGCGCGGCCGCATAGGCGTCGAAATCGCGCGCCACCATGAACCAGTCATGGTCATACAGGCCCCCGATCAGGTCGCCATAGCGATGCGGATCATCGGGCGAGAACACGCCCGAGGCTATGGAATCGAGCGCCTCGCGCAGACGCGGGGATGCATCGATGGCCGCACGCGGCACTTCCGAACGCCCGCGCTTGTCCTCGACTTCGTCGGTGGTGAGGCCGAAGATGACGATGTTCTCGTCGCCCACCTCCTTGTGCATCTCGACATTGGCCCCATCCATGGTGCCGATGGTAATGGCGCCATTGGCCATGAATTTCATGTTGCCCGTGCCCGACGCCTCCATGCCGGCCGTGGAGATTTGCTCGGACAGATCGGCCGCCGGCACGATGACTTCTGCCAGGCTGACATTGTAATTGGGCAGGAACACCACCTTGAGCAGGCCCCGGACCGCCGGGTCATTGTTGATGACCCGCGCCACGTCGTTGATCAGCTTGATGATCAGCTTGGCGTTCCAGTAGCTCGGCGCCGCCTTGCCCGCGAAGATTTTCACGCGCGGCACCCATTCCTTCTCGGGGTGGGCGCGGATTTCATCATAAAGCGCCACGGCATGGATGATATTGAGCAATTGCCGCTTGTATTCGTGGATGCGCTTGATCTGCACGTCAAACAGTGCGTCGGGCGACACAGTGATGTTGACCCGCTCCTTGATCAGCTTGGCCAGCTTCTTCTTGTTGGCCAGCTTGACCGCCGCAAACTGCTTCTGGAAGCCCGGATCCTCGGCATGCGGCAACAATTGGTGCAACTTGTCCACGTCGTCGAGGAAATCGGGGCCGATCCGCTCGGTGACTAGCTTGGTCAGGCCCGGATTGCACTGCATCAGCCAGCGGCGCGGCGTGATGCCATTGGTCTTGTTGTTGATGCGATCGGGATAGAGGCGGTGCAGGTCCGCAAACACGGTCTGCTTCATCAATTCGGTATGCAGGGCCGAGACGCCGTTGATCGAGTGCGAGCCCACAAAGGCCAGTTGTCCCATGCGCACCCGGCGCCCGCCATGCTCGTCGATCAGCGATACTGCCGCAATCTGCTGGTCGGTAAAGCCTTTCTTGGCGCGGGCCTCTGCCAGAATGTCGGCATTGATCTGGTAGACGATCTGCATGTGGCGCGGCAACAGCCGCTCCAGCAGTGCCACCGGCCAGCTTTCCAACGCCTCGGGCAGCAGCGTGTGATTGGTATAGCCGAACGTAGCCTTTGCGATCTTCCAGGCCTTGGCCCATTTGATGCCGTTGTCATCCACCAGGATGCGCATCAGTTCGGCCACTGAAATGGCGGGATGGGTGTCGTTGAGCTGGATCGCAACCTTGTCGGACAGTGACCCCAGATCGCCATATTGCTGCAGGTGCCGTCGCACGATGTCCTGCAGGGAGGCCGACGAGAAGAAGAACTCCTGGCGCAGGCGCAGTTCCTGGCCCGCCGCCGTCGAGTCGGCGGGATAGAGCACACGGGTGATGGCTTCTGCCTTCGAACTTTCCTCCAGCGCGCCGATATGGTCGCCGGAATTGAACTTGTCGAGCAGGATCGGGTCGATCGGCTGGGCGCTCCACAGCCGGAGCGTGTTCACCCTGGCGCCACGCCACCCCACAATGGGCGTGTCATAGGCCACCGCCAGCAGGTGCTGGTTGGGCCGCCATTCCTGGCGCTCCGTGCCATCGGGATCGGTCACCGGTTCGACGTGACCGCCAAACCCCACTTCATAGGCGCTTTCGCGGCGCTCGAACTCCCAGGGATTGCCATGAGCCAGCCAGTCCTCGGGCAGTTCCACCTGCCAGCCTTCGCTCATTTCCTGACGGAACAGGCCATGCACATAGCGAATGCCATAGCCATAGGCCGGAATCTTCACCGAGGACATCGACTCCAGAAAACATGCCGCCAGCCGCCCAAGGCCACCATTGCCCAGCGCCGCATCCGGCTCCAGCGCGATCAGGTCACCCAGGTCGACATCAAGGTTCTTCAGTGCCTCGGCGACGGGCTCCATCAGCCCCACATTGCTCATGGCGTCGCGCATCAGCCGCCCGATGAGGAATTCCAGGCTGAGATAGTACACACGCTTGTTCGAGGTCCGCCAGGTCTCGCGCGAACTCTCCATCCAGCGATCCATGACGCGATCGCGCACCGCAAGGATGGTAGCCCTCAGCCAGTCATGGGGCCGGGCAACGATGGGATCCTTGCCGACCGAGTAAATCAGGTTTTCAAGGATTTCGGCTTGCAGGGCCTCAACTGTCGTGGCGCGGGGCTCGGGCGTGGGTGCATCGTAGACGATGGGCTTTTGCGGCATGTCGCAATCCAGTGTTCATGACGATGTTCCCCTCAGAATAGGGGTACTCTTGCACTTAATTTGTGCATGGGAAAGCCCCCCGACGCGCCGCGCGCGATTAGCTGCCCTGCGTCTGCTGGGCAGACTTGCTGGCGGCCGCCTCCGCCGCCTCCTCGGCCACCGAAATACCCCCTTCTCGGGCCTGTTCGCGGGCATTGCTGATCAGCAATTGCCGTCCGACCCGCCAGTCATCGCCATTCAGTTGCAAGTCGAACCGCTCGCTGTCCCGCTCCCGCACGCCTTCGAGCACGTCCTCGATCTGCTGTTCATCGGCGCCCATCATCCGGATCGCCTCACCGCCAAAGGCCACGGCGGAATCGAAAAGTTCCCGTCGCTGGAAGTCCACACCGGCTCGGATCAGTTCAATGGCATGGACACGGTCGAAGGCCCGCGCCATCACCCGGGCCAGGGGAAACTCGTCGCGCAGCAGTTCCACAATGCGCGAGGTCTGTTCCTTCTTGTCGGTACACACCAGGATCAGGTTTGCCGTGCCGGCTCCGGCGGCGCGCAATATATCGAGCCTGGTGCCGTCGCCGTAATAGACCTTGAAGCCGATCTGAGCTGCCGCCCGTATCATCTCGGTGTCGTTGTCGATGATCGAGACCGAATGGCGCAGCGCCAGCAGCGGCTGGCTGGCAATCTGCCCGAAACGCCCGAAGCCGATGATCAGCACCCGCTCCGACAGGCCATCCGCCGTTTCCACCCCATCCATCGATTGCACGGCCTTCGGCATGAAGGCGCGCATGAAGATGATCATGAAAGGCGTCAGCACCATCGAGATGATCACTGTTGCGGTGAAAATGGCATTGGTGGGCGCGTCGATCAGCCCGGTCGAGGCTGCCGTTGTGTACAGCACGAAGGCGAACTCGCCGCCCTGTCCCATCAGCACGGCCCGCTCCAGCGCCTCGCCATGGCTCGATTTGAGCGCCCGCGCGATAACGTAGATGGCGATGGCCTTGACCAGCATATAGGCGACTACGCTCAGCGCGATGATCTGCCAGTTCTCGCCGACCACATTGAGGTCGAGAGACATGCCCACGGCAAGGAAGAACAGGCCCAGCAACAGGCCCCGGAACGGCTCCACATCGGCTTCGAGCTGATGCTTGAACGTCGAGGTGGAGAGCAGCACACCGGCCAGAAACGCCCCCATGGCCATTGAAAGGCCGCTCACCTGGAACAGCAGTGCCGCACCCAATACGACCAGGAGTGCGGCCGCCGTCATCACCTCGCGCACCTTGGCCTGCGCCAGGAGCGAGAAGAATGGGTTCATGATCCGCCGTCCCAGGAAGATCAGCAGCAGGATGGCGCCCACCGCGATCCCCAGCGACACGATCCGCGTCAGCAGGCTGACATCGTCAGTGGTCGGCGCCAGCAGCGCGACCAGCGCCAGCAGCGGCACGATGGCCAGGTCTTCGAGCAGCAGGATGGACACCATCTTCTGTCCACCCTCGGTCGCCAGTTCCCCGCGCTCCCCCAGGATCTGCATGACGATGGCCGTCGAGGTCAGCACGAAGCCCATGCCAAAGACAAAGGCCACCACGGGCGCAAAGCCGAGCAGGATGCCAACGCCGGTCAGCAAGGCTCCGCATAGTCCCACCTGGAGCACACCCAGCCCGAAGATCTGCTTGCGCAGCGCCCAGAGCCGGCTTGGCTCCATTTCCAGCCCGATGATGAAAAGGAACAGCACCACGCCCATTTCGGCGGTGGCCAGCACCGAGGCCGGATCGGAAATCAGCCCGATTCCCGAGGGACCAAGAAGCAGCCCCGCCGCCAGATAGCCCAGTACCGAGCCAAGCCCGATGCGGCGGAATATCGGCACGGCGATCGTTCCGGCCGCCAGAAGGGCCACCACCGGCACCAGGTCGACACCGTGATGTGCCACCTCGCCCGCATGCGCTAGAACCTCGCCCGCCATTCGCAGTCCTCGTGTCGCCAAAACCCCGACACTGGTGTGCGACACCGGCTCCGTCAAGCAGGCACAGCGATCATCCTGTGCTGGGTTCCACACCGGTTGGGCCTGTGCCCTGCGGTGGCTCCTCGCGCTCCTGCTTGCGGCTTTCCGCCTCGTCCTTGCGGCGCTCGCGAATAACCTGGGCAGCATTGGCCAGTAGTTCCTCGCGGTCGGTCATGTTGCGTGTGCGCCGCACCGGCCGCCGCGGCGCTACCGGTTTGCTGGGCAGGGCGTGGGCAATCATCGACTGGGCAATCAGCAGCGCCGGCACCGCCACCAGCCCACCTACCGGACCCCATGCCCAGATCCAGAACGTGATCGAAAGGAATATGATGAAGGGATTGAGGGTCAGCGAGCGCCCGATGAAATGTGGGGTAAAAATCTGCCCCTCGACGAAATTGATGGCCGCGTAGCAGGCCACCGGGAGCAGAATCTCGGGCAGATTGGTTTGCGTCCCCAGCCCCACTGCGAGCAGTACGGTGATCATGATCGCCTGGCCCACATAGGGAATATAGTTGAGAACAGCGGCCATGGCGCCCCAGAGCACGGGCGATGGCATGCCGATGGCCCACATGGCCAGCGACACTGCCGTGCCCACGCATAGATTGATCATTGTCACCGAAAGCAGGAACCGGCTGACCTTGAACTCCACATCGCGAAACACATGCGCCGTGCGCCAGCGCATCCGCCGGGTCACGCACATGGACAGTACTGACATGCGGATGTGATCGCGCGTGGCAACGAAGAAGTAGAGGCTGGCCAGGAAGATGGCGATTTGCGCCAGGATCGCGGGTGCGAGCATGGCAACCCCGGTCACGGCGCTGCCATCCTCGACCTGAACCGACATCACACCGTCTGAGCCCAGCACTGTGCTGATCTGCTCCTGGAACGCTCCGATAGACTCGAGCGGCTCCTTCAAATTCGCCAACTGCGCCTGCAATTTTTCCCAGATCAGCGGCGCCCGCGCCACCCATTCGCTCAGCGGTACGGCAAATAAGGTGGCAAAGCCGAAAATGACTGTGAGCAGCAGCAGCACGACAACGCCGGCCGACAAAGCCGGCGGCACGCCCCAGCTTTCCACCCGATCCGCCACCGGACCGAACATCAGTCCCACCACGATGGCCAGCGTCACCGGCGCCAGGAACACCTGCCCCGCCTGCAGCACCATGAGCAACACGGCAAAGCCGATGCCGACCACCGATAGCCGCGCGGCATTGTTGAGCACGCGCTCGAACTGGCTTTGATCGGCCTCGACCGGCACAGGGCTGGTGTGAATGTGACGCATCTGGGATTCCACAGGCTAGACGTGACTGGAAACGTCCCGCTCTTCGCTTTCGTTCCGCTGCGACCCGCTGGCCCGTCGACCCCGCCCCGGCGCTTGGATAAACTCGCGACGAAACGCTTCCCGAGTCGACGGAAATTCCCATGTCCCGCAAGATCATCATCGATACCGACCCCGGCCAGGACGACGCCGTGGCCATCCTCATGGCGCTGGCCTCGCCCGCCGAGCTGGACGTGCTGGGCGTCGTGGCCGTGGCCGGAAATGTCGGCCTCCATCACAATGCCAACAATGCCCGCAAGGTGGTCGAACTGTCCGGCCGCACCGATGTGCCGGTCTATGCCGGCTGCTCGCGCCCCATGCGGCGCCACCTGGTCACGGCCGAGCATGTCCATGGCGATACCGGCCTCAATGGCCCCGACCTGCCCGAGCCCACCATTCCGCTCCAGGCCCAGCACGGCGTCGATTTCATCATCGAGACCCTGATGAACGCCGAGCCGAAAACCATCACGCTCTGCACCCTGGGGCCGCTGACCAATATCGCCATGGCCCTGGTCAAACAGCCTGCCATTGCCGAGCGCATCCAGGAAATTGTCATGATGGGTGGCGCCTATTTTGAAGTGGGCAACATCACCCCTGCGGCGGAATTCAATATCTATGTCGACCCCGAGGCCGCCGACGTGGTGATGCGTTGCGGCGCACCCATCATCATCCAGTCGCTCGACGTCACCCACATGATCCAGTCGACCCCCGCCCGGCTCGATGCCATCAAGGCGTTGGGCAATCGCACCGGCGAGGCCGTCCATGCCATGCTGACCTTCTCGGAAACCTTCGATCTCGAGAAATACGGCTGGGACGGCGCCCCCCTGCACGACCCCACGGTCATCGCCTACCTGCTCAAGCCCGACCTCTTCGAGGGCCGCCACTGCAATGTGACCGTCGAAACCGCCAGCGAACTCACGGTCGGTATGACCGTGGTCGACTACTGGCATGTCACCGGCCGGGCCTATAACGCCACCTGGCTGCGCACGGGCAATTCGGATGGCTTCTATGACCTGCTGACCGAGCGTTTGGCACGCCTGCCCTGATCTCACACAAGCGTGATACGGCCCCTGAAACTGGCTCCGTTAGGGGCCCGTAGCTCCCTCTGATCGGATCGCCGGGATGAACCGGCGGCCGAACCAACAGGGAGAATATCATGCGTTTCGCCAAGTCTGTGGCCGCTGCGACGGCCTTTGCCCTCATCTCGACCTTTGCTTTCGCGCAGGACAATCCCATGGTCGGCGGTGCCGCCATGTTCGCCGACAAGAATATCGTCGAAAACGCCGTCAATTCGGCCGATCATACCACCCTGGTCGCCGCCGTGACCGCCGCGGGACTGGTCGAAACGCTGCAGAGCCCTGGCCCCTTTACCGTCTTTGCACCCACCAATGACGCATTCGCCAAGCTGCCCGCCGGCACCGTGGACACCCTGCTGATGGCAGAGAACAAAGACCAGCTGACCAAGGTTCTCACCGCCCATGTAGTGGCCGGAAAGCTCTCTGCCAGCGATCTCGTCAGCCGCGCCCGGGCCAATGGCGGCCGCTACAACATGCAGACCGTCAGCGGCGACGCCCTCACCGCAGAAGTGCGCGGCGGCCATGTCTATATCTATGACGAAGCAGGCGGTGCCGCCCTAGTGACCATTGCCGACGTCAACCAGTCCAACGGCGTCATCCACGTCGTCGACGACGTCCTGCTGCCGAGATAGTCCCTTCCTTCCGGCGCGACGCGGGCCCTGCATGACACATGTGGGGCCCTGCCGTTGGCCAGCTCACCCCAGCACCACCTCCCGCTCCACCCCCACATTCTCCAGAAACGCCCGGTCGTGGCTGATCACCAGCAGCGCCCCGTCGAAGGCCCGCAACCCGGCCTCGACCACTTCTATCGCCTCGATGTCGAGGTGATTTGTAGGCTCGTCCAGCACCACCAGCATGGGCGGCGTTGCCCCACCCAGGACGCAGGCGAGCCCCGCGCGCAGCATCTCGCCGCCACTCAATGTCCCCACTATCTGAAGGGCCGCATCGTTGCGGAACTTGAATGCCGCCAGAACCGAGCGGCAGTCATTGACCGAACTGGCCGGGTTGAGCAGCTGGAAATTCTCGGCGATCGACAGGCTGCGGTCCAATAGCCCCACTTGCTGGTCGAGCAGGGCCATCGGCCCGCCGATCTGCACACTGCCCGAGGCTGGCGTCAGGCCACCGGTCAGGAGCTTGAGCAGCGTGGTCTTGCCCGCGCCATTGGGCCCGGTGATGGCCACGCGCTCAGGCCCAACCATGTCCATGGCGAAATCTCGAATGATCGGCCTGTCCGCCTCATAGCCGCCAGAAAGGCCACTGGCCCGCAGCACCAGCTTGCCCGCGGGCAATCCGCTGGACCTGAGCTTGATAGCAAAGGGTGTCAACACTTCGATTCTGGCGCGCGCCTCAGCCGCCTGCATTTGCGCCGCGTCAGCCTGCTTCTCGGCCAGTCTGTCCAGCCCGCCTGCCGTCGCCTCGGCGCGGCGCTTCAATCCGCCGAGTAGGATTTTCGGCGCATCGCCCTTGGCCGCCTTCTTTCGCCCCCCGGCATCGCGCTTGTCCTGCCGCTCCCTCGCCGCCTGCGCCGCCCGGGCCGCATCGCGCACCTCCCTCTCGGCAGCGTTGAGGTCACGTTGCGCCGAGGCCAGTTCCAGCGCCTTGCGCTCGCGGTAATGGCTCCAGTTGCCGCCATAGCTGGTGGCGCCCAGACTCGTGAGTTCAACGATGGCGTCCATGGTCTCGAGCAGATCGCGGTCATGGCTGATGACCACCGCCGCGCCGCGCCAGCCGGACAGCATCTCGGCAACCGCAGCGCGTCCCTCGGCATCGAGGTTGTTGGTCGGTTCATCGAGCAGTATCAGGTCCGGCGCATCAAACAGCAGCGCAGCAAGCGCCGCCCGCGTCCGCTGCCCGCCGGAAAGCGTCGACAGCAAGGTATCCGGGGTGACGTCAAGCGCCAGCTCGTCCAGCGCCTCGGCAAGCCGCGCCTCCAATGTCCAGTCCGCCTCGGCCAGTTCGTCGGCGCCGGCCTCGCCGGCAATGGCGCGCACCAAGAGGCTGAGGCCTTCCCGAACCCCGAACAGGTCGGCAATGGTCTCGCCCGGCTCCGGCTGCACCTGCTGGCGCAGCAAGCCGATGCGCCCCGAAACACTGACCGTGCCGGATGATGGCGACAACTCGCCAGTGATAAGGCGTAGCAAGGTCGTCTTGCCCACGCCATTGCGCCCGACAAGACCGGTACGCCCGGCGCCGAAGCTCAGATCAAGATTGGAGAAGAGTGTCTGGCCGTCAGGGCCGGAATAGCTCAGATTCGAAAGCGTCGCGGAAGGCATGGTTCAAAGCATCCTCAGGGGCAAGGCAGGTCGGCATTGCTGTGAGGGTGCGATCCATTGGGAACCGTCCGGTCGGGTTGCGATCCGTCTTAAATAGACTCCTGAGCATCTGCGTCAAGCACGCGCTGGCAAATCACCGGCGTGAGGCGTAGTGTCCGCCGGCTCAATGCCGGATGTGATGCCATGGATATTTTCACCCTCACCGCTTTCACCATTGCCTATGCCATTGCGGTGCTGGTGCCCGGCCCCGGCGTGGCGGCAGTCGTCGCCCGCGCCTTGGGCGGCGGCTTCAAGGGCGCCTTCCCCATGGTGCTGGGCATCCTTGCCGGGGACCTCGTCTATTTCTTCTTCGCCGTTTTCGGCCTGGCCGCCATTGCCACCTGGTTCGGCCCGGTCTTCACCATTGTGCGCTGGGCCGGCGCGGCCTACCTGCTCTATATCGCCTATAAGTTCTGGACCGCCCGCCCCGGCTCGGAGCAGATGAAGCCCAGGAATGAAGACCCATGGAAGACCTTCCTCGCCGGCTTCTCGCTCACCATGGGCAACCCCAAGACCATCGTCTTCTATCTCGCCATTCTGCCCACCGTGGTGCCGCTGGGAGAGATGAACCCGATTGCCTTTGTCGAGCTGACCGCCATCGTGGTCGTGGTGCTGCTGATCATCGGCTGCGGTTATGCCTGGCTGGCCTCGGCGGCCCGCGAGATGTTCCGCAGCGAAAAGGCCCTGGGCCGTCTCAACAAGACCGCCGGCGCCATGATGGCCGGTGCGGCGGGCCTTGTGGTCATGCAGCACTGATCCTCACTGCTGTTTCATTAGCGTTTCGCTAACCATTTAACCCACCGTTAACCATAATCGGCCAGCCTGCTGGCATGGCCTATGGCAGCACCAAGATCAATCGCTACAACATGCACCAGCTCGCGCCTTACGAGCGGATGCAATATTTGCGCGAGCGCCGCGAGGCAGCCGCCGAAGTTGCGCAGAAAAATGCAAACCTGGCCAATAGCTTCGCCAATATCCAGAGCAACAATGCCGTGGAGATGGGCAACCTGTTCTCAAAGGTAGCGATGCAGCGCATGTCAAAGCTGGCCTGAGCAACGCCGGCCCGACATCGTCGCCCCGGCGCCGCATTGCCTTGCATGTGAACTCGTGCCTTAACCTCCTGTAAGCACTCCCGGTGCAAGCTGGAGAAATGTCCATCTCTGGCAAGATTACGCGCTTCAACATGCATCAGCTCCCGCCCTATGAGCGGATGCAGCATCTGCGCGCCCGCCGGATGGAGGCCGCCGCCATCGCCGAGAAGCAGGCGGCCTTTGCCAGCAGTTTTGCCGGCATCCAGCAAAACAATACGGCCGAGATCGGCAATCTGATCTCCAGGATCGCCATGCAGCGCATGTCCAAGCTGGCCTGATCCAGCCGCCCTACCCGTCTCCGCTGGCCTTGCCGCCCCAAGTTCGTTGCGCGCCGGACCTGTCACCGCAAATGACGTTCTCAGGCAGGCTGCGGCGCAACACGCTTGAGCAAGGCCGAGAGCTCTGCCGGCGGCTTCTGCTCGATCCGGCGATAGGTCCTGCCATCCGGCGTGCGGGTCACATAGCCCATGTCGACCATGGACCGCCGCAGCAGCGCATGATCGCCAAAACTGGCCCAGGCATTGAGCAGATCGGTATTTTCGCGGTCTGCATAGTCCCGCCCCGGCTCCATGCGCGCCCAAAGGGCCCAAAGGCAAAGTGGCTGCAGGCTGTTCTTGCTCGGCCAGCGTAGCAGCACGCCATCGGCGTCGAAATGCCGGCTGACCTTTTCGACCAGGGTCAGGTCGACCGGATCGGCCTGCGGCGCATCCTCGGCCAGAGATTTGAAATGCTGGTAGTTCCGAAATCCGGCGGATCGCGCCAGCATGTTGAGCATGTCAACATGGCTTGGTTTTTCGTCCAGCCTGGCAAGCTGTTCGCGCAGGCTTTTGGCAAAGGCCGACAAGTCGGCAATGAGAAGGGAATGGATCTGTCTCGACATGGCTCATCCTCGAGCGTGCCCGCAACCGCCAGAGGGCGGTGTCGTTGGTCGCCGGCTTGCGACGGGGCACCGGGATAAGGTGCGTGTCGAAGAGTGTGCTGGGCAGGTTTAGCTTCCCTTGCGGGACGGCGACGCCTCGGTGAACTGCAGACCGTTTCTGCAATTAGCCCGGAAACGGGGCAAGATCAACCGCGTCGAAACCCTCCTAGGGTGCGAAGAACCCGGCATCTTCTTCGAGCAGATACTTCCGCGCGCCCTCCGCATCGATATCCAGCCCCAGCCCTGGCGCTTCAAGCAGGTCGACCATGGAATTGGTGACGATCTGGTCTGGCAGCCCGATGACAATGTCCTCCCACCACGGGTCCGAGGCGCTGGGATATTCGAAGGCAATGAAGTTCGCCGGCAGCGTCGCGCAGACGTTGATCAGCGCGCCCAGGCCCAGCAATCCGTTGGCGGTGCCGTGCGGCGCCATCATGATGGAGTGCATATAGGCGTGCTCGGCCACCCATTTGAGCTCGGCAATGCCGCCGATGTCTGCGGGGTCGGGTCCGATAACCCGCACGGCCTGTGTCTCGATCAATTCCTTGAAATTGTGCCGGAGATAGATCTGCTCGCCAGTATGGATCGGCGTCGTGGTCGATTGGGTCAACTCGCGATAGGCTTGCGGGTTGACCCATGGGACATAGTCCCCAGTCAGCATATCCTCGAGCCACATCAGGTCGTATTTCTCGACCGCATTGGCGAAGCGGATGGCATCGTTGAGGAACCAGCCGGGGCCGCAATCGAGCGCCAGGCTCACCTTGTCGCCCAGCACTTCCTTCATGGCCGCGACGCAGTCGAGCATGTGGTTGAAACCGCGCTCCGAGATTTGTCCCTGGTCCATGGCGCCATGGTAGCCGGCATTCTTAAGCTGCACGCCATAGTGAAAGTCCTCGAAATTGTCCTTCATGTTGGAGTGGAAGCTGATGCCTTGCTTCACCATGAAGAAGTTCTGAGGCTGCTCCATCATCCATTTGACGTCGGCGGCATAATCCTCCGGCCGGTCGCCGCTCCGCTTGCGCCGGATCGAGCCATTATAGACCCGGACCTTGTCACGCACCTTGCCGCCCAGCAGCTTGTAGGCGGGCACATTGGCCGCCTTGCCGGCAATGTCCCATAGGGCATGCTCGATGGCCGAGACGGCGGCGCCATAGGGCTTGAAGCTGCCACGCTGGCGGATCTTGAGCATGCAGCGCTCGACATCGGTCGGGTCTTCGCCAATCAGCGCCTCGCGGAAGTGCAGCACGAAGGGCTTGAGATAGGTCTTGGTGAACTCCACCTCGCCCAGACCGTATAAACCCTCGTCGGTGACAATGCGCACGATCGGGTGCCGGCCGATCACGGCACAGCGGAGGTCCGTGATCTTCATCTTTTCCCCCTATTTGACCGATGAAAAAGCCGTCGGTGCCAAAATCTGGCTGCTGACATTGGCAAGGATCTGGCCATCGCGCTCGGAATCGTCCCGCGCCTTGTGCCATGCCGGATCGGCAATGAAACTCGCCCATTTGGCTTCCCGCGCAGCAAGGCTTTCCCAGGCGAGGAAATAGGTCAGCCGATTGCTGTTCTCGCCGATGACGGTGGTGAAGAACCCCGCCTGGACAATGCCATGCCGCTCCCAGATGGCGAGCGTATGGTCGTTGAACCGCCGGAGCAGCGCCGGCAACCGGCCGGGCAGGCAGTCATAGACACGCATTTCGTAGATCATTGCTCAAACTTTCTGTCTTCGCCGCTCCCTCCGGGGAGAGACAAGAGTCAACTCCAGGTGCGGTCCCAGGAATATTCATTGTCCCAGCGGTCGGTCGGCTGCCAGATGCCGGTGACCCCCGGCTGGAGGTGCTGGCTGATGACCTCGTCGACCACGTCGTCAATCCCCAGTCCCGGCTTGTCCGGCACGGTGATGAATCCGTCCTGGACCAGTGGCTTGGGAAGGCCGGTGACGATATCGTCCCACCAGTCGACCTCCACGCTGTGATATTCGAGCGCCATGAAGTTTTCCGTGGCCACCGCCACATGCGCCGCCGCCATGGCCGCGATGGGGCTTTCGGCCATGTGAATGGCCATCGCCACCCCATGGTCCTGCGCCATGTCGCCGATCTTCTTGGTTTCAAGAATGCCGCCCGAGGTCAGCAGGTCCGGATGGATGACCGAAATCCCAGTCTTGAGCAGCGGCTCGAAACCTTCCTTGAGATAGATGTCCTCGCCGGTGCAGATCGGCACCGTGGTCGCCTGCTGAAGCTCCCGGTACTGCTCGGTATATTGCCAGGGAATGACGTCCTCGAGCCAGGCCGGCACATATTTCTCGATGCGCCTGGCCAGGCGGATGCCGTTCTGCAGGGAAATATGCCCCACATGGTCGATGGCCAGCGGCACCTCGTAGCCAATGACCTCGCGCACCTCCGCTATATATTGCTCGAGCAGGTCGAGGCCCTTGTCAGAGAAATGCAGGCCGCTGAAGGGGTGACGCACATTATGCGTGTCATAGACAGCATTGCGCGCCCGCCGGTCTTCCATCGACCGGGCCGGGCCATGGCCGGGATGCACGCGATAGCCTTCAAGCGTACCGGCCGGCGCCACCACGGCGCCGGGCACATCGGCAATCTGCATCAGCCCCAGATCCATCTTGAGGAAGGTGAAGCCCAGGTCCATGCGTGCCTTGAGCCGCTTCCCCGTCTCGGTGCCGCTGGGCTTTTCGGCGTCGGTATCGCAATAGACCCGCACCTTGTCGCGGAACTTGCCGCCCAGCATCTGGTAGATCGGTACGCCATAGGCCTTGCCGGCCAGGTCCCAGAGCGCAATCTCGATGGCCGAAACGCCACCCCCCTGCCGCCCATGCCCGCCGAACTGCTTGATGCGACGGAACAGCCGGTCGATGTCGCAGGGATTTTCGCCCAGCAGCCGGCTTTTGAGCATCAGCGCATAGGTGGCGCTGGCGCCGTCGCGCACCTCCCCCAGCCCGACGATCCCCTGGTTGGTGTAGATCTTGACCAGCGCCGAGGTGAATGGCGCCCCGACGATTTCGGCGACCCGCAGGTCGGTGATCCGCAACTCGCTCGGGCGCGAGGCCATGCGGACATTGCGCTCAATACTTTCGGCAGCCCCTTGTGCATCCATCAGTCGAACTCCACCACATTGTCATCAAGATAATCCCGGTTCATCTCGATACCGAGCCCCGGCGCCTTGTTGAGCTTGAGGCTGCCATTGGAATTGTCGAGCGGCTTGTTGATGAGGTGATCATATTTGGACAGGTTCCACTCCGACGTCTCCAGCCGGTAGAAATTGGGCACCGTCATCATCACCTGCGCTCCGGCCACCACATTGATCGGCCCGGCCGCATCGTGGGGGGAAACGGGAATGTAATAGGCCTCGCACAACGCCGAGATTTTCTTGAGCTCGGTAATGCCGCCGGTCCAGGTAACATCGGGCATGATATAGTCGGCCAGCCTGCCTTCGAGGATGGGCACGAAGTCCCACTTGGTATGGCCGCGCTCTCCCCAGGAGATCGCAGTACTGACCTTGTCGCGCACCTGCTTGAGCGCATTGACACTTTCGGGCGGCACGGGCTCCTCGAACCAGTCGATATCCCCGGCTTCTTCCAGGCTCCGGCAGAGCCGGATGGCGGTGGGCACGTCAAAGCGCCCATGCGCGTCGATGAGAATGTCGATGTCGGGCCCGGCCGTCTCGCGGATCAACGCCGTCAGTTCGGCCGCTTCGCGCTCATCCTTGCGGCTCATCGAGCCATCCAGATAGCCCTCGGATTGCTCGCGCGCGATGCCGTTCCGGTCCCTGGGGCGCTGTTGCGGATACGGGTCGAACTTCAGTGCCGTATGGCCCGAGGCGACGATATCGCGAATTTCCTGCACCACCCCTTCCTTGCTGGTGAACTTGCGCTGGTCGGGATGGGTATAGAGCAGGATGTCGTCGCGCACCGGCCCGCCGAGCAATTCATAAATCGGCTGTCCCAGCACCTTGCCCCTGATGTCCCACAGCGCAATGTCGATGGCGCTGACGCATTCCACTGCCGCGCCACGGCTGCCCATATAGGTGAAGTTGCGGAAAATCTTGTGCCAGATGCGCTCGATATGGGCCGGATCATCGCCCTCGATGATCTTGCCGATCTGTCGCAGCATCAGGCAAAGCGCCCGATTGGCCACGAAGGTCGTGGTGGTGATTTCACCCCAGCCCGACACGCCCGCATCCGTGGTCACCTCCACGAACAGGAACTCGCCCCAATAGGATGCCTCTGACTTGATCAGCCACGGCCTGACGCCGGTGATTTTCATTTCCGCTGCCTTTCAACGGGGTTTGGTTTCGGCAAGGCCACCCGTGCGATCTATCCGGCCCTTGCCGCATTGTGCGCCCGCATCTGTTCAAGGATGTGCCGGCCCGATCCTTCGACATGACGGGCCACGCACTCGGCCGCTTTGTCGGCGTCACCCGCCTTGACCAGTTCGATGAGTTCGCGATGTTCGCGGATGACTTGGGTGCGCCGCGCCAGCGTATAGGCAAAGCGCTGCGTAACGGCGCGCAGCACCTGGCGATGCTTCCACCAGATTTCGGCAGCGTGGCGATTGTAGTGCCGCTGGTAGACCACCGTATGGAACTGCACGTCGAGGCCACTATGCAGCACGGCATCGACGAAGTTGTTCTCTTCGATCAGGCCCTGGATGCGCTCCAGTTCGGCAATGTCTTCATCGGTGGCCATTCCGACGAACCAGCGGGTCAGCGCCGGCTCGATCAGCGTGCTGATCTCATAGATGTTGCGCACGAAGTCGTGGTCGATCGGCCGGACGCGGGCGCCGCGATTGGGCGAAAACATCACGTAACCCTCGCCGCGCAGCATCTGTAGCGCCTCGCGAATGGGGTTGGTCGAGGTGCCCAGCCTCTCGGCGAGATCGGCCACCACCAGCCGCTCATTGGGCTCCAGCCGCCCCGACAGGATTTCCTCGCGAATGGTCTCGTAGAGCGAGACCGCGCGCTGGCTGGAGACGTCGATCTCTTCCAGCCCCGCCGGCGGGGAAATCTTGAATTCACTGGTGCTCGCCAAATCGTACTCCTTCGCCTCAGCCAATCACTATCATACATAGACACCGGCAAACAATGTACGATCCTTCCATGTTGACACAGAATATCGCTTCTGCAACGGTGCATACAAGGCGCATTATACATAAGAGGCAAAGCCCGTGTATCCCGCCGGAAAGGGACCTGACGCGCAAGGACGCGAGCAGGGAGACAGGAGGACGTTATGAGGAACTACCGTTTGGGTCGTGCGCTTGCGCACGGCGCAATTGTTTCTGCGGTCACTGCGTCGATGCTGACCACTTCGGTTCTGGCCCAGGCCGTCGATCTCAGCCAGTGGTCGCCCGAATATGTACGATCCATTGCCGGCACCGAGGAATATGACACGGCCGAGCAATGCGGAGCGGTCACCCCGCTCGACTACGAGGGCAAGCTGACCTTCTGGTATCAGGGCGTGTTCGAGGGCGACCCCGACCTGCTACGCCAGTATTATCGTGACTTCTTCGAAGCCTTCCGTGCCACCTATCCCAATATCGAGCTTGAAGAGCAGGCACTGACTTATAACGACCTGCTCGACAAGTTCCGCACTGCCCTGCTCGGCAATGCCGGCCCCATGGTGGTGCGCCTCCAGATCCTGGGCGGCGTGGAATTTGCCTCCAAGGGCTATCTGCAGGAGCTGAGCCCTGAAGATGTCGGCTGGAAGACCGAGGACTTCTGGCCGGGCGCCATGAAGTCGGTCATGTGGGAGGGCAAGGCCTATGGCATCCCGACCAACAACGAGACCATGGCCCTGATCTGGAACGCCGATATATTCGAGCGCGCCGGGCTGGACCCCGAAAGCCCGCCCGAGACCTGGGACGACGTCGTCGCCTATTCCAAGCAGATTCACGATAAGCTCGGCGTGGCCGGCTATGGCCTGGTCGCCCGCAAGAATGCCGGCAATACGCCCTACCGCTTCATGCCTCAGCTCTGGGCCTATGGCGGCGGGGTCTTCGACGAAGCCGACCCCAACCCCAATTATGGCGAGGTCCGCCTCGACAGCCCGGAGAGCATCAGGGCGCTCCAGGCCTCCTACGACATGTATGTCCGCGACCAGTCGGTCCCGGTTTCGGCCCTGACCAACCAGCAGGCCGACAACCAGCCGCTGTTCCTGGCCGGCCAGCTCGCCATGATGATCTCGCACCCGTCCGATTATAACGTGATGCTCGATCTTCAGGCCAAGGCCACCGGCTCGGACCAGGAAAAGGCCCAGACCGTTATCGACAACATGCGCTACGGCCTGATCCCCAAGGGGCCCGACGGCAAGCGTGCAGTGGTCTTTGGCGGCTCCAACATCCACATCCTGAACCCCGAATATGTCGAGGGTGGCGTGGTGGATGAAGCCGCTGCCAAGGCCATGGTCTGCTTCTGGACCAGCCCGGAATGGTCGCTGAAAATGGCCTATGCCGGCTCCAACCCCGGCAATCTGAACGGCTTCAAGACTGTCTGGATGAAGGAACGCCTGGACTCCATCAAGTTCCTCGATGTCACGACCTCGATGCTGCCCTACGGCATCCCGTTCCCGACTTTGCCGGAAACGCCCGAGATCATGAACATCATCATCCCCGACATGCTCCAGAACGCATTGACCGGAGCCATGACCGTGGAAGAGGCGGCGGCCGACGCGGCCCAGAAGGTCCGGGACGTGGCTGGAGGCGGCGGACTCTAGCGCTGCCCGCATACTCGAAGCGACCGGCGGCTCCCAACGCCGCCGGTCCACCGGCCTCGACAAGGAGCACCACGATGACCACCCTCACCGGCAGCCCCGGCGCGCCCCGCAAGGGTCCGACGGCGCCGCCCGGCCTGTTCCAGCAGATGTGGACCAGCCGCGCCGACTATCTTTATGTGCTGCCCGCCATCGTGGTGATGCTCATCGTCATCGCCTACCCCGTCTATTACACGATCGACCTGTCCTTCTTCAGAACCCCGCCCGGCCTGCAATTGCGCGACAAGGTCTTTGTCGGGGTCGAAAACTACCAGACCATCCTGGTCAGCGATGTGTTCTGGAAGGTCACGGTCAATACCGTGATCTGGACGATTGCTTCGACGCTGATCGCCTTTGTGCTGGGTTATGGCGCCGCGCTCGCCCTGCACCGCGATTTCGCCGGCCGCGCCATCCTGCGCGCCATCCTCATCATTCCGTGGGTCATCAGCGCCGTTGCTGCCTCTTATATCTGGAAATGGATGTACCATTCCGATTTCGGCATTATCGGCGCGGTGCTGGTGCAGATGGGGTTGGTCGACCGCCAGCCCAATTTCATCGACAATGTCCACACCGTCCTGCCCTCGCTGATCGTGGTCAATATCTGGCGCGAGTTTCCCTTCGCCATGATCATGATCATGGCTGGGCTGCAGACCGTGCCCGAGCAGCTGCTGCGTGCAGCCAAGGTTGATGGCGCCTCCGCCTGGCAGCGCTTCTGGCATGTCACCTTCCCGCATCTGCGGGGCGTGTCGACCGTCACGATCCTTCTGCTCGCCGTGGCCAATTTCAATTCCTTCATCATCCCCTGGATCACCACGGGGGGCGGGCCGTCCAATGCCTCCCATATCTGGATTACCCACATCTACGAGCTGGCCTTCGGGCGGCAGCGCTGGGGCGTTGCGGCGGCCTATTCGGTGCTGCTGTTCGTTATCGTGATGTCGCTGGGCTACTTCTACGTGCGCGCCCTGAGCGGCAATGAGAAGCAGGAGGGCGGCGCATGACCATCCCATCTGGAACTGCTGCCCCCCGCAGCCGCAAACGCGTGGACGGTTGGCGCTGGACCGGCCGCATCTTCCTCGCCATCATGCTGATCTACACCGCCCTGCCGATGATCTGGATGCTGCTGACCTCGATCAAGTCGGGTTTCGCCGCCATGCAGTTTCCGCCGCAATGGTGGCCGGCCGAACCGACCCTGGCCAGCTACCAGAAGCTGCTCGATCCGCAGAACAGCGTCGGGCAGGATTTCCTGCGCTTCTTCTGGAACTCTCTCTTCGTTTCGCTCGTCACCACCATCCTCGCAGTGGCCGTGGCCGTGCCGGCGGCCTATGCCTTCTCCCGCTTCAGCTTTCCCGGCCGCAAGTTCCTCTTTTTCGCGGTCCTGCTGCGCAATATGTTCCCGGCGGTGATTTTCCTCGTGCCGCTCTTTATCCTGATGCGCTGGCTGGGCCTGGTGAACACTCATGGCTCGCTGATCCTGACCTATCTCACCTTCGGTCTGCCGCTCGCCATCTGGCTGCTCAAGGGCTTCTACGACAACATCCCCATCCAGCTTGAACAGGCCGCGCGTATCGACGGTGCCACGCGCTTCCAGGCTTTCCTGCTGATCGTGACACCCCTCTCCGTGCCCGGCATCATCGCCACCGCCATCTATTCATTCATCGGTGCCTGGAACGAATATATCTACGCCGCCACCTTCCTCACCAGGAACGAGCAGCTCACCCTGCCCGTGGGTATCCAGCGGTTCTTCTCCGAGAACACCACCGATTTTCCGGGCCTGATGGCGGCCAGCTTCATGATGAGCGTGCCGGTCGTCGTCCTGTTCCTGATCCTCCAGAAATATTTCGTGCGTGCCCTCACCGAAGGCGCCGTCAAACACTAGAAGGTTGCATCCATGGCCCAGGTGGTTCTCAAGGATCTCGTCAAGACCTACGGCTCGGTCTATGCCGCAAGGGATGTGTCGCTGACGGTCAATGACGGCGAATTCGTCGCGCTGGTCGGCCCGTCCGGCTGTGGCAAGACCACCACGCTCAACCTGGTGGCGGGCCTGATCCCGATCACATCTGGCGACATCATCATCGGCGATCGCGTGGTCAACGACCTTGACCCCAAGGACCGCGACATCGCCATGGTGTTCCAGAACTACGCGCTCTATCCGCAGAAATCGGTGTTCCAGAACCTCGCCTTCCCCTTGCAGATGCGCAAGCTCCCCCGGGCCGAGATCGAGGCCAAGGTGCGGGAAGCCGCCCGGGTCCTCGACATCACCCACCTGCTCGAGCGCAAGCCGCGCGAACTCTCCGGCGGCCAGCAGCAGCGCGTGGCCCTCGGCCGAGCGCTGGTGCGCGACCCTGCCGTCTTCCTCATGGATGAGCCCCTCTCCAACCTCGACGCCAAGCTGCGCGTGCAGATGCGTTCCGAGATCAAGCGGTTCCACCAGGATCTCAACGCCACCATCATCTACGTCACCCATGACCAGCTCGAAGCCGTGACCATGGCCGACAAGATGGCAGTGATGAATGGCGGGCTTTTGCAGCAATACGACACCCCGGCCCAGATCTTCGCCAATCCGGTCAACATGTTCGTCGCCAGCTTCATCGGCAGTCCCGCCATGAGCCTCGTACCGCTCGAGGCAAGCAGCGTGGACGGGCGCACGGCCCTTGCCAGCGCCGAGGGCTGGAGCCTGCCCCTCTCCGAGGCCAACGCCCGCAAGGTGGCCAGCGCGACGTCCCGCAAGGTGGTGCTGGGTGCGCGGCACTCAACCATCAAGCTGCACAAGTCGCAGATGCCCAACACAGTGCCGGCCAAGGTCTATACCGTGGAGCCGACCGGCGACATCACCTTTGTGCAGGCCTTCCTGTCCGGCGCCATCGTCAATATCAGCCTGCCGCCGACGGCCGAGGTCGAGCCCGACGACATGGTCTGGCTCGAATTCGAGCAGGATCGCATCCACCTGTTCGATGGCGAAACCGAAATGGCGCTCCGCGCCGATTGATCCCGCGCCACTCCGAGGCCGAAATGCCCCTCAAGCTCAAGATCACCGCTATCACGCCCTATCCCGCCAGGGTGGGCATCAGGAACCAGTTCCTGGTCAAGGTCGAGACCGACCAGGGCATATTCGGCTGGGGCGAAAGCGGTCTGACCGGGCGGGAAAAGGCCGTTGCCGGAGCGATCGAGCACTACCGCGAATTCCTTATTGGCCAGGACGCCATGCAGATCGGACGCATCTGGCAGGAAATGTATCGCAGTCAGTATTTCGAGGGCGGCCGCGTGCTCCAGGCCGCGATCTCGGCTATCGACATCGCCCTGCATGATATCAAGGGCAAGGCGCTGGGCGTGCCGGTCTATGAATTGCTCGGCGGCCGGCAGCGCCATGTCATCCCCACCTTCGCCTCCACCGGCGACAGCGCCGGCGAAGGCGCCATCGAGCGCGCCCGGGAACTCATGGCCATGGGGTTCGACGCCATCCGCTTTTTCCCCATCGGCCAGGATAGCCGCGACATCTTCGAGCCACGCCAGTCCATCGCCGCCACCGCGCGTATCCTCAACAGGGCCCGCGAGGAACTGGGCAGCGAAGTGGTCCTGGGCATCGACTACCATCATCGCCTCTCGGTCGCCGAGGCCGCCAGCTTCTGCAACAAGCTTGACAAGGGCGTGCTGGATTTCCTCGAAGAGCCGATCCGGGACGAGACGCCCGAAGCCTATGAATCCCTCCGCACCATGACCGATATTCCCTTCGCCATCGGCGAGGAATTCGCTAGCAAATGGCAGTTCGCGCCTTACATTGAGCGTGGCATTCACCAGTTCAACCGCCTCGATGTGTGCAATGTCGGCGGCCTTACCGAAGCGATGAAAGTGGCTGGCTGGAGCGAGGCGCATTATGTCGACCTCATGCCCCACAATCCGCTGGGCCCGGTCTGCACCGCCGCCACCATCCACCTCGCCGCGGCCGTTCCCAATTTCGCCTGGCTCGAAACCCGGGCCCCTGAACGCGCCCTGGGCTTTGACAACACCGACTTCTTTCCGGTGCAGCCGCAATTGCAGGGCGCCGTCTACCCGGTCAGCGACGCGCCGGGCCTGGGGGTCGAGGTCAACGAGGACCTCCTCGCCAGGCAAAGTTTCGAATTCTGGGAAGCGCCGCATCTCAGACGCAATGACGGCTCGGTGACCAACTGGTAGTCTCGGGCGGAACCGGAGGGGACAACATGACCAAAAGCGCCGACATTCAGCGCCCACCTAGGCACCTGATCGAGGGGCTCAAGAGCCTGGGGGCCGCAACCATTGCCGGCACGCTCGGCCATATGGGCTTTCGCAACCCGCACATGACAGGCATCCTGCCCCAGACAAAGGGCAAGGCGATCTGCGGCCCGGCGCTGACCTTGCAGTGTCTGCCGCAGCGGCCGGACCTGTTCAGCGAGGGCGAATATTCGGATCCCGAGACCCAACTGCACCGGCATGTGCTCTATCATGTGCAGGAAGGCGACGTGGTGGTGGTCGATGCACGCGGCGACATGCGCTCGGGCATTTTCGGGGACATGATGTCGACCTATTTCAAGGGCCGCGGCGGCGCCGGCATCATCATCGATGGCGTCATGCGCGACCGGCCGAACGTGGAAAAGCTCGATCTCTCGCTCTGGCTCAAGGGCTGGTCGCCCAATTACCACGTGCAGACCGACATCTACCCCAATGCCGTCAACGTCACCATCGCCTGCGGCGGCGTCACAGTCGTCCCCGGTGATATCATAGTGGCCGATGATGATGGCGCGGTGGTCGTCCCGGTCTCCATGGCCGAACAGGTACTCGAGGATGGGCAGAAGCATGCCGAGTGGGAAGAATTCTCGCGCATGAAGCTGATGGAAGGCGCCCCCCTCCAGCGCTATTACCCGCTCCATCCAGACGCCGAGGATGAATATCAGGCCTGGCGCAAGCTCAACGCCGCCAAGCCCTGAACTTTTCGGAGGCCGGCTTCCATGCCGGCCTCCCCGCCCCCGCGATCACGCGAACCAGGTCGTGCCCGGATATTGGTGGGCCTTGGCCACCTCTTCATTCAGTTCAAGTCCGATCCCCGGCCGGTCGCTCATGGCGATCTTGCCGTTCTTGATGATGTCGCCGCCATCGGTGATCGTCGACCAGTAGTCGCGATGGAACCAGTGAAATTCGAGCACCAGGAAGTTCGGGATCGTGGCGCAGACATGCGCCGATGCCATGGTCCCGATGGGCGAGGAGACATTGTGCGGCGCAAAGGGGATTGAATAGAGATCAGCCAGTTCGGCGATCTTGCGGCATTCCGACAGCCCCCCGCATTTGGGAATGTCGGGCATGATGATGTCCACCGCCTGCTGTTCCAGCAGCTTGCGAAAACCGTGGCGAAGATAAAGGTTCTCCCCGGCGCAGATCGGGGTCGAGGTCGAGCGGGTAATCTCGGCCATCACATCGATGTTCTCGGGCGGGATCGGCTCTTCGAGCCACATCAGCTGGAGATGCTCGAGGTCGCGCGCCAGGCGAATGGCGCTGTGCTTGTCGAGCCGCGTATGCAGGTCGCACGCCACTTCCACACCCTTGCCGGCAGCTTTCACCACCATCTCGGCCAGTTGCACCATGCGGTCATGCTCCCACTTGTTGGGAGTCATGTTGAACTTGTCCTTTTCATACCAGCCGGTCTCGCTGCCGGTATGCCCATAGGCACGGATGTCGAGGTCGACCTTGAGCGCGGTGAACCCTGCCGCCAATACCTGGTCCACCTCGGCCTGCACCTCGTCCATGTTCATGCCGGGCGAGACTTCGCAGTCGCAATAGACGCGGATATCGTCACGGAACTTTCCGCCCATCAGCTCATAGATCGGCACCTTGAGCGCCTTGCCCTTGAGGTCCCAGAGCGCGATTTCGACACCGGTCAGCGCCGTGATCAGCGCGCCGGCAAAGCCGCCCTCGAAAACCAGGCTCCGGCGGATGTCCTCGAATATGGCATCGATGGCGAAGGGATCGCGGCCGACCAGCTTGGCTGCCAGTTCCTTCTCGATGATGGCAATGGCCTGGTGCCCGCCATGCACGCATTCGCCCAGGCCCGTGATCCCCGCATCGGTCTCGATCCTGACCCACAGATGCATGCAATGGCCGATGGTCGCGGCCGTCTTGACCGATGTGATCTTCACGTGTCCCCCCAGAATTTCTACGGCCTCCCGCCGTCGCTTATTTCTAGCGGAAAGCGGCGAAATGGTCGAGGAGACTGGCGCGAATTCATCGCCCAGCGACGCGCTTTTCCTGCCGTCGGGCCAGCGCGCAAACTGTTCGGTGACCAAGACAATTATCGGGAACGTTTGGTGGGCCCACCAGGACTCGAACCTGGAACCAGACCGTTATGAGCGGTCGGCTCTAACCATTGAGCTATAGGCCCCCGCCCGCGTCATATCAGGGTCGCTGCTGCTGTCAAATGATCAATGCAGCGCAGGTGGCGCATTCCGCTGGCGACATGCCGCCCCTTCCCCGCTCGCGCCCAAAAAGCTATCCTGTGCGGCAGACGCCCAGACTTCGGATAGCGCACATGCGGGACGGCGACATCATCCATGGCCTGCTTCGCGGCCTCTCGGTCATCGAGTGTTTCGATGAGGAACATGCGCGCATGTCGATCACCGATGTGGCTCAGCGCACCGGGCTTGAACGCGCCACGGCGCGGCGCTGCCTGCTCACCCTCGTGCATCGCGGCTATGCCACCTATGACGGAAAATTCTTCCAGCTCACCCCGCGCGTGCTCAATCTGGGCCATTCCTATCTGGCCGCGACGCCGCTGCCCCGGCTGATCCAGCCCTTTCTCGAAGAGCTGTCCCACGCCACCAGCGAGAGCACCTCGGCCGCCGTGCTCGAGGGCACAGACATTCTCTATGTCGCCCGCGCCTCGACCCGCCGCGTCATGTCGATCAATCTCGGTGCCGGTGCGCGCCTGCCCGCCTATTGCACCTCCATGGGCCGCACCCTGCTGGCCGCCATGCCCCGCGAGGAGGCCCAGGCCATTCTCGATCGCTCCGACATCGTCGCCTATACCGAGCGCACCAAGGCCGACATGGCCTCCATTACCACCGAGCTGGCCGTGATCGCCGCCCAGGGCTTTGCCGTCATCGATCAGGAGCTGGAACTGGGCCTCTGTTCCATCGCCGTGCCCCTTTTCAACGCCGCCGGCCAGGTGGTGGCCGCTATCAATATCGGTGCCCAGAGCGCCCGCGCCCCCACCTCGCGCATGATCGCCCATTTCCTGCCACTGATGCGAAAGGTCCAGGCCGAAGTCCGTCCGCTCCTGCGCTGAGCCGCAGCAGTCTCTCCGGCTGCGCTCTTGTCCCCAAACTGTCGCACAGGGGCGCTAATATGGCTGCATCCGAGTCCCCTTCCAGCCCGCCAAAATCCTTGCAAAACCGTCATACTCGCCGCTGTGGCAAATGCATGGATTCCGCAATCCTGTTGGATTACGCATTTATTTTCAATGATTTGACCCGTCACAAACCAGTCATGCGACTGCAATAAAACTGTCGCGGGGCGCTCCTATGGTCTGCCGCGTCAGAGGGCAGCCCACAGAACTGGCTGGCCAAGCTTGCAAATGAATTCCGGAAGGGACATTCCATGAAGACCGCACTCTACGCCAGTGCCGCCGTTCTCGCTCTCGCAGCGTTCGGCACCAATGCTGCCTATGCCCAGTCGCGCGACACCATTCAGATTGCCGGCTCCTCGACCGTGCTGCCGTTCTCCTCGATCGTCGCCGAAGAATTCGCCAATGCCTTCCCCGATTACAACGCGCCCAACGTGGCCGGCGGTGGCTCGGGCGGCGGCAAGCGCCAGCTCTGCGCCGGTGTGGGCGAATCCACCCTCGACATCGGCAATTCATCGTCCAAGATGAGCGCCAGCGAACTGGAGAGCTGCAAGGCCAATGGCGTAACTGACGTGCGCGAAGTCGTGTTCGGTTATGACGGCATCGTCTTCGCCACCGGCATCGAACAGGGCGATTTCGCTCTTGAGCCCATCCACCTCTACAAGGCCATTGCCGCTCAGGTTCCGGTCGACGGCGCCATGGTTGCAAACCCCTACACCAATTGGTCCGAGATCGACGCTTCCCTCCCCGACCAGGCCATCTTCGTCGCCATCCCGGGCACCAATCACGGCACCCGCGAAGTCTTCGACATTCGCGTTCTGGAAGCCGGCTGTGAAGCCGCCGGCCTCCCGGAAATGGACGAAGAGGCCATGGAAGCTGCCTGCCTGACACCACGCCAGGACGTGGTTGTGGAAATCGCCGGCGACTACACCGAGACCCTGGCCCGCCTGCAGTCCAACCCGGAAGCCATCGGCGTCTTCGGTCTCTCGTTCTACGATCAGAACCGTGACACCCTCAAGGTGGCCACCGTTTCAGGCGTCGAACCGACGCTGGAAACCATCGCTGCCGGCGACTACCCGGTCTCTCGTCCGCTGCAGTTCTACGTCAAGGGTGCCCATATCGGCGTGATCCCGGGCCTGGAAGACTTCGTCGCCTTCTTCCTCTCCGAGCAGATGGCCGGTGCCGGTGGCACCCTGGAAGCCGCCGGTCTGGTTCCGGCCTCCAGCGAGTTCCTGGCTGCCCAGTTCGACGCCTTCACCAACGCCGTGCAGTACCAGCCGTAAGCGAACCGGCATCCATTCGGAGGATCCCGGCTCCGCCGGGGTCCTCCAGATCGACACACGTCTCGGGGGCACAGCCCCTCCATCGAAAGGACCAGTTCGCCGTGAATGCTCTCGTCATCGCAGCTCTTCTCCTGGTTCTTCTCACGCTTTCTTACCAGATGGGTTGGTCGCGCAGCCGCAAGCTGGCCAATATCAAAGGCGCACACCTGCATTCCCGTCCGATCTATCACGGCGTGCTTGCTGCCCTTTTCGCCCTGCTCCCCGCCATCATCGTTCTGGGCCTCTGGGCGCTGTTCAGTGACTCGATCGCCCAGAGCTTCATCCTCGCCCAATTACCACCTGAAACCGCTCAGTTGCCCGCCATCGAGATGCGGTCAGCAGTCGCGCGGGTCCAGTCCATCGCCAGGGGCTTTGGCGTGATTGGAGAGCCCAGCGCCCAGGAAGCTGCGGCGGCCATGGCCTTTGCTGCCTTCCAGCAGGTTTCCTTTCTCTCCGTGATCGCCGCCGCTGCCGCGCTCGGTGCCGGTGGCCTGTTCTGGGCGCAGCGCCGCATCGGCCTGCGGCTGCGCGCGCGCACCGAAGTCGAGATCGCCGTCCGTATCGCGCTGATCGCCTGCTCGACCGTCGCCGTCCTGACCACCATTGGCATCGTGCTCTCGCTGCTTTCCGACGCCATCCGCTTCTTCACCTTCATCAACCCGATCGATTTCTTCTTCGGCACCACCTGGAACCCGCGTTTCCAGAGCACCGGCTCCGGTTCGGCAGGTGAATATGGCCTGCTGCCGCTGCTCTGGGGGACGGTGATGATCACGCTCATCGCCATGCTGGTCGCCGTGCCGATCGGCCTGATGTCGGCCATCTATCTCTCGCAATACGCCCATGAACGGGTGCGCAGCATCGTCAAGCCGATCATCGAGATCCTGGCTGGCATTCCCACCATTGTTTACGGCTTCTTCGCCTTGGTCAGCGTCGGTCCGTTCCTGGCCGCCGCCGGGGATGCGATCGGCATCGATATCAAGGCGACCAGCGCCCTCACAGCCGGGGTCGTCATGGGGATCATGATCATCCCCTTCATCTCCTCGCTCAGCGACGACATCCTGGCTCAGGTGCCCCGCACCATGCGCGACGGCTCTCTCGGCCTTGGGGCCACACAGTCCGAAACCATCCGCAAGGTACTGCTGCCCGCCGCGCTGCCTGGCGTCGTCGGTGCCGTCCTGCTCGCCGTGAGCCGCGCCATTGGCGAAACCATGATTGTTGTTCTGGCCGCCGGCAACAGCCCGGTCTTGCGGGCCAATCCGGCCGAACCCACCTCGACCGTGACCGTGAGCATCGTCAACCAGCTGACCGGCGATGCCGACTTCACCAGCCCCCAATCTCTCGTCGCCTTCGCGCTGGGGCTCACTCTCTTTGTCATGACGCTGCTGCTCAATGTCATGGCGCTCTACATCGTGCGCAAATTCCGGGAGCAATACGAATAGCCATGACCCCCACCGCACAAGCCGCCCGCGCCAATCGCGAACGCGTCCGCAAGAGCCTTGCG
>CBFGTF010000010.1:0-36884 GCA_965651655.1 uncultured Devosia sp.
ACGCGGCTGCAGGTCGAGCATCCCGTGACCGAACTGATCACGGGACTCGATCTGGTCGAACTGATGCTGCGCGTGGCCAACGGCGAAAAACTGCCGCTGACGCAGGATCAGGTGAAGCGCGATGGCTGGGCTATCGAAAGCCGGCTCTACGCCGAAGATCCCTATCGCAATTTCCTGCCCTCGACCGGGCGGCTCACGCGCTATCGACCGCCGGCGGAGAGCGTGAGTGAGGCGTTGGTGGTGCGCAATGATACGGGCGTCTTCGAAGGCGGCGAGATTTCGACCTTCTACGACCCGATGATCGCCAAGCTCTGCACCTGGGCGCCGACGCGGATCGCGGCCGTGGATGCCATGGCCGTGGCGCTCGACTCATTCGAGGTTGAAGGTGTCGGCAACAACCTGCCGTTCCTCTCGACCGTCATGGACCAGCAGCGCTTCCGCGAAGGGCGGCTGACCACGGGCTATATCGCGGAGGAGTTCCCCGAGGGTTTTTCGGGGTCTGACCTGAGCGAGGCGCATCATGCCGATGTGGTGGCCGCCGCCGCGCTGCTGATGGCGCGCCGCGAGCAGCGTCGTCTTGGCGCCGAGGCGGAAAGCCGCTGGCATGTGCAGGTGGGCGGCAAGGCGGAAACTGTGGTGCTGCACCAGAAGGGTCTGGAAACACTGGTGGATATGGGCTGGCGCAGCCAGGCGGCCCATCTCAGCTGGCAGCCCGGCGATACCCTGGCGCGGCTGGACTGGTCGGGTGGCGGGCTGGCCGTGCTCAAGGTCACTCCGACCACCTCCGGCTTCCGCATCCGCTATCGTGGGGCCGATCTGAAGGTGCTCGTGCTACGGCCGCATGTGGCGCAATATCTCAAGCACATGCCGGTCAAGGTCCCGCCCGACATGAGCAAATTCCTGCTCTGCCCCATGCCGGGCCAGGTGGTGCGGATCGATGTCAGCGAGGGTGATGTGGTCGAAGACGGACAGACGCTCGCCATTGTGGAAGCCATGAAAATGGAAAATGTGCTCAAGGCCGAAAAGCGGGCGCGGGTGAGCAAGGTGCATGTGGTGCCCGGCGCCGTGCTGGCCGTGGACCAGGTGATGCTCGAATTCGAGGCGGTGTGATGCCGAAATTTTTCGCAGAACTGTCAGCTCTTTTGCATCCCTCCCCCTTGAGGGGAGGGACCGAGGGTGGGGGTCTCTCAGTGGGCCACAAGACCACCCCCCACCCCAGCCCTCCCCCTCAAGGGGGGAGGGAGGCGCAGACCGCGACATCGGTGGAGGGAGCAGGTGATGTCTGACCAGGACCCGAATGAAAAATGGGCCAGGCTCGCCCAGAAGGAACTCCGCGACACCCCGCTCTCGTCCCTCGACCGGGATTATGGCGGCATCCCGGTCAAGCCGGTCTATTTCGGCGACGACCCCGAAATCCCCGGCATGGAGCCGTTCACCCGTGGCGTGCGGGCGACCATGTATGCCAACCGCCCCTGGACCATCCGCCAATATGCCGGCTTTTCCACGGCGCGGGAGAGCAACGCATTTTACCGGCAGGCGCTGGAAAAGGGGCAGAAGGGGCTATCCGTCGCCTTCGATCTGGCCACCCATCGCGGCTATGACAGCGACCATCCCCGCGTCACCGGCGATGTCGGCAAGGCGGGAGTCGCCATCGATTCGGTCGAGGACATGAAAATCCTGTTCGAAGGCATTCCGCTCGACCAGATGTCGGTGTCGATGACCATGAATGGCGCGGTCATTCCGGTGCTGGCCATGTTCATCGTGGCCGCCGAAGAACAGGGCGTCCGCCAGGATCAGCTCGAAGGGACCATCCAGAACGACATCCTCAAGGAGTTCATGGTCCGCAACACCTATATCTACCCGCCCGAGCCGAGCATGCGCATTGTCGGCGATATCATCGCGCACACGGCGCGGCACATGCCGAAATTCAACTCGATCTCGATCTCGGGCTATCACATGCATGAGGCCGGGGCGACGGCGGTTCAGGAGCTGGCCTTTACCCTGGCCGATGGCATGGAATATGTGCGCGCAGCGCAGGCCAAGGGCCTCGATATCGACGCCTTTGCCGGGCGATTGAGCTTCTTTTTCGGCATCGGCATGAACTTCTTCCTCGAGATCGCCAAGCTGCGTGCCGCGCGGCAGCTGTGGAGCGAGATCATGACCGATCTGGGCGCGAAGGACCCGCGCTCGAAAATGCTGCGCACCCATTGCCAGACGTCGGGCGTGTCGCTGACCGAGCAGGACCCGCACAACAATATCGTGCGCACCACCATCGAGGCGCTGGCCGCTACTCTGGGCGGCACGCAGAGCCTCCATACCAATTCCTTCGACGAAGCCATTGCGCTGCCGACCGAGTTTTCGAGCCGGATCGCGCGCAATACCCAGCTGATCCTCCAGCATGAAAGCCGCATCACCGATGTCGTCGATCCCCTGGGCGGCTCCTATTACATCGAGGCGCTGACGGCGGAACTGGTCAAGGGCGCCAGGGCGCTGATCGCCGATGCCGAAGCGCAGGGCGGCATGACTGTCGCGGTCCAGTCGGGCGGGCCCAAGCTCGCCATCGAGGAGGCTGCGGCCCTCAGGCAAGCACGGGTGGACCGGGGCGAGGACGTGATCGTCGGGGTCAATCGCTATCGCGTCGAGACCGAGGAAGCGATCGAACTGCGCCAGATCGACAATACTCGGGTTCGCGCCGAGCAGATCGCGCAACTGGAGCGCATCAGGGCGACACGCGACGAGAGCAGATGCCAGTCCATGCTGGCCGCCCTGCGCGAATATGCGGCCAAGGACGAGGGCAACCTGCTCGAGGCGGCCATCGAAGCGGCCCGTGCCCGCGCCACCCTGGGCGAGATATCGCTTGCCATGGAAGACGTGTTCGGGCGCCACCGCGCCGTGACCAAGGTGATCTCGGGCGTCTATGCCGGGGGCTATGGCGATGATCCGCAGTTGAAGTCGGTGGCCGACCGGGTTGCCGCATTCAGGGCCGCCCGTGGCCGGGCGCCGTCCATCTTCATCGCCAAGATGGGGCAGGACGGGCATGACCGGGGCGCCAAGATCATCGCCTCGGCCTTTGCCGATCTGGGCTTTGTCGTCCATATGGGCGACCTTTTCGAAACCGCTCCGGAAGTGGCGGCCCATGCCGACGAGATAGGGGTGGATGCGGTGGGCGTGTCCTCGCTGGCCGCCGGGCACCGGACGCTGGTGCCCGAACTGATCGCGGCCCTCAAGGCGCGCGAACTGGGCGAGGTCACCGTCATCGTCGGCGGGGTCATTCCCGAGCCGGACTATGATTTCCTCTATGATGCAGGCGTCGCCGCCATTTTCGGCCCCGGCACCAATGTGCTCGACGCGGCCTTTTCGGTGCTGAACGAGATCGAGGGAAGGCTTTCCAATCGATGACTTGCAAAGGGACCCCTCATCCGTCTCGGCTGCGCCGAGCCACCTTCTCCCTCAAGGGGAGAAGGGTGACACCGCATTCGCCCTGCGCACAATGCCCCCCTCTCCCCTTGAGGGAGAGGGTGCCCGAAGGGCGGGTGAGGGGTTTCTTCCAATGATCGGCCGCCTCAATCACATCGCCATTGCCGTGCCAGATCTCGCCGCTGCCGCCGCGAAATATCGCGACCAGCTTGGCGCGCATGTCGGCGCGCCTCAGGCCCTGCCCGAACATGGGGTGACGGTTGTCTTCATCGATACGGGCAATACCAAGGTCGAACTGCTTGAGCCGCTCGGCGGCAATTCCCCCATTGCCGCATTCCTCGAGAAGAACCCGTCCGGCGGCATGCATCATATCTGCTTCGAGGTGCCCGACCTTGCCGCTGCCATTGCCCGCCTCACCGCTGGCGGCGCCAGGGTGCTGGGCGATGGCAAGCCCAGGACCGGCGCTCATGGCCATCCGGTGGTCTTTCTCCACCCCAAGGATTTTGACGGTACGCTGATCGAACTGGAGGAGGTTCCTGGCTGACCCATTTCCCTCGTGTTTACCAAACGGTCACATTGCCGCTTGGGTAAGGCACTCATCAACGCCTCAGGCCTAGTATTGCCGCTTGGATGAGAAGGTGCCGGGGGCAATCCGGCGGAAGCATGAACCAGGGTCGGGCAGAAAGACATCGCGGAGACTGGCGGCGCACCATGGCCGTGCCGGTGCTGCTGGCGCTGGTGGCCATGCTGGCGGCCGGAATCTTTCTGGACCGGCAGAACCAGCAGATTGCCGAAAGCCGCCTCCGGGCCGAGACGCTGCAACAGATTTCCATCATTCGCGCCAAGCTTGAGGGGCATATCTCGAGCAATATCCAGCTGGTCAAGGGACTGGTCTCGGTCATCGCCACCGAGCCGGACATGGACCAGGCGCGCTATGATGCGCTGGTCGGCAATCTCTTCGAGGAAGACAGCCAGCTCCGCTCGGTAGCCGCCGCGCCGGGCCTCGTGATCCGCATGACCTATCCGCTCCAGGGTAATGAAGCGGCCATCGGGCTCGACTATCGTACCACGCCGGCGCAATGGCCGGCGGTGCGCAGCGTGCTTGAAACCGCCCGGCTCAACATTGCCGGCCCGGTGGACCTGGTGCAGGGTGGCCGCGGCTTTGTCGGCCGCTTCCCGGTCTATTCAGGCCTCGGCGATGATCGCCGGTTCTGGGGCCTGGTTTCGGCGGTGGTCGATGTCGACCGGCTCTATGCCGATAGCGGGCTCTACAATCCGGACCTCAACCTGGACATTTCCATCACCGGTAATGACGGCACCGGCGACGACGGTCAGCGGTTCTACGGGCCTGACCTGCAGGCCAAAAATCCGGTGGTGGCCGATGTGGTGCTGCCCTCTGGCAGCTGGCAGATCGCCGCCGTGCCCAAGGCCGGCTGGGGCGCCGATCCGGTATCGACCTGGCTGCTGCGCGGCATGATCCTGGTCGCCGGCGCGCTGATCCTCCTGCCGGTCTTTGTCACCAGCCGCATGATCCGCGAGCGCCACGAGCATATCCACGAGCTGGGTGACCGGGAGAGTGAACTGGCCCGCCTGACCCGCCGGCTCAACCTGGCATTGGAAGTATCCAAGGTCGGGGTATGGGAAATGGACATGCCCAGCGGCACCGAAACCTGGGACGAGCGCACCAATGAGCTTTATGGCCTGCCCAATGATGGCGGGGCGCGCAGCCACGACCACTGGCGCGCCGCCGTCCATCCCGAAGATCGCGACCGGGCCGAGGACGATTTCCGCCGCATGATCGCCAGCGGGCGCTATGAATCGGATTATCGCGTCTGCCTGCCCGATGGCGGCCTGCGCTATGTGCGCTCGGTGGGGGCGCTGTTCAGCGAGCCGGGCCAGCCCGACAAGGTGGTGGGCGTCAACTGGGACGTGACCAATGACGTCGAACTCAACCAGGATCTGCGCCGCGCCAAGCGCCAGGCCGAGGCGCGCAATAATGACCTGGAAGCGGCCCGTATCCGCATCGAGCACAATGCCCTGCATGACAGCCTGACGGGTCTGCCCAACCGGCGCTATCTCGACGAAGTGCTGATGAGCCACGCGGCCGACGGTTATCACGGCAGCGGCTCGATCGCGCTGCTGCATATCGATCTCGACCGCTTCAAGCAGATCAACGATACGCTGGGGCATGCGGCTGGCGACGCCATGCTCATTCATGCCAGCAAGGTATTGCGGGCCAATTGCCGGGAAACCGATTTCGTGGCGCGCATTGGCGGCGACGAGTTCGTCATCCTGTCCAGCGCCGGCCCCAATGATACGCGGCTCAAGCTGATCGCTGACCGGATCGTACGCGAGATGCGCCGCCCTGCCCTTCATGAAGGGCATGAATGCCGCTTCGGCGTCAGCATTGGCGTTGCCGTGTCACGCTCGGCCGATATCGACGTCCGGCAATTGCTGGTCAATGCCGATATCGCGCTCTATCGCGCCAAGGCCCTTGGCCGCAACCGGCATGAATTCTTCACCGAAGCCCTGCAGGCCGAGGTCGTCAACACCAAGCGGGTGGCGGACGAGATACTCAAGGGGCTCGATACCAGCGCCTTTTTCGCGCATTACCAGCCCCAGTTCGATGCGCATACGCTTGATCTGGTGGGGGTCGAGGCACTGGCGCGCTGGCAGCACCCCACGGATGGCCTCAGGACCCCGGACGGCTTCATGGCCGTGGCCGAAGAACTCAACGTGGTCGCCCAGATCGACCGGCTGGTGCTCGATCAGGCCCTGGCCGATCTGGCGCGCTGGGACGGGATCGGCCTCAACGTGCCGCGCGTATCGGTCAATGTGTCCCTGCGGCGCCTGCATGACGAGGGGCTGATCGACAGCCTCAAGGCCCTGCCGCTGGCGCCCGGCCGGCTGGCGTTCGAGCTGGTCGAATCCATCTATCTCGACGAAAGCGACGGCACCGTCGCCTGGAATATCGACCAGGTGAAGGAATTGGGCATCGATGTCGAAATCGACGATTTCGGCACCGGTTATGCGTCCATCGTCTCGCTGCAGAAGCTGCATCCGCGCCGGCTCAAGATCGACCGCCAATTGATCAAGCCCATTCTCGACCAGCCGGCGCAGCGCCAGCTTGTCGCTTCGATTGTGGATATCGGCAAATCCATGGATATCGAGATCGTCGCCGAAGGCGTCGAGACCATGGAACATGCCGTGATCCTGCGCGACCTGGGCTGCGATATCCTGCAGGGTTATGCCTTTGCCCGGCCCATGAGCCGCGACGCGCTGGAAAGCTTCATGCGCGAAAAGAGCTGGGCTTCGAGCGGGGCCGCAGACAGGCTCTCCCCCATGGGGAAAGTCTAAGCGACGTCGAAGATGGTCGCCCTTGGCGGGTGAAACACTCCGCCGGAGTTTTTCAGGTCGAGAAGGCCATGAAGCCTCTGGCCGAATGGCGGGCAAGCAGCGGCGCCAGGCCCGAAGGACCTGGCAAAGCTGATTGGGGCGGGACACGGAAGGGCTCAATGCCTGTCACACCCACCGCGCCGCCCTCGGGCCCGACCCGAGGGCCGTTCGTAGCAGGCACCGGCCTATGAGTGTTTCGCAACTGGTCCTCGGATCAAATCCGAGGACGGCCCGTATTGGTTGGGGTATGGCGGTGCGAAAAAATTAATCCCCGCCCCCTCAGCGCTCCCCCATACTCGCACCCATCACTCCCGCGCGGACGGACTGCAGCGAACTTTGCGGGGGGAGCCGGGCGTAATTGGGTCGCTCCAGTTGCGCGATTAGGAAGCGGTCACCCTGCGACGAGCGTTCAATGGGGACCGAGACCTATGCGAAAAACCGGTGTCCCGAGGCGGCGACGTCTCTATCTACTAAAACTTACTGAGACGCACGCGCCTCGGGACACGTCCAATTCGCAACCGGAGGCCGTGAGGGCTGGCCGGCACTTGCCGCTGCGCCAAGCATTGACCTTGTCAGTCCACCAGGAAATAGGTGATGGTGGTCACCACCCGTACCTTCTTGTCGATCTGCTTTTCGGGCCGGTCATTGGGGATTTCCACGGCGGGGAGGATTTCGAACACGCCCTGGTTGGCGGTCTGGATATCGCCCACCTGGGCGCCGGATTCGGTGGCGAATTGCTCGGCGGTCTCCTTGGCGCGCTGCGTCGCCTCGGTCAGCATCTCGCTTTTCAGATCATTGATGCCGGTAAAGACGAAGCTGGCGCCGGCACTATAGGCATCGGAGGAAAAGACCACACCCTGGCGCAAGAGGTCGGCAACCGAGCGGCTGGCTTCGGCCAGGTCCTGCACCCGGTCGGTTGTGACCAGCATGTCCTCGGTCAGCACGAAGCGATAGTCGTCATTCATCGAGCCGGCGCTGTAGCCGGCGGCACGATCTTCCACCAGCACGTTCTGCACCTGGATTTCGCTTTCGGCAAAGCCGCGCTCGTCAAGGAAGCCGCGCACCGAGGCTTCCGAGGCTTCAAGGCTGGCGCGGGCCGCTTCCAGCGTGGGACCGGTGGCAACGAAGCGAATCGGCCAGAAGCCGAGATTGGCCTCGACCGAACGCTCGCTGAGCCCCTTGACCGTCACAACTCGCAGCGGCTGGCGGCTTTCCACCAGCGAGGTGCCGACGAACCAGCCCGCCAGCGCAATTCCCAGCGCCACGCAAAGCGCTGCAACAATCCCGGCCAATTTCATGTTAGGTCCCTCACCCTATATCCCCTGACGGGGAGTTGAGCGCCGCGATCATGGCGCGATAATGGCATTATTAGGAGGCGGCTGAATGGGCGATGAACAGGGAAAATTCGGTCTGGGCGTGGTCGGCGCGGGCATGGGGGCCAAGCCGCACGCCTTGGCGCTCAATGCGCTCAGGGACCGGATCGATGTGCGCGGCGTCTGGCGGCGCAACCGGGCCGAGCTCGACCAGTTCTGCGCCGAATATGGCTTTCCAGCCGCCCAGTCCTATGAAGCCATGCTGGCCGACCCGGCCGTCGACGCCATCCTGGTCCTGACCCCACCCAATGCACGCGAGGACATCGTGGCCGCTGCGGCACAGGCGGGCAAGCATGTGCTGATGGAAAAGCCGGTGGAGCGCTCGACCGACGCCGCGCTGCGCATCGTCGAAACCTGCGAAGAGGCCGGCGTCACCCTGGGCATCATCTTCCAGCACCGGTTCCGCGCCGCCTCAAAGGCCCTGGCCGAAAAAGTCGCCAGCGGCGAACTCGGTCCCCTGCAGGCGGCGCATCTGGTGGTGCCGTGGTGGCGGCCGCAGCAGGGCTATTACGACAAGCCGGGGCGCGGCACCTTTGCCCAGGATGGCGGCGGCGTGCTGATCACCCAGGCCATCCATTCGCTCGACCTGATGCTGAGCCTGACCGGTCCGGTGAAAGCCGTGACGGCACTGGCCGCGACCACGGGTCTTCACAGAATCGAGACCGAGGATTTCGTGGCCGGGGGCATGGAATTCGCCAATGGCGCCGTGGGCGGGCTGATGGCAACCACGGCCAATTTCCCCGGCGGGGCCGAAAGCCTGACACTCAATTTTGCCAAGGCAAGCGCCACGCTGACCGGCGGCAACCTGACCCTTCACTGGCTGGACGGGCGCACTGAAACCGTTGGCGAGGCCAGCAATTCGGGCGGCGGCGCCGACCCCATGGCCTTCCCCTTCGACTGGCACATGGCCCAGATTGCCGATTTCGCCGGGGCCGTGCGCCATGGCCGCCAGCCGGTCTCCACCGGCCGCACCGCGCTCAATGTGCACCGGCTGATCGACGCGCTGATCCGATCGGGGAAAGAGGGGAGAAGGGTGGAGGTCTAGAATTGGCCGCAGCGCCCGCGGTGGCACCTCTCCCCTGAGGGGGAGAGGTCGGCGCGAAGCGACGGGGAGGGGTTCACTGCAGAGGCCCTGCCGTGAAACTGAACCCTTCACCCCAACGCTCTCCCCTCAGGGGAGAGGGAGCCAGGGATCGAGGCCGCCCGTTTCGTCAAGCCACCTTGGAAATATCCGGCACGGCGTCGAGCAGCATGCGCGTGTAGTCGGCCTGCGGGTTGTCGAAGATGTCGTCGGTGGCACCCTTTTCGACCAGCACGCCATTGTGCAGCACGCCCACCGCGCTCGACATCTGCCGCACCACCGCCAGGTTGTGGCTGATGAGCAGGTAGGTGAGATTGAACTCATCCTGCAGGGCCTGCATCAGGTCGAGCACCTGGGCCTGCACGGACACGTCGAGCGCCGAAGTGGGCTCGTCGCAGACGATGAATTCGGGCTGGCTGGACAGTGCCCGGGCGATGGCGATGCGCTGGCGCTGCCCCCCGGAGAATTCGTGCGGGAACTTGCGCATGACCGAGGGATCGAGCCGGACCTTGGTCAGGAGCTCGGCCACGCGGTGGTCGACTTCGGTGCGGTTGCGGGCAATGCCCAGGGTGCGCATCGGTTCGGCGATGATGTCGGCCACCCGCCAACGCGGATTGAGGCTGGCATAGGGGTCCTGGAAGATCATCTGCACGCGCTTGCGGCGCTCTTTATGCCCGGTCCCTCCAGCCCAGATATCATGGCCGTCAACGAGGATATTTCCAGCGGAGGGGCGAACCAGACCGACAATCATTTTTGCGCAGGTGGATTTGCCTGAGCCCGATTCACCGACCAGGCCAAAGGTCTTGCCCTTTTCGATCGAGAAACTGACGTTGTCGACGGCACGGAACACGTCCACCTTGCCGGGCAGGAGCTTGAGGAAGCCGCCACCGCCTATTTCGAAATCGCGCACCAGGCCCTTCACCTGCACATAGGCGCCGTCGTCATTGGCGGGTGCGGCCGGGGCCACGTCGCCCTCCTGGCGCTGGATGGTGGGGATCGAGTTGATCAGCTTGATCGTATAGGGCTCGCGCGGGCGGCGGATGATGTCGCCCACCGTGCCGGTTTCCACCACCGTGCCCTGGTGCATCACCACCATGCGGTCGGCCGTCTGGGCGATGACGCCCATGTCATGGGTGATCAGCATCACGGCTGCGCCCCGGCTGGAGCAGAGCTTTTTCAGCACCTTGATGATCTGGGCCTGCACCGAGACGTCGAGCGCCGAGGTCGGCTCATCGGCGATGATCAGCTCGGGCTCGGCGGCAATGGCCAGGGCAATCACCACGCGCTGGCGCATGCCGCCCGAGAACTGGTGCGGATAGGCGTCGATGCGTTCGGCCGCCTTGGGGATGCCGGCCTCGACCAGCAGGTCAATGGCCTTCTGCCGGGCTTCGGACTCGGAGAGCGGCAGATGGGTGCGGATGGTTTCGATCAGCTGCTCGCCCACCGTGTAGAGCGGGTTGAGGCTGGTCAGGGGGTCCTGGAACACCATGCCGATGCGCTTGCCGCGCAGCCTGGCCCGCGCCTCTTCGGGGAGGTTGTCGATGCGCTCGCCCTTGAGACGGATTTCGCCACCGGCGATGTGGCCGGGCGGATCGATGAGGCCAATGACGGCCGAACCGGTCATGGACTTGCCGGCGCCCGACTCGCCCACCACCCCGACGACTTCGCCGGGCATGATGTCGAAGGAGACGCCATTGACGGCGCGGAAAACGTCGTCGCGGAAGGGGAACTCGACGACGAGATCCTTGATGGAGAGAACAGGTGCGGTCATCAGCGCAACTTCGGGTTGAGGGCGTCGCGCAGCCAGTCACCCAACAGGTTGACCGAAAGCGCCAGCAGCACCAGCGTGATGGCGGGGAAGAGCAGGATCCACCACTCTCCGGAGAACAGGAATTGCTGACCAATGCGGATCAGCGTTCCCAGGGAGGGCTGGGTCGGGGGCACGCCGACACCGAGATAGGAGAGCGTAGCTTCCTCGATAATGGCCAGGGCCAGCCCGATGGTGCCGATGACCAGGACCGGTCCCATGACATTGGGCAGGACATGGCGGAGCAGGATGATGAAGGGATTGACCCCCAGGATGCGGGCGGCCGCGACATAATCCTTCTGCCGCTCGACCATGGTGGCGCCGCGCACGGTGCGGGCGAACTGGGCCCAGTTGGCCAGGCCGATTGCCAGGATCAGCACCCAGACGGCGGCGCTTTCCTGCTGGTTGGGCGGGATCAGGCCACGGGCCACGCCGAAGATGAGCAGGGCAATCAGAATGGCCGGGAAACTCAGCTGCACATCGGCGACGCGCATGATGATGGCGTCCCAGAAGCCGCCGAGATAGCCCGCGACCAGGCCAAGGCCGACACCCATGACCATGGCGAACAGCGTGGCCGAGAAGCCGACGAAGAGCGAGACTCGCGACCCGTACATGATGGTGGAGAGCACGTCACGGCCCTGATTGTCGGAGCCGAAAACGAAGTAATTGCCGGCAAAGGAACTCGAATTGGGGGCGGTGAAGCCATCCATCAGGTTCAGGGTAGCCGGGTTGAACGGGTTATAGGGCGCAATCCAGGGGGCGAAGATCGCCATCAGGATCAGCAGGGTGGCCACAATGGATGCGACGATGGTCACCGGCGAGTGACGATAGGACCAGACGATGTCGGACCTGAAGAAAGTCTTCCATCGAGAGGTCTTGGCGGCCACGACGGGCTGCTCGGGCGAATGGGGCAGATCGGTCACCGATTACCTCCCGGACTTGGCGCCGTCGCGCAGGCGCGGATCGACGATGAAATAGAGGATGTCCACGATCAGGTTGATGACCACGAAGACCAGCGCCACGAAGACGAGGTAGGCAGCCATGACCGGCACGTCGACGACGGCGACGGAATTGACAAAGAGCGAGCCGACGCCAGGCCACTGGAACACGGTTTCGGTGATGATCGCGAAGGCGATGACCGACCCCAGTTGCAGCCCGGTGATGGTGATGACCGGCACCATGGTATTGCGCAGCGCATGGCCGAAATTGATGGCGCGCTGGCTGAGGCCGCGGGCCTTGGCAAAGCGGATATAGTCGGTGCGCAGCACTTCGAGCATTTCTGCCCGCACCAGGCGCATGATCAGCGTGAGCTGGAACAGGGACAGGGTGATGGCTGGCAGGATCAGCGAACGAAGTCCGGATTCGGTAAGCAATCCGGTGCGCCACCAGCCCAGGTTGACAACCTCGCCACGCCCAAAGGAGGGCAGCCATTTCAGCTCGACCGCAAAGACATAGATCAGCCCGATGCCGATGAGAAATGTCGGCAGCGACACCCCGATCAGCGAGCCGGTCATGATGACGCCGCTGGAGAAGGCCCTTGGCCGCAGCGCCGTATAAATGCCCAGGACCACGCCAAGCACCAGAGCAATGGCGGCCGAGGCAACAGCCAGTTCGATGGTCGCCGGCAGGCGTTCCATGATCAGTTGGCTGACCGGCTGCTGCAGGCGGTAGGAGATGCCGAACTGCCCCTGCAGGGCGTTGACCACGAAATGGTAGAACTGGACGTAGAAGGGCGCATTGAGCCCCAGACGCTCGCGCAGCGCCTCGTGGTCGGCCATGGAGGAATCCTGGCCCAGCATGGAGCTGACCGGATCACCGACATAGCGAAAGACCATGAACGCGATGAACGCGACGACAAGCATGACGACGATGGACTGTGCCAGTCGTCGAGCGATGAAGGCCAGCATGGCGCCCTCCAAATTGAGAGCCGCCGCGAAAGTGGGAACACCCACCCGCGCGGCGGCTCAGGATCGTTGGACCGGATTAGTCGAAGGTCACCGTGGTCATGTTCGGCTGGTTCTCAGGATGAACCGGCAGGGTGATGTCTTCGCGCATGGCATAGGCCAGAACCTGGTTGTGGACCGGCAGCAGCACGCGGTCGGCTTTCACGACGTCCCAGATTTCGGCGATGGTTGCATTGCGCACATCGAGATCGGTCTCAGTGCCCAGCGAGATGATCTTCTCGTCAAGCTCGGGGTTCGAATAGAGGCCCACATTGTAGGTACCATGGGTCTCGGTCTTGGAGTGGACCAGGTCATTGAAGATATAGGCGGAGTCAAAGGTCGGAACGCCCCAGCCCAGGAGGTAGAAGTCCGACTCATTGGCCAGGATGACCGGGCTGTGCTCGGCAACCGGACGCGAGGCCAGGGTCACCTGAATGCCGATCTGGCCGAGCATGCCGACATAGGCGGTCGAGATCGCCTCGTCATTGACATAGCGGTTGTTGGGGGTGTCGAGGGTAACCGAGAACCCGTCCGGATAGCCGGCTTCGGCAAGCAGGGCCTTGGCCTTTTCCACGTCGGGGGTCGGATAGGCGTCGAGTTCCTCGGTCCAGCCATTCACGAAGGGCGGGGTCGCGACGCCCGTCGGGATGGAATTGCCGCGCATCACCACCTGCTGGATGGCATCACGGTCAAGCGCCAGCTCCATGGCTTCGCGAACCAGCGGGTTGTTGAAGGGGTTGGAGTCGGTGATGTTGGACGAGCGGAGCGGCTCCTCGCCGAACTTGTAGCCGAAATAGATCACGCGGTTTTCAGGGCCGGTTTCGACCTTGAAGCCAGCCGAGTTCTTCAGGCGCTCGATGTCCTGCACCGGCACGTCCTGGACGATGTCCACGTCGCCCGAAAGCAGAGCCGCCACGCGGGTGGCATTGTCGGCGATCGGCAGATAGATGATTTCGGTCACGGCGGGCGCCTCGCCCCACCAGCCGTCGAAGGCGGTGAGAACCGACTGCACGTCGACTTCACGCGAGGTCAGCATATAGGGGCCGGTGCCATTGGTGTTGAGAACGGCGTAGTTGGATTCACCGGCCGCGAAGTCCTGGACTTCCTGGACATTGTTGGTCTCGGACCAGGTCTTGTCCATGATGAAGGTGTTGGTGATGTTGTTCGGATAGAGCGGGCTCGGGCCCACCATCTGGACTTCCACGGTCAGGTCGTCCACGGCGCGTACTTCGGCAACTTCGGCATGAAGCTGCTTCATGTTCGAGCCTTCCGACCGGGCGCGATCGAGCGAGAAGACCACGTCTTCAGCGGTCAGGTCAGCACCGTCATGGAACTTGACGCCTTCGCGCAGCTTGAACACCCAAACGGTCGGGTCGCCTTCCTTGACATACCATTCGGTGGCCAGGCGCGGCTGCAGCTCACCGGCAACATTGCGGTCAAGCAGGGTCTCGTAGATGTGGTGCGCAAAGGTATGGGTGACGCCCTGGTTCTGCGAATGCGGGTCCAGCGTCAGCGCGTCCGACGAGCGCGCCCAGCGGACCGTCTCGGCCTGGGCAACACCGGCGAGCATCGTCGAGGCAATGAGAACTGCCGCGATGCGGGTCAGTGAAGAATGCATGTATAGTCTCCCGTTCCTGATTTTACGCCTTCTCAATGGGGTCCCAAAGGAGGCTTGGGCCACACAAAAGCCTAGAATGAAAGGGAGCGCAACGGGAATCGTTGACCGATTGGTCAAGACAATGTCGGACAAATGCGCTATCCACAGGAATGGACGGATTCGGAATGATCCGTTCGGCAGTGTGAGGCGGCTTGACCGCCCCGGACCGGATGGTGCTCCATGCAAGCCATGACCCAGTCCATTGCCACGATTGCCCTTGTCGTCGCCGAGTATGATGAGGCCATCGCCTATTACACCGGCAAATTGGGGTTCGGGTTGCTGGAGGACACCGATCTGGGTGGCGGAAAGCGCTGGGTCATTGTGGGCCCGCCCGGAATGCGAGGCGCCAGGCTGTTGCTGGCCCGGGCAGAAGGCAAGGCGCAGACTGCCAGCATCGGGAACCAGACCGGCGGCCGGGTGATGCTGTTTCTCGAGACGGATGATTTTGCGGCCGACCACACCCGCATGCGCGACAATGGTGTCGTTTTTCTCGAAGAACCCCGACACGAGGCCTATGGGACCGTGGCGGTGTTCGCTGACCTTTACGGGAACAAATGGGACCTTATCGAACCAAGGCGCTGATGGCGCTGCCGCTGCTTCTGGTGGCTCCGGCGGCAGCACAGCAGGCCGGCTGGCACTATTCTTTTCTGCCCGGCGAAGGGGACCGGGCCAGCATGGGATGCGCCCGCGACGCCAGCGAGGATGATTTCACCTGCCTGGTCGTCCGCTGCGAGGACGACTTCTCGATCGGGCTGCACATCCATTCGAGCCGGATGGATGGCGTTGCCGGACAATGGGAAATGACACTGGACCGCGAGACCCGGACGCTGCTGGCCGAAGCCGGCTCATCGCCCTATGGCGCGGTTCTTGATGACGCCGATGGCTGGCTGCTCGATGGGTTGCGCCATGGCAGCTTCGTCTATCTGCGCCACACGCAGGACACGGAGGCCGAGTATGACTTTATCGACCTCAGCGGATCGTTCCATTCGATTGCCGAAGCACTCTTCTGGTGCGCTCCGCCTGTCCCCCGGATCGAACAAATCGGTGATCCAGACGTTGGCACCACAGAACCAATTGGAGAATCACAATGAATCGTCGCCCCCTCGGCCGCAGCGAACTGGTCATCGAACCCCTGGTGCTGGGCGGCAATGTGTTTGGCTGGACAGTGGATGAGGCGCGGGGTTTCGATATCCTCGACGCCTATGTCGATGCCGGCTTTACGGCCATCGACACAGCCGAAGGTTACCCCAACTGGGTGCCGGGCAATCCACCGGGCATGAGCGAAACCATTATCGGCAAGTGGGTCAAGGCGCGGGGCAATCGCGACAAGGTCCACATCTTCACCAAGGTCAATTCCGGCAAGAAGCCGGGCGGGCTCAAGCCCGATGCCATCAAGGCTGGCATCGAGGCCTCACTCAAGCGGCTGCAAACGGATTATGTCGACCTCTATTTCAGCCACTGGCCTGATGCCGAGGCCAGCCATGAGGAGACGCTGGAGACCTATGACATGCTGATGCGCGCCGGCAAGGTGCGGGTGATCGGCGCCTCGAACTATAGTGCGCAGATGATGGAGGAGGCGCAGCAGACTGCCGTGATCAAGTCGCTGCAGCGATACGAAGTCACCCAGCCGCGCTACAATCTCTATGATCGCGCCGAGTTCGATGCCCTGCGCCCGTTCCTGATCGAGAACGAGGTTGGGGCGATCGTCTATTACAGCCTCGCCTCGGGCTTCCTGACCGGGAAATATCGCAGCCAGGATGATCTGGGCCAATCGGCGCGCGGCGGCGGGGCCAGCCAGTATCTCAATGCCAAGGGTCTGAGCATTCTGGGGGCGCTTGACCAGGTGGCCTCCGAGCGCAACGCCACGCCGGCCGAAGTGGCGCTGGCCTGGCTGGTGGCGCAGCAGGGGGTCAGCGCTCCCATCGCATCGGCCACGTCGGTTGAACAGGTTCAGAGCCTGGCGCGTGGTGTGCGGCTGGACCTGACAGAGGAAGGCGAGAAGCTGCTGACCGAGAGTGCAAACTAGTCGCCTGCCCTATGTGGACCGGCTGCTGCGCCAGTGCAGCACCGGCTCGGCCAGGGTCTGCAGAGCCTGGGGCGCCTCACCGTCAATGCGGCGCAACAGCAGGCGGGTGAGTTCGGCTCCGGAGGCGGTGACGTCTTCCTCGATGGAATCGAGGTCCGGAAAGAAAGTGGGCAGGATGCCGGAGGTCTGCTTGTAGAGCAGTTCGACCCCCTGCCCCGGCCTGAGACCCGCGGCCTGCATGCCGGCCAGGAGGGCAATGGTGCGGATTTCGTTGTCGGTGATGATGCCGTCGGGCCGGTCCGGGCGCAGGGCCAGTTCGGCCCCCAGTGCACGGACGTCCTCCGGAGTGCTGCGCGTTTCCCCGACATCGAGAATTTCGGCGATCACCCCGCGCCGCTCGGCCGCCGCCCGGAAGGCCGTGGCGATATTGGCAAAATTGGTGATGCGCCGATTGCCGATGAACAGCATGACGCGCTTGCAGCCCTTGTCCGCCAGACGATCCAGTGCCTGGTGGGCAAAGGCCTCGGAATGGAAGTCGTGGAACGGATGCGGGGCGGCAAAGGCGGTGCGGCCATGACTGACAAAAGGGAAGCCAGCCTCCACCAGCGTCCTGACCCGGACATCGTCGGGCGCGGTATGGGTAATGATGATGCCATCTGCCGCGCGGCTGTCCAGGATATAGCGGACGGCCGACAAATCATCGTCGGCGTCGAATTCCGGCGTCACGTTGAGATGGTAGTGCGTGCCTGCCAGCGCCCGGCCAATACCCTGGATCATCTGCCGCGCAAAATCGATGGCATCGTCGCCTCCATGCAGCACAAGGGTGATCACATTGGTCTTGCCGGTGCGCAAGCGCACACCGGCGCGATCAGGCACATAGCCCACGCGCCGTGCCGCCTCGGCCACTCGATCCCGCGTTTCCTGCTTCAGCGACGCCCCGCCGCGCAGGGACAGGGACACGGTCGAAAGGCTCAGCCCGGTCATTTCGGCAATGGTCCTGAGCGTTGGCCGCCCCGGCGGGTCGTCACGATCCTGCATGCATAAGCTCCATGCCCTTACTTGTAGCGTGAAGCACACCGCGCCGAACAGACGAAAAACATCCTCGTTGCAACGTTGCAACTTCCTGACTAGCCTGCGCCTGTAGTGCGCACTCACCTGACCAGCAGGACAATTCCAATGGCCTATTCAAACCCCCTCGGCAAACCCCTTGCGCTGCAGGTCGACGACACCAAGCGGGAAGGCAAGCTGTTCAGGCTCTGTGCCGATCTCGAATCCAAGATCCGCACGCCGATCCCCGATGTGTCTTTCGGCTGGCGGGTGCATCGGGAAAGCCTTGAGGCAGCAGACGCGCTGAGGGCCGATTGGCAGAGCTGGGGCGCTTTCGACGCTCACAGTGTCTGGGCCAGGAAGCAGGATCACACCTGGTTTGCCGCGGAGGTAGTGGTACCCGAGGCCGCGCGCGGCCAGACCTTCGTCATGCGTTTCTCGAGCCAATGGCAGGACCGGCCCGGCACGACCGACCCGCAATGCCTGGTCTATCTCGACGGCAGGATCGCCCAGGGGCTGGATGGCAATCATACCGAACTGGTGATCGAGCATGGGGCGGTGCCCGGCAATCGCCATGTGGTGATGATCGATGCCTTCACCTTTTTCGACCGGCCACTGGTCGGGTTCGGGGTGGACTTCGTCACGCGCGATGAACGGGTGGAACGCCTTTACTATGACCTTATGACCCCGCTGGAGGTGGCGGTCCGGCTGCACCAGAACGATGCGCGGCGCCACGCCATACTCGACCTGGTGGAACGTTCGCTGCGGGCATTGGACCGCCGTGGTCATCATGGCGAGGGCTTAATCGCGTCGCTGCCGGAGGCAGAGGCCATCGCTGCGCGGATTTATCAGCTGGCCGATACCGAAGTACAGCCGCAGGTCAGCGCCATAGGCTCCACCCATCTCGATGTCGGCTGGCTGTGGCGCATCATCCACACACGCGACAAGACGGCGCGGAGCTTCGCCAGTGTGCTGGCACTGATGGAGGAATTTCCGCAATTCATCTTCATGTACAACCAATCGGTACTGTTCGATTTCCTCCGCCAGGACTATCCCGAACTCTGGCGCAGGCTTCTTGAAAAGGTGAAGTCGGGGCAGTTCGAGATCGAAGGCGCCATGTGGGTGGAGCCCGACGTCAACATCGCCTCGGGCGAGAGTCTGGTCCGCCAGATCATGCGCGGCAGGCGCTTCCACCAGGAGCATTTCGGGGTCACGCCGAGGACGGTGTGGCTGCCCGATACGTTCGGCTACTCAGCCAATCTGCCCCAGATCATGGAGAAATCCGGCCTCGAATATTTCGTCACCAGCAAGTTGAGCTGGAACGACACCGACAGACATCCCTATGACACCTTCTTCTGGCGCGGCATCGACGGCAGCGTCACCAAGGCCCAGTTGATCACGGCCCAGGCCTATGAGAGCGAGGCGATCTTCACCACCTATAATGGCGATCTGTCGGTGAGCGAGACCATGGGCGCCTGGAAGCGCTATGAGCCCAAGCGGGCCAATAGCGAGGTCATCATGTCCTATGGCTATGGCGACGGCGGCGGGGGCCCGACACGAGCGATGATCGAGCGCGGCACGCGGCTCGAACGCGGCATCCCCGGCGCACCGAGGGTCAAGCTCGAGGGCATCGTGCCTTTCCTAGACCGACTGGGGCAGCGCATGGATGAATATCCTGCCCGCTTCCCCACCTGGAATGGTGAGCTCTACCTGCAATACCATCGCGGCACACTGACCACCTGGGCCAAGAACAAGGCCAAGAATCGGCTGGCCGAACGGCGGCTGCGTGAACTGGAGCTATTGGGTACCCTCGCCCATATTCAGGCGGGCATGACCTATCCAACCCAGACCCTGGCCGAATATTGGGAACTGGTTCTGATCAACCAGTTCCACGACATCCTGCCCGGCACCTCCATTCCCGAAGTCTATGTCGACAGCGACGCGGATTACGAGCGCATTTTCTCCTCGCATAGCTCAGCCAATGGACCATGGCAGAGTGCAGCACTGGCGCTGGCGCCGCTGACCGAGGGAAGGCTTCGCCTCGTCAATTTCACCTCACAGGAACGGAGCGCACTGGTCAGCCTGGGCGACGGGACCGGGCTGGACAATGGGGCATTGCTGGTGGGCGCATCGACCACTGCGCTGCAAAGGCTGGTGCGCGCCGATGGCACCAGCGAACTGGCCGGCCTGGCCGATGACCTGCCAAGCCTCGGCTGGACCGACGCACAGATCGTGGCTGCGACAGAAGCGCCGGTGAGCGCTCTCTCGGTGTCCGAATCGCATCTGGAAAACGGCCTGCTGCGCGTCGCCTTCGACCGTCAGGGACACATCACCTCGATATTGGACAAGACTGCCCGGCGCGAAGTTCTGAGGTCCGGCCAACTGGCCAACAGGCTCATCGCCTATGAAGACAAGCCCATGGACTATGAGGCCTGGGATATCGACGCCTATTTCGAGGAACAATTCTGGCCGCTTGATGCAGCAGCCGAGATCAGTGTGGTGGAGCGCGGCCCGCACCGCGCTGCCATTCGGATCGTACGCGACTATGGCGCTTCGCGCATCGTGCAGGTGATTTCGCTGGCCGAGGGCGAGCGCCAGATCGAGTTCGATACTTTCATCGACTGGCAGGAGCGCGCCCAGGTGCTCAAGGCCGAATTCGACTTCGACCTCAACACCTCCGAAATCCGCTCGGAAATCCAGTTCGGCCATGTCACCCGTCCCACCCACCGCAATACCAGTTGGGATCGGGCGCGTTTCGAAGCCTCCATGCATCGCTGGGTCGACATGAGCGAGGCCGATTTCGGCGCGGCGCTGATCAATGACTGCAAGTACGGCTATGACGCGCTTGAGCAGAAGGTGCGCCTCACGCTGGTGCGTGGACCAAGCTATCCCAGCCCCGACGCCGACCGCGGAGAACATCGCCTGCGCTACGGGCTGCTGTTACATGCAGGCCTTGCCGACCTTGACCAGGTGCATCGCGCGGCAGAACGCTTCAACAACCCCATCACAGTCATCGGCACGGCCCTGCCCACCGATGTCCCGTCAGCGCCCCTGGCCCGCTTCAGTCTGGCTCGCATCGAGGGGGGCAGCGTGAGCATCGAGACGGTGAAGAAGGCGGAGCAATCCGATGGGGTGGTCCTGAGGGTCTATGAGCATGCCAATCGGCGCGCCGAAGTCGCGCTGAGATTCGGCTTGCCGGTGAAGTCTGTCCAAAGGGCCAATCTCATGGAAGAAAATATTGAGGCGCCACTGACACTTGACGAAGGGGTTCTAGTGTTGTCTTTGCGTCCTTTCGAAATCGTCACGCTGATAGTGCAGTTCTAGCGCGGCTTTTCTTCCTTTCGTCTTTACGCCATCGCCCGATCCGGCGCGACCGGCCGGGGCATTTTCGCATGAGCAGAACTGACGAGCCGACGCGGGATGTGTTCGAATCGGGCCTGCGGGGCCTGAGCCATAACGGCGTCCGTCGCGCCAATGAAAAGGCGGTCCTGACCGTCGTGGCGTTCAATTCGGGCGCGTCCAACGCAGAAATTTCGCGACTGGCGCAACTGGCGCCGCAGACGGTCTCGGCCATCCTGGTCGACCTGGAGCGCGACGGCCTGATCCGCCGGGGGCCGGTTCTGCGCGGACGGCGGGGCCAGCCGGCCACCCCCATCCTGCTCAATGAGGATGGCGGGCTGGCCATTGGCGTTGAGATCGGTTGGCGGCATATGGAAGTGGTTCTGCTCAACATGCACGCCAAGGTCTTGCAGCGGCGTCATGTGGATTATGCCTTTCCCGACGCCGAAACCGTGGTCGAGACCGTCGCAGGGATCACCGCCGAATTTGTTGCCGGGCTGACGTCACTTCAGGCCAAGCGGCTGCTTGACCTTGGTGTTGCCATGCCCGGACGACTGGCAGAACATCTTCACCTGCTGGATGCGCCGCAGGACCAGATCGCCCAATGGCACGCGCTTGACCTGGCCGACGCATTGCGGACGCGCACGGGCCTTGCGGTGACGCTGTTCAATGACGGAAATGCGGGGTGCTGGGCCGAACTGGTCGCCCTGCAACCGCCGCGTCCTGCCAATATCATCTACCTGCTGGTTTCCCATTTCATCGCCGCCGGCATAGTCGGCGACGGCACTCTCTGGGAGGGGCCCACCGGCAATGCCGCGGAGCTGGGCTCGATCCTGATCAGCCGCGCCGGCGAGGCCCCAGAGGTCGCACACCGGATTGCGTCAGTATGGGCGTTGCACGCTCGGCTGACCGCTGATGGCCATGAGGGGGCATATCCGCCAAGGCGCATGGCTGAACCGGTTCAGGACGTAGCGACGATGTCAGGCTGGGTCGAAGATGCGGCCCGCGCCCTGGCACAGGTGATCTACAATGCCATCACGGTGGTGGAACAACCTCTGGTGGTTGTCGACACGGTGTTGTCGCGAGAGACCGGTGCGACACTTGTGGACGGTGTCTTGGCGGAGCTGGCGCAATTGCCATCGCGTACCATGCCGTCGCCTCGCGTGGTCATGGGCCAGCTCGGACACCTTGCGCCTGCCATTGGTGCGGCCGAGCTGCCGCTGTTCCGGCGCTATTTCTAGCGCGGCCCGGTCTTGACCGCGAGCTGCTCCAGCGCCTCGCGCAACCGCGCGCTGGGAATGAGAACCACAGTCTGACGCGGCGGGATGCGGTGCTCGTCGCCGGTGCGTGGATTGCGACCGACCCGTTCGGCGCGAGAGCGCACCTCGAGCGTTCCAAAACCAGTCAACTTGACGGTTTCACCGGCCTTAAGCGCCTCTCCGATCAGCTCAAACATACGATCGCCGATCTGGGCGGTGTCAAAGCGCGACAGTCCGGTCGTATCTGCAGCGCGTTCGCTCAGCGCCGCCCTGGTGACAGTTTGCTCCAAGCTTTAACCTCCTCCACCTATTAAATTCATAGGTGGAACAAAAACAAGTGTCCAGCCCCCGGGAGGGGCCATAAAAACATGATCGCGGCCTTCAAGATTATTTGACTTTTTTTAGAATGGTTATAAGCTGCGACGCAGATTATTGAGAATGGAAAGCCCATTCCGACCCCTGAGCGAGGCCGCAGAAAGGTTTCCCGTGAGACTGACCCGCCAATCCAATTATGCCATCCGCACACTGGTCTATTGTGCCGTAAACGAGCCGGGCCTCAGCCGCGTTGCCGAGATTGCCCGTGCCTATGGCATTTCGGAGCTGTTCCTATTCAAGCTGATCAAGCCGCTGGTCGAGGCCGGACTGCTGCAGACCGTGCGCGGGCGCCATGGTGGCATCAAGCTGGGCAAGCCTGCAGCGGACATCACCCTGCTCGACACCATCCGCCTGACCGAGGAGAGCTTTGCCTTGGCCGAGTGTTTCGAAGACGGCGCCGACTGCCCGCTGATCGGGGAATGCGATCTTAATGGTGCATTGCGCGAAGCGCTCGGGGCCTTCTTCGAGGTGCTGAGCCGCCACACCATTGCCGATCTCGCAAGCAAGAAACGGTCGATTCGTGACAGGCTGGGCCTTTCGGTGGACGAGGCAGTGACAGCTGCGTGAAAATCTGACCGCTCGACTCAAATATGAGTTTGACAATCATGTTTAGCCGTGATTGATTGCGGTCATGGCGCTGCGACCCCTTGGGGCCTGTGGGTCCGAGCGCCAGAATGCGACGGGGCTTGCTGCTACCGTCTCCCCGGGCCGGCCAGGATCCTCAACGTCCTGACCGGCCTTTTCATGTCCGGATTTCAAGCGCCGACCAATTGATCTGGCCTTGTCGCTATGATCTATCCGGGGCGCATCAACCGGACATAACATGGCTCAGCCCCCGCTTCTCTCCCTGCAGGATATCCAGCTCACCTTCGGCGGCACGCAATTGCTGGAAGCGGCCGAACTGATCGTTTCTCCCGGACAACGCATAGCGCTGGTCGGGCGCAACGGGTCGGGCAAGTCGACCCTGCTCAAGATCGCGGCCGGGCTGGTGCAGCACGACGCCGGCAAGCGCTTTGCCGAGCCCAGCGCCACCATCCGCTACCTGCCGCAGGAGCCTGACCTTTCCAAGCACGCCACAACGCTGGCCTATGTCGAGGCCGGATTGGCTCCTGGCGACGATCCCTATCGCGCGCAATATCTGCTCAATGCACTTGGTCTCACCGGCTCGGAAAATCCGGCAATACTGTCGGGTGGCGAGGGCCGAAGGGCAGCTCTGGCCCGGGTGCTGGCCCCGCAGCCCGACGTCTTGCTGCTCGATGAACCGACCAACCATCTCGACCTGCCGGTGATCGAATGGCTGCAGGAAGAGTTGAACCAGATGCGCTCCGCCATGGTACTGATCAGCCATGACCGCCGGTTCCTTTCGGACCTGTCGCGATCGACAGTCTGGCTGGACCGAGGTGTTACGCGGCGCATCGAAAAGGGCTTTTCAGCCTTTGAAAGCTGGCGCGACGACGTGCTGGAGCAGGAAGAAAAGGACCGTCACAAGCTCGACCGGCAGATCGTGCGCGAAGAGCATTGGCTGCGTTATGGCGTGACCGCGCGCCGCAAGCGCAATGTCGGCCGGCTGGAGCGGCTGGCCAATCTGCGAAAGGACCGGCGCGAGCAAAGACGGGTGACCGGCACGGTCAACCTTGCCGTCAGCGAGGGCCGCACGTCCGGAGCGCTGGTAGCGGAAGCGGAGAACATCTCCAAGCGCTTTGGTGAACGGGCCGTTGTCCGGGATTTCTCAACCCGCATACTACGGGGGGACCGGGTCGGGATCGTGGGGCCCAATGGCGCGGGCAAGACCACGCTGATCAAGATGCTCACGGGCCTGCTCGACCCCGACAGCGGAACAATCAAGCGCGGCTCGGCGCTGGAGTTGGCGATGCTGGACCAGGGGCGGGCCAAGCTCGAGCCGGAAACGCGGCTCAAGGACGCGCTCACCGGCGGGGGCAGTGACACTATCCACATCAATGGTGAGGCCAAGCATGTGGTGGGCTATATGAAGGATTTTCTATTCTCGCCCGAACAGGCCAATACTCCCATCGGCAAGCTTTCCGGCGGCGAGCGAGCACGCGTGGCACTGGCGCGGGCTCTGGCCCTGCCGTCTAACTTCCTGGTTCTGGACGAGCCCACCAATGATCTCGATCTGGAAACGCTCGACCTGCTGGAGGAAATGGTCTCGGACTATGCCGGCACGGTGGTGGTGGTCAGCCATGACCGCGATTTTCTCGACCGGGTGGCAACCTCGGTGATCATGGCGGAAGGCGACGGGCGATGGACCGAATATGCGGGCGGCTATTCGGATATGATCGCCCAGCGCGGCGAAGGTGTGACCGCCCGCGTGGTCGAAAAGGCGGCCCAGACGGAGAAAGCCAAGGCGAAAGTCGCCCCAGCGCCCGGCCCCGTCAAGCGCAAACTGAGCTTCAAGGAAAAGCACGCGCTCGAAACGCTGCCTAAGGATATTGCCAGACTCGAAGCCGAAATCGGCGCGCTCAACGCAGACCTGGCGGCACCCAGCTTCTACACACGTGACCCAGATGGCTTTGCGGCCAAGTCCAAGGCTCTGGAAGCGGCGGTGGCGCGCAAAGCGGCAGCCGAAGAACAATGGCTGGAGCTGGAAATGCTAAGAGAGGAACTGGAGGGCTCCTGAGCCTCCCGGCTCTCCAATCGCTGCCTAGTCCTTCCAGTCGAATTTCGGCTCGGCGACGAATTGCAGGTTCTCGGTCTCCCCGGCGATACGCCGCAGGAGGATGCTTCCCAGATTGCGTCCTGCCGCTACGAAATCCTCCTGCACCGTCTCGGCGCCGGGCTGGAACTGGGCGAACATGGACGAGGACTGCTTGGTGACGACATGGGCCGTCTGACCAACCACCAGGCCGGCGTCGGTCAGCCCGCCGGTCACGGCCAGGGCCGACACTTCTGACGCACAGACATAGCCATCGGGCCGGTCCGGGCGCTTGGAGCGCTTGATGACATAATTGCGGATGGCGTCAGTGGGGCTGCCCAAGTTGACGTCGGCAGCAAATTCGTACGCAATTCCGCTCTCGCGCGCCGCCCGCTCCATGCCTGCCTTGAGGTGTTCGGTATAGGTCAACGCGCTGTCGGGAAGCACAATTGACACCTTGCGGCAGCCCTTGGCCGCCAGGCGCAAGGTGGCGCCATAGGCATAGGCCTCGTTGTCGAAATCGACAGAGGGATGCGCCTCCGGCCAACGGCTGCGGCCATGGCTGACAAAGGGAAAGTCACTGTCGATCAGGAAACGGATGCGCTCGTCAAAGGTCTCGGCCTTGGAAAAGATCACCCCATCGGCCATGCGGTTGCGCACAATGTGCTGGACCGGCTCGATCGGCTCGACATTGCGAAACAGCGGCGTGATGACGAGATGGAAGGCGGTATTGCGCAGCGCCTCGGTGATGCCGGTCACCAGGCTGGTGCCGAAGCCGTAGATTTGCTCATCCGGCTCGAGAATGAGCGAGATGACATTGGTGCGACCGGTCTTGAGGCGCAGCGCGGCCCGATCCGGAAGATAGCCGATCTCGGCCGCGATCTTCTGCACCCGGTCACGGGTTTCCTGCGCCAGTTCAGGCGCATTGTTGAGGGCGCGCGAAATGGTGGTGACCGCCAGGCCGGTCATCTGCGCGATGGTCTTGAGCGTAGGCTTTCCCGATGGCTTGACGCCCCGCTTGCCGCGCGCGGCGGGCGGTCCTTCTTCTTGCGACACCTAGTGATCCCCTCAGACCCGCCTTTGCTTTGACGGGGACGCAACATCACCGGAGAACAGCAGATTGCGGGGCCCCGCGCAAGTCGAAGCGCTTGGGACCAGACACGACATTGAAAATCAGATCTTGCTGGAGACGGCGTTCGAGCGGGAGTTTTCCGGAAAATGTCTCCAATACGCATAAAGGAGGACTGGAAAAACCCGAATGCGCACCCTATCTTGCCATTGCTGCGCCGCAATGGCGTGACATCACTCGTGTCCAACACCCGCAGGGAGAGGAATGACGATGCCGACATCGACGACCTTCACGATCCATGCCATGTGTTCGACCGTAGTAACCTGCATGCACGCCGCCAAACGCTGGCAAGGGTCCTGTCGCTCAAAACGAATGTGACCACCCGTCACATCCTCGTCTCACAAAACCGATAGAACCCGCGTTGTCAGCTCCCAGGCCGCCTTCATCCGAAGGGGCCGGTGTCGGACCGACGCGCAAGTGGAGATTCCACCCATGCAGGAAAACAATCTGAACAGGGCCGAAAGGCTCAGACCAATCGTCATCGAAGTGGCCGGCGAGCCTCAGGGCGTGGTCGTGCCCGCCGACGGCGGCTACAAGTTCGTCGCCGTCAAGCTGCCCGCCTTTGCCATGGATGGACAGCATTTCGCCTCGATCGAGATCGCACATCTGGCGGTCTCCCGCGCTGTCGAAAGCGGCGAGACGGCATAAGCAAGCCGGTGGCACTGCCACCGGCCTGCTGGTTCCTAGCGCGCGACGCGATCAGTCATCATTGGTGGCATTGAGCTCGGATGGACGCCGGCCCTCATCGACAGGCGCAGATGGGTCCAGTGCTGCCTCAACCGCCTGCGCCAGAGCGTCCACATCGATGCGCGAAGCGCCGGACTGTGCTTGACGCTCGAGTTCTGCGGCCAGTGCAGTCGCGATCGCCTGGCGACGAAGTTCAGGTAAGTCGTTACCCATTTCCATCGATCGAAATCCCCTGTTCATCCACACGTACTTCGATGCCGGGTTGGGATTGCTGCTGCTGGACAGTGTAAATGCCGAAAATGACCAGTGCGATGGCCAGAATGGCAATCACACCGTAAAGGCTGTTGCGGGACACTTGGAAACTCCTGACGCTTGATTGGTGTGCAATCAACGCGCCGGAGGGTCGAAGGGTTCAATCCTCGGCAATACGCCGCAGGGCCATGACAAAGGCGGTAACCCCGATGCCGATCGAACTTGAGTTGTCGATGACAAACGGCTCCACATCGGCAGGCAGGGCAGCGCCTTCCCGCGCGAGCCGGGCCACGATCTGATCGCGGCCCTCACGACCGCGCCGGGAGAGCCTCTCGGCCCGCAATGAAATCTCGGCCGAAATCTGGATGACCCTGCAGAGTGGATATTTTGCGATGGCCAGAGGCACGGCGTGTCGGGAAATATTGGCGATCACCACCCGCCCAAGCGCCAGATCGGTGTCGACCCCGATGGGCAGGGCATAGTCCAGCCCATGTGCCTGCCAGGTGAGAGCGAAGCGACCCGCCTGGGCGGCGCGGGCGAATTCAGCCGCATCCAGGCTCACATGGTCTTCCAGGTCGATGTCGGCGGGTCGCGTCACCAGGCGCCGTACGAAGCTGAAGCGCTTGTCGCCGTCAAGCGCCTGGCGGGCCCCACCGATCAGCGTGTCCTTGCCGACCCCGGACGGGCCAATGACACAGACCAGCACTCCGGGGGGCCGGTCGCTCAATTCACACGCTGTCCTTCACGCCAGACACCCCGCACTGCCGGCAGCGGACCATCCGCTACCACGCGCACCAGATCGGCCCGCTTGCCCGGAGCAATCTCGCCCCGGTCATCAAAGCCGGCAGCGCGGGCCGGATTGCTGGTCACGGTAGCAAGTGCCCGGGGCAGGTCAAGGCCCGCAACCCGGCTGGGCAGCACAAAGGCGGCCTGCAACAGGGCAAAGGGAACATAATCTGAACTGAGGATGTCGAGCAGTCCTGCTGCTACCAGATCGGTGGCGGAGATATTGCCCGAATGGGATTTTCCGCGCACCACATTGGGGGCACCCATGAGGATGGAGAGACCCGCCGCATGAGCGGCCGATGCCGCTTCGAGCGTGGTGGGGAATTCGGCAATGGCGACCCCATCGGCTTCAGCTTCCTCGACATGGGCAAGCGTGGCGTCATCATGGCTGGCCAGTGCAATCCCCATGGCGCGCGCCTTGGCCACGATGGCTTGTCGATTTGCCGCTGAATAGCGCCGGTGTTCGTCCAGCCGAGCATCAAGATAGGCCTGCGCCTCCTCGGGGGTGCGCCCCATATGTCCAGCATAGAACTTCTTGTAGGCGTCGAGCGAACGGAACTGACGCTGGCCAGGCGTGTGATCCATGACCGAAGCCAACCGGGTCGAGGGATGGTCGGCCAGCGCGTCGAAATGGGCGACAACATCATGACTGGGCAATTCGCAACGCAAATGGATGAAATGATCGGCGCGCAGCCAGCTGCCCTGCCGACCAACCCGCACAGCATCCACAAGCTTGCGTGCATGGGCGAGCATGTCGGGCAGATCGACATCGGAGCCGATGCGCACCGCGTCGAACACGGTGGTAATGCCCGAACCGGCAATCTGGGCGTCATGGGCATGGAGTGCCGCCAGCGGATCCCAGAACACCCCGGGACGCGGGCGATAGTGATTTTCCAGGTGATCGGTATGCAGTTCGACCAGGCCCGGGATCAGGTAGTCGCCTCCCATGTCCTCGCCCTGCCGTCCCGCTCCCGCGTCGATGGCAACAATCCTGCCCTCGTGCACCAGCAAGCTGCCAAGGACAATCTCGTCGGCAAGGACGATGCGGGCATTGGTGAATGCTGTTTCCCTCACCCGTCAGGCTCCCAGTCCAAAATCGGCCACGCGACGGAAGGGAAGCTGGTTTTCCATTTCGTGAAACAGGCTCAGCCGGTCGAGGGTGACCGGCTCGTGCAGCACCGGCGCGAACCAGGTCTGGGCGGCCTGCATTACTTCATCGCGGTCAGCGGGATGGAGCCGGTCAGTGAGGGTCATGTGGAAACGAAACTCGTCGAAGACATAGGGATAGCCATAAGCGTCGAGCAGTTCTTCCTGCCGCGGGCTCAGGCCCGAAGCGGCCCTTCTGGCACGCTCGCGCATGCTGAGCGGCGCTCGGAACGGTTCGAAGGCTTCGACCACATTGGCGGCAAAGTCGGCCAGTTGCGGATTGGCCTCGACCTCGGGGACCAGCGCCAGAAAACCATGCAGATCGACAATGTGGAGCCGGCCCAGCGGCACGGGCGCAAGCTTGCCGGCCTGGTCCGCCATGGCGGCGCGCAGCCCTTCCTCTGTCTGTCCCGGCGCCAGCGCCATGGGCGGCTTAAGCGTGGCATGGAAGCCATAGCGGCCGGCAGATTGAGTGAGGTTGAGCAGGCGAGCCCGCTCCAGGCCGGCAACGGCGCCGTCATGGGGGAATCCCGAGGCGGGGTCGCGGCCCAGCCATATGCTGGCGCGGTCCCACAGGGCGCTGGTGACGGCCGGGGCGTAGTAGATGGCGAATCTCTGCGACATGTAAACTCCTCGACGCGGAGCTAGTGGACCTTCATGTCAACGGTTTGACAAGCGCGAAGGGCTGGACAAATAGCGGACTGCTGGCCACAAAGCCTCACCTTGCTCCGCAAAAAAGTTCTCAGCCCATGGACCGTTCCCTGCTCGAAAGCCTTTTCCACGAAGCGGTGGCGCGGGCGCAGCCGGCGCTGGCGGTTGGGCGGCATTTGCCGGTGGCGCCCAGGGGAAGGACGGTGGTGATTGGCGCGGGCAAGGCCTCGGCGCAGATGGCGCGGGCGTTTGAAAAAGCCTGGCCGGGAGAGATCTCCGGGCTGGTGGTGACACGATATGGCTATGCCGAGCCTTGCGAACACATTGAAATCGTTGAAGCTTCTCATCCGGTCCCGGATGAGGCCGGGCACAGGGCCGCAGCGCGGCTGATGGATATGGTGGCCGACCTCACCGAGGACGATCTGGTGGTGGCGCTGATTTCGGGCGGCGGGTCGTCACTGCTCCCGGCCCCTGCGCCGGGCCTGGACCTCGTTGATGAACAACAAATCAACCGCGCCCTGCTCGCTTCAGGCGCGCCGATCGGGGTGATGAACCTGATCCGCAACCAGTTCTCGACCATCAAGGGGGGCCGGCTGGCCGCCGCCGCCGCCCCTGCGCGGGTGGCGACGCTGGTGGTGTCGGACGTGCCGGGAGATGACCCGGCGCTGGTTGCTTCCGGCCCGACCCTGCCGCTGCCCGGCGGCCGGACAGAGGCGCGGCGCCTGGCCTCGCTCTATCGACTCAACCTACCCGATGCGGCCGCGGCCCTGCTGGCGGGCGACAGCAACCTGCCTCCTTCGGCCGATGACCCGGTCTTTGCCGGCAATAGCGTCGTCACGATTGCCTCTGCGGCCATGTCGCTGGAGGCGGCGGCAGCGCTGGCGCGGCAGAGTGGCATCGCGGCGGCGATCCTCTCCGATTCCATCGAAGGAGAGGCACGCGACGTGGCGCAGGTGCATGCCGCACTGGCGCGGGAAATCGCCACCCGCAACCGCCCCTTCAGCAAGCCAGTGGTCCTGCTCTCGGGGGGCGAGACAACGGTGACCTTGCGGGGCAAGGGACGTGGCGGGCGCAATGGCGAATTCCTGCTATCGCTGGCCATTGCGCTGGATGGCGTCGAGGGAATCTCGGCACTGGCCGGAGACACGGATGGCATCGATGGGTCGGAAGACAATGCCGGCGCCTTTGTCGATGGCACCTCTGCCCGTCGCATGCGAGAGGCCGACATCGACCCGCAGGTAGCCCTGGCCAATAACGATGCCTACTCGGCTTTCGAGGCCATTGGCGACCTCTTCGTCACCGGCCCCACCGGCACCAATGTCAACGATTTTCGTGCCATCCTCATCCGATGATAAAAATCATACTTTTGTAGCGCCGGCCTCTTGGCAGCAGCGCCCAAGGTCTGCTCTATAGCCGGCACCAATTTGAGGGAGTGCGGGCATGGCCAAGCGCAAGATTGCGGTTATCGGGGTGGGCAAGATTGCACAGGACCAGCACCTGCCGGTCATTGACGCCTCCGACGATTTCGAATTGGCGGCCACAGTTTCCACTCGCGGAGTCGGCCATGGCAGTGTGCCGGTATTCCGCACGGCAGCCGAACTTTACGCGGCCATGCCCGAAGTGGGTCTTGTTTCGATCTGCACGCCGCCCGGTGTGCGCCATGGGCTGGTGCGCGAGGCCCTGGACGCGGGTAAGGACGTGATGATGGAAAAACCACCCACCACCACGATATCCGAACTCGACGATATCATCGCCCATGCCAACCGACTCGACCGGGTGCTGTTCCAGACCTGGCACAGCCAGTACAATGCCGCCGTGGACCGGGCCAAGGCGATCCTGGCCGACCAGGGGGTCAAGTCGGTCCGTATCGACTGGCGCGAAAGTGTGCGCAAGTGGCATCCCGGCCAGGACTGGGTTTGGGAACCGGGCGGGTTCGGGGTCTGCGATCCCGGCATCAATGCCTATTCGATCTTCACCAAGATCATGCCCTTCCCGGTGTTCGTGAACAGTGCAAGGCTGACCTTTCCCGCTAACCGCCAGACCCCGGTCGATGTGGAAGTAGTCTTCAAATCCGGCCAGCCGCACCAGCCGAAGATGTCGTCCGGTTTCAACTGGCTCGAAGAGAGCGGGGAAATCTGGACCATCCATGTCGTCACCGGCACGGGCGATGAGCTGAAGCTCGAGCGCGGCGGGCGGACATTGCGAATCAACGGGGCCGTCGTTCTGGAGCATGGCGATGAGGAATATGCGGGCATCTATGATCGCTTCGCCGACCTGCTCGACGCGCGCCAGAGCGATGTTGACGCCGCGCCACTGCGGTTGATGGCCGATGTGTTCCTGATGGGCGCGCGCGAGAACGGGCCGGATTTCGAATGGTAGGGGACGGGGTTGGGGCGTTTCACTTGCCCTGACCCGTGGCCGTCGTCGCGGATGTGCCCGCTCCAACCTCATCAGCGCTGACTTTTGCATGTCCGCGCCGAGACCCCTCCCCAGCTTCGCCAGGCTCGCTGAGCCAAGCTACGCCCCCTCAAGGGGAGGGTGGGCAGGAGCCGCTGGACTTAATCGGCAACTGCCTTTTTCCGATCGGTGTACCACCGGATCCTGATGCCCTTGAGGATCAGCCGGATGGCCTCGAAGTGGATGCCGGCGGTCACTTTAAGCGTCATCAGCGGGTGACTGAAAAACAGCCTCAGCAAGGTCGCGTCGGTGAACTCCCGCCGCTTGCCCGTAAAGCCGGCATAGAGCAGGGGCGCGCCATCCTGCGTCTCGTTGATGGCGACGAGGATGTTCTCATCGGGCGCCGAAAGCTTGAACGCATAACGACAATTCATGTCGATGAAGGGCGAGACATAGAAGGCCTTGTCCGCCTCCTGCCTGTCCGCCGCTGCGGGCAATATATAGGTGTGGCGTTCGCCAAAGGTATTGTGCACCTCGTAGATCGTCGCCAGCGGGGCGCCGTCTGCTCCATCGCAATACCAGACGGTCAGCGGGTTGAAGACATAGCCCAGGATGCGGGGATAACAGAGCAGCCGCACACGGGCGGGGGCCGGGAGGCCCTGACTGGCCAATTGCGCGCTGACCCAATTCCGAAGATCGCCGCGATCGCCGTGATCGCTGTCGCGAAAAGAGAACAACGCCGCCCTGTTGTGGCCGAACCAGCGCAAGCGGTCGAGGACGGGCAGTTCATCGAGATCGATGAGCACGGAAAAGACCCGATAGCGCAGGCTGTGCTTTTTGGGGCGGTGCCGCTGGTGCACCACCTGGCCAACATAGATGGCCGAATTCAAGCTCATGCCACCAGCGCCGGCGCGGGCGGCGCAAGGGTGATGCGGCCCGAAGGATTGGGCACGGTCCATGGACGGGGCAGCGCGCCCATGGCTTCGGCTGCGGCGAGACCGGATTGCAGGCCATCTTCATGGAAGCCACGGCCGAAATGGGCTCCCGCATACCAGGTGCGGTTCTGCCCCTGAATCTGCCAGAGATTTTCCTGAGCGTGGATCGCTTTGCTGTCAAAGAGGGGATGGGTGTATTCGAAGCGCGCGATCTCGTGCTGCGGGTCGCTGGGCGGATTGAGCGTAACGAACAGATCGCGACCGGAAAGGCTCTGCAAGCGGTTCATCCAGTAGCTGACGCAGAGGGGGTGGGCGCTTTGCGCCTGCTCGACCGCGATATAGTTCCAGCAGCTCCAAACCCGCCTGAGGCGAGGCATAAAACGGGCATCGGCATGCAGGACGGCCGTGTTGAGCGTGTAGTCAAAGGCGCCAAGCAGACCGCGTTCGGCCGCGCTGGGGGCTTCGAGCATGCCAAGGGCCTGATCGGCATGGCTGGCGATCAGCACCTGATCAAACCGATCGGCATGGCCCTTCATGTCGATTACCGTGACCCCGGAGGCATCGCGCTGGATGCTGGCGACCGGCGTCGAGAGGCGCAATTCGCCACTGAACCGGGCCAGCAGCGACGAGACATAGGCGCGGCTGCCCCCCTTGACCGTCCGCCAGTTGGGACGCTCCCAGATCTGGAGCAGATTGTGACTCTGGAAGAAGCGGACAAAGGCCAGAAGCGGATAGGCGCGGATATCGCTGGCCGAGGACGACCAGATCGCCGCAGCCAGCGGCAGCAGATGGTCATCGACGAAAGACTGGGAGTACCGCTGGGTCTGGAGATATTCGTCCAGCGTCAGTTTCTGCAGGTCCGGACGGTCCAGCACTTCGGGCGCCTCACGATAGAAGCGCAGCAGGTCTCGAAACAGGTTCCAGAAACGGGGCCTGAAAGCATTGCGCCTCTGCGCCAGGAGACCGCCCAACCCTTCGCCGCAATATTCGAAGCGCCCCTGATCGAGCGAGGCGGAAAAGGACATCTGGGTGCGGATGCTCTCGACCCCGAGATGGTCCATCATGGCGGTGAAATTGGGATAATTGCTTTCGTTATAGACGATGAAGCCGGTATCGACCGGGCCAGTGCCGGGAACTTCAACGGTATTGGCATGGCCGCCGGGCCGGTTATCGGCCTCGTAGAGCACCACATCGTGGGATTTTGACAGCAGCCATGCGGCCGAAAGGCCCGAGACGCCGCTGCCGATCACCGCAATGCGCTGCCGGGCGGAAGGCGATCCGGGAAAGCCTGAGGCGGCGTGAAACATCGTTATTGGTCCTGACCTGTTTTCATAAGATACGCTGGCGGGCCGGTGGTGGATCAACCCGCGCAAGACTATTTTTGCCGTGCGGACGCGCCGGACACGAAAAGTGCGCGGCACACTGATCCAGCCCCAACGAGCCCGCGTAGTCGAGGCATGACACTTGCGATTTACCCATTTGCCGAGCCGTGTAAGGATGCAGCGTTACCAACGCGCCGCCGCCTTGCCGTGCCCGCGCCAATCAGGGGCTCGCATCGCATGACGGACCGGGAAGTGCCTGTCGCACCGCCAAATGGAGATATCGGCGCGCTGATTGTCGCAATCGCCGCCGCACGCGACATGGTGGCCTTCGAGGCCTTGTTCCGCGAATTCGGTCCCCGCATCCGCGCCTACCTGCTCAAGCTCACCCGTGACGGGCAGGCGGCAGAGGATCTGTTGCAGGAGACCATGCTGGCCATCTGGCGCAAGGCCGAGCAGTTCGACCCGGCACGCGGCCAGGCCTCGGCCTGGATCTTCACCATTGCCCGCAATATCTGGATCGATGCCTGGCGCAAGCAGAAGCGGCCCGCCTTCGACCCCGACGACCCGGCACTGGTCCCGGCGGCTGAGCCCGAGGCATCGGACGTTCTCGAGCAGAAGCGCAATGGCGCAGCCCTGCATGAAGCGCTCAAGACCCTGCCTGAGGAACAGATCGAGCTGATCCGCCTGTCCTTTTTCGACGAAGCATCCCACAGCACGATAGCGGCCCGGCTGGGCCTGCCGATCGGCACCGTGAAATCGCGCATCAGACTGGCCTTCGGACGCCTACGCGCGGCGCTGGAGGAATTGAAATGAACATCAAGCACCACCTCAATGACGACCTCCTGATCGACTATGCCGCCGGCACCCTGTCCGAAGGCTGGTCCCTTGCCGTTGCCTGCCATCTTGCCATGTGCCCGCAATGCCGGGGACAACTTGCCCTGGTCGAAGCCACCGGCGGCGCATTGCTCGAAGAACTGGAGCCGGTTTCCGGCCCGGACGACAGCTGGCAGGCGCTGAGAACCCGCATTGCCATCGAACCGGAAGCGCCCGCCATACCGGTGAAGCGCCCGGCGCGCGCCACGCTGCCCGAGCCGCTGCGCAGCTATCTGGGCGGCGATATCGACAGCCTCAAATGGCGCAACCTGGGCAATGCCAAGCAGATCCTGATCAAGACCGGCGACGACAGCACGCAGGCGCGCCTTTTGTGTATTGCCGCGGGAAAGCCGGTGCCCGAGCACAGCCATGGCGGACGCGAACTGACGGTGGTGCTGACCGGGAGCTTTCATGACGAGGTCGACAGCTTTGGACCCGGCGATATCGAGGATGCCGATGGATCGCTGACGCATCAGCCGATTGCCGGAACCGAAGAGGACTGCATCTGCCTGGCCATCACCGATGCGCCGCTGAAGTTTTCGAGCCGCCTGGTGCGGATGGTGCAGCCACTGCTGGGGATTTGAGGAGAGACCGAATGCTGGCCGGATATTCGATTGCGACGCTGCTTGCTGCCTATTTCGGAACGGCTGTGGTGTTCTTTGCCATTGATTTCCTGTGGCTGACGGTGATCGGCATCGGGTTCTATCGCGCCGAAATCGGGGACCTGCTGCTGGAGCGGCCGAACCTGGTGCCGGCGGCGCTGTTCTATCTCTTCTATGTCGCCGGCATTGTGGGCTTTGCGGTGCTGCCGGCGGTCAATAACCAGTCCTGGCTGTGGGCGCTGGTGGCCGGGGTGGCGCTGGGGCTTTTGGCCTATGGCACCTATGACATGACCAATCTCTCGACCCTCAAGGGCTGGAGCCTCAATATCAGCCTGATCGATCTGGCCTGGGGCGGGTTCCTCACCGGGCTTTCGGCGCTGGTTGGGTATTTCGTGACGCGGCTCACTGTCTGAGCCTCTTCGTCAGCGCGAAGGCGATGGGGTGCGGGAGCACCGCGAGGAGCTTCAGCGGCCAGATGAGGCGGCGGGGAAAGGCGATTTCGAAGCTCCTGCCATCGAGGCCCTTGAGGATGCGCTTCACCGCCTCCTCCGGCTCCATGATCGCGGGCATGTCGAAGGTGTTCATGTCGGTGAGCGGGGTGCGCACGAAGCCGGGGGTGACGAGGCGCACATCCACTTCGGGCCAGAGCTCGACCCTGAGCGACTGGGCGAGATTGACCGTCGCGGCCTTGCTGGCCGAATAGGCCTGGCCATTGGGCAGGCCGAAAATGG